>JBARWC010000219.1:0-7690 GCA_049646585.1 Burkholderiaceae bacterium | reverse complement strand
GGCGATCACCACGTGATCGGCCTTGGCCTTGGCCACGCCCGTCGCGACGGTGCCCACGCCGACCTCGGACACCAGCTTGACCGAGATTGAAGCGCGCGGGTTCACGTTCTTCAGGTCGTGTATCAGTTGCGCCAGGTCTTCGATGGAATAGATGTCGTGATGAGGCGGCGGCGAAATCAGGCCCACGCCGGGCACCGAATAGCGCAGCTTGGCGATGTAGTCCGTTACCTTGTGGCCGGGCAGCTGGCCGCCCTCGCCGGGCTTGGCGCCCTGCGCCATCTTGATCTGGATCTGGTCGGCGCTGGACAGGTATTCGGCCGACACCCCGAAGCGGCCCGACGCCACCTGCTTGATGCGCGAACGCAGCGAATCGCCCGCGGCAAGGTGCACGTCGGCCTCGATGCGGTCGCTGCCAAGGAACGAGGCCAGCGTGTCGCCCTTCCTGACGGTGGGCTTGCCGGCGCGCATTTCGGCGCGGTAGCGCAGCTCGTCTTCGCCGCCTTCGCCCGTGTTGGACTTCCCGCCTATGCGGTTCATGGCGACGGCCAGCGTCGCGTGCGCCTCGGTCGAGATCGAGCCCAGCGACATGGCCCCGGTGGCGAAGCGCTTGACGATTTCCTTGGCCGGCTCGACCTCGCTCAGGGGAATGGCGCGGGCCGGGTCGACCTTGAATTCGAACAGGCCGCGCAGCGTCATGTGGCGGCGCGATTGGTCGTTGATGAGCTGGGCGTATTCCTTATAGGTGCTGTAGCTGTTGGCGCGCGCCGCGTGCTGCAGCTTGGCGATGGAATCGGGCGTCCACATATGCTCTTCGCCGCGAACGCGCCAGGCATAGTCGCCGCCGGCGTCCAGCGCGTTGGCCAGCACCGGGTCGTTGCTGAAGGCGGCGCGGTGCGTGCGCAACGCCTCCTCGGCCACTTCGAAAATGCCTATGCCTTCGATGTTGCTGGGGGTGCCGGTGAAGTATTTTTCGACCAGGCTGGAGTTCAGACCCACGGCTTCGAAGATCTGCGCGCCGGTGTACGACATATAGGTCGAGATGCCCATCTTGGACATGACCTTGTTCAGGCCCTTGCCAATGGCCTTGATATAGTTCTTGACCGCGAGCTCGGGCTGGGGAAGCGTGCCCAGCGATTCCAACGCCAGGTAGGGGTGTATGGCTTCGGCGCCGTAGCCGCCCAGCAGCGCAAAGTGGTGAACCTCGCGGGCCGAGCCGGTTTCCACCACCAGGCCGGTGTTGGTGCGCAGGCCGGCGCGTATCAGGTGCAGATGTATGGCCGAGGTAGCCAGCAGCGCGGGGATGGCCACGTGTTCGCTGTCGACCTTGCGGTCGGTGATCAGCAGGATGTTGTAGCCGCTGCGTACCGCGTCGGCGGCATTCGAACACAGGGCGGCGATACAGGCTTCGATGCCGTCCGGGCCCCAGGCGACCGGGTAGGTGATGTCCAGCTCGTAGCTGCGGAACTTGCTGGATGTGATCTCCGCGATATTGCGGATCTGCGCCATGGCGGCGCCGTCCAGCACGGGCTGCGACACTTCCAGGCGCAGCGGCGGGTTTACGTTGTTGATGTCCAGCAGGTTGGGTTTGGGGCCGATGAAAGACACCAGCGACATCACCAATTGTTCGCGTATGGGGTCGATGGGCGGGTTGGTGACCTGCGCGAAAAGCTGGCGGAAGTAGTTATAGAAGGGCTTGGCGCGGTTGGACAGCACGGCCAGCGGGGCGTCGTTGCCCATCGAGCCGGTGACTTCTTCGCCATTGGCCGCCATGGGTTGCAGGACGAACTTGAAGTCTTCCTGCGTCCAGCCGAAGGCCTGCTGGCGGTCCAGCAGCGTTGCCGCCTTGCCGGACGTCTCTTCCAGCTTGTGGGAGGGCAGCGATTCCAGCTTCAGGCGCAGGCGCTCGATCCATTGGCGGTAGGGCCGCATATTGGCCAGCTGCGATTTGATTTCGGAGTCGTCGATGATGCGGCCCAGCTGCAGGTCGATCAGGAACATCTTGCCTGGCTGCAAGCGCCATTTCTTGATGATGCGGTGCTCGGGGATGGACAGGGTGCCGGCCTCGGACGCCATGATGACCATGTCGTCGTCGGTGACCAGGTAGCGCGCGGGGCGCAGGCCGTTGCGGTCCAGCGTCGCGCCGATCTGGCGTCCATCGGTGAAGGCCACGGCGGCCGGGCCGTCCCAGGGTTCCATCATGGCGGCATGGTATTCGTAGAAGGCCCGACGGTTTTCATCCATGTCGGCATGCTGCTCCCAGGCCTCCGGGATCATCATCATCATGGCATGCGGCAGCGAATAGCCCGACATCACCAGCAGTTCCAGGCAATTGTCGAAGGTGGCCGTGTCGGACTGGCCTTCGTAGACAATGGGGTAGAGCTTGGGCAGGTCGGCGCCCAGCACCGCCGATTGCATCATGCCTTCGCGCGCGCGCAGCCAGTTGAAATTGCCCTTCACGGTGTTGATCTCGCCGTTGTGGGCGATCATGCGGTAGGGGTGGGCCAGCGGCCAGGCCGGGAAGGTGTTGGTCGAAAAGCGCTGGTGCACCATGGCCAGGGCCGAAACGGCGCGGGTGTCGGCCAGGTCGCGGTAATAGCTGCCCACCTGGTTGGCAAGCAGCAGTCCTTTGTAGACCACCGTGCGCACCGAGATCGACGGCACGAAGTATTCCTGCCCATGGGCCAGTTGCATGTGCTGGATGGCATGGCTGGCCGTCTTGCGTATTACGTACAGCTTGCGCTCCAGCGCGTCGGGCACCATGATGTCGGCCCCGCGGCCGATGAACAGTTGCCGGATCACGGGTTCACAGGCGCGCACCGCCGGCGACATGGGCATATCGCAATCGATAGGCACGTCGCGCCAGCCCAGCACCACCTGCCCTTCGTCGCGCACGGCGCGTTCCAGTTCGTGCTGGCAAGCCAGGCGCGAGGCGGTTTCCTTGGGCAGGAAGACCATGGCGACGCCATACTCGTCCACCGGCGGCAGATCTATGCCTTGGTCGGCCATTTCCGCCCGGTACAGGGCATCGGGTATCTGTATCAGTATGCCCGCGCCGTCGCCCATCAATTCATCGGCGCCGACCGCGCCCCGATGGTCCAGGTTTTCCAGGATCTTCAGGCCTTGCTGGATGATGGCGTGGCTTTTGCGCCCCTTGATATGGGCGACGAAGCCCACGCCACAGGCATCGTGCTCGTTGTTGGGGCTGTACAGGCCCTGGGCCGCGGGGGCGCTGCGGCGCACTTCCGGGCCGGCCGGCAGGCCGGAGGACGGCGCGTCGGCCGTAAGCGCTGAAACGGAGGAGGGCGATAGAGGCTGGTGCATGGTGGACTCACGAAATGCTGCGGTGCAGGAAAATAACAATACCGCCAACGGAATCCCCATACAATAAAAATAATTTAGGGTCTGTCCCTATTATTTATATCAATAAAAACTACTTATATAGATAAGGGACGTATCTAAATTATTAAAAATAAGCGTGTTTATTTTTTCCTTGGATGAGGGTGGCGCAAGAAATGCCAAGGTGACCTGCTTGTCAGGCCATTAAAAAAATTGAAAATCGTAGATAAGAACGCAACGGTTTCCGGGCCGTGCGACGGCAAAGCCGGTGATACTCGGCGAAAAATCGAAGGGGTCAGGCGGGATGGGCGGCTGCGGGTTTGCGGGGGCGGCCGCGTGCCACGGGGGCGATGCGCCGCGAGGCGCGGCTTTCGATCTGGGCCAGAAAGTCCGGCTCGCCCAGCACCCATTGGCCGAACAAGGCGTCCTGTATGCGCCGGCTTTGCTGCGTCGACAGGCCCTGAGCCACGCGTTGGCCGTAGCGCGCCTGGCGGGCGAACGGCGTGTTGCCGTCTTGCCAGTAATCGGGGTGATCGGCAAGCAGCGCGTCGTGCCGCCTGCCCAGGCCCATGTGGCCGGCGGCCGACGACCAGGGCCAGCGTTGCGCCGCATCAACATAGTGCAGTTGCACCGGCAGCGATTCCAGCCATATCAGCGCGGGCAGCACCCAGTGGCCGGGCTGGACCAGGGCGCTGCGATACCGGCCCGAAAACACGCGGCCGTGCCGCATGCCGGCGGCCATCCGGCGCCCCAGGGCCTGGATCAGGCGGGACGTGCCTTGTGCATCGGGCGGCGTGCACAGCAGGGTGACGCGGTCGTTCAGCAGCAGCCATCCGTGCACGGCGACCTGGTATTCGCGCGCATCGCTTTGCAGCCATTCCAACAGTCGGTCCAGTTGCGCGGCCGGCGTGGGGTCCTGGACCGCCGCCAGCGGCTGCACGAACTGCGCCTGGACCAGCTGCGGAATCTGCGGTGCGTAAAGGCGTGGCAATCGGGCCATTTCAAGCGAGTTTTGAAGCGTTCGGAAGCTGATTATTCTAGCGCGTGCACGCCCCAAAATAATGGACTAACCTAATGGAAGGCCTATTGTTCGTCGGGGGTATGCTCATGCAGTCCAATCGTTTTCACATACGCCGGGTCGCGGTTTGCGGCGCGGGCGTGATGGGCGCGCAAATTGCCGCGCACTGCGTGAACGCCGGTGTTCCGGTGGTGTTGTTCGACTTGCCGGCCAAAGAAGGCGACAAGAACGGCATTGCAAAGCGAGCCATCGCGCAGCTGAAAAAATTGAGCCCCGCGCCGCTGGGCACGCCCGAGCTGGCCGATCTTATTTCACCCGCCAACTACGAAGACGACTTGGATCGCCTTTCGGAATGCGATCTGGTAATCGAGGCGATTGCCGAGCGCATGGACTGGAAGACGGACCTTTACCACAAGCTGGCGCCGGCCATAAAGCCCGACGCCATCATCGCCAGCAATACCTCGGGGCTGTCCATCACACAGCTTTCGCAGGCCTTGCCCGAAGCGTTGCGCGAGCGTTTTTGCGGTGTGCACTTCTTCAACCCGCCCCGCTACATGACGCTGGTCGAGCTGATTCCCACCGCCGACACACAGCCGGGCCTGCTGGACTTGCTGGAAACCTTCTTGGTGTCGCAACTGGGCAAGGGCGTGGTGCGCGCCAAGGACACGCCCAATTTCGTGGGCAACCGCATCGGCGTGTTCGGCATTCTGTCGGTGTTTGCGCAGGCGCAGAAGTTCGGCCTGTCTTACGAGCAGGTCGACGAACTGACCGGCACGCGGCTTGGCCGGGCCAAGTCCGGCACTTATCGCACCGCCGACGTGGTCGGCCTGGATACGCTGGCCCACGTCATACGCACCATGCAGGAGCAACTGCCCGACGATCCCTTTCACGCGCATTTCGGCGTGCCGCCCGTGCTTGCCGGCCTGATCGAGCAGGGTGCGCTGGGTCAAAAGACCGGCGCCGGCTTTTATCGCAAGCAGGGCAAGACGATCATGCGTCTGGACCCCGTCAAGAAAGAGTACGTGCCGGCCGATGCCGGCATAGACCCGGCCGTGGCCGAGATCCTTGCGTTGCGCGACCCGGCCAAGAAGCTGAAAGCACTGCACGATTCCACCCATCCGCAGGCGCAATTCCTGTGGGCCATTTTGCGCGATAGCTTCCACTACAGCGCCGTCCATCTGGCCGACATCGCCGATACCGCGCGGCAGCTGGACCTGGCCATGAAATGGGGCTTCGGCCACGCCCAGGGCCCCTTCGAGATATGGCAGGCGGCGGGCTGGCATGACGTCGCCAACTGGATCACCAAAGACATCAATGCGGGCAAGACCTTGTCCAGCACGCCCCTGCCCGAATGGGCCACGCGCGGGCCGGTATGGGAAGCCAAGGGCGTGCATACGCATGCGGGCTCATGGAACCCGCGGCAGAAGCGTTACGAATGGCGCAGCACCTTGCCCGTGTACGAGCGCCAGGTGGGCGCGCCGCGCCTGGTCGGCGAAGCGCCATCCCTGGAACCCGTCATCGTCCACGAAAACGAAGCCGTGCGTTGCTGGACCTTGCCCGCGCCCCATCCGCGCGATGTCCTGATCGTATCGTTCAAGACCAAGATGCACACGCTCAGCCCGGACGTGGTGCGCGGCATCATGCATGCGGTCGACTTGGCGGAGGCCTCCTTCAAGGCCTTGGTCATCGGCCAGACGGATGAACCCTTTTCAGCGGGCGCCGACCTGAAGGCCATGCTGCCCGCCTTCGAGCAGGGCGGCGCGCAGGCCGTCGAACCCATACAGCGCGAAATGCAGGCCATGACGCAGCGTCTGCGCTATGCCCAGGTTCCCGTCGTGGCGGCCCTGGCCGGCATGGCATTGGGCGGCGGCTGCGAGCTTTCCGTGCATTGCGCCAAGCGCGTGGCGCATTTTGAAACCTATATCGGACTGGTCGAGGCGGGCATCGGGCTGGTCCCCGGCGCGGGCGGCCTAAGCTACTGCGCCCGGCGTGCCGCCGAGCAGCAAAGGCTGGATGCGCCCGACGCCCCCTTGCTGGCCTTTGTGAAGAAGTTCGCCCTGTCGGTGGCGACCGCCCAGGTGTCGACGTCGGCGCTGGACGCCCGCAAGATAGGCTATCTGCTGCCGTCCGACACCATCGTCATGAATCGCCACGAGCTGTTGTACGTGGCCGTGCGCGAGGCCGTGGCCATGGCGGAAGCCGGTTGGCGGGCGCCGCTGCCCGCTCCTTTCCCGGTGGCCGGGCGCGACGGCGCCGCCACCCTGGAGGCCCAACTGGTCAACATGAAAGTGGGCGGCTACATCTCCGATTACGACTTCACGGTGGCCAAGAAGGTGGCGCAGGCGATATGCGGCGGCGACGTGGACCCGGGCTCGCTGGTCGACGAGGCCTGGATGCTCAGGCAGGAACGCAAGGCCTTCCTGCACTTGCTGGTCCAGCCGCAAACGCAAGAACGTATCGCGGGCCTGCTCAAGACCGGCAAGCCGGTACGCAACTGATCGAATACGGAGTCATCCATGGCCACATTGCAACAAGCGTATATTGTCGCCGCCACTCGCAGCCCCATCGGCAAGGCGCCGCGCGGTTTTTTCTCGCACACCCGCCCCGACGACCTTCTGGCCACCGTCATACGAGGCCTGCTGGCCCAGGCGCCCAGCCTGGATCCGTCCGCTGTTGAAGACGCCATCATCGGCTGCGCCATTCCCGAAGGCCCGCAGGGCCTGAACGTGGGGCGCATAGGCGCTTTGCTGTCGGGCCTGCCTTCGTCGGTTGCCGGCGTGACGGTCAACCGTTTCTGCGCGTCGGGCCTGACGGCCATCGCCATGGCGGCCGATCGCATACGCGTGGGCGAGGCCGATGTCATCATCGCCGGCGGCACCGAATCCATGAGCCAGGTGCCGACCATGGGCGTCAGCACCTCATTCAGTCCTGAAATTTTTCAACGCGACGAAAACTTGGGCATCGCCTACGGCATGGGCCTGACGGCCGAGCAGGTGGCGGCGCGCTGGAAGGTATCGCGCGAGGATCAGGACGCCTTCGCCTTGCGCTCGCATCAACGCGCCCTGGCGGCCCAGCAGGCCGGCGAGTTCGCCGACGAAATCCTGCCCATAGACGTGGTTCGCCGCCAGCCCGATCTGCAAGCCGACGGCGCCGTGCTGGACGATGGGGGCGACGATGTCATCGTCAGCCACAGAACGGTCACGCTGGACGAAGGCCCGCGCCCCGACACGAGCCTGGAAGCCCTGGCGAGGCTGCGGCCCGCTTTTGCCGCGCGCGGCAGCGTAACGGCGGGCAACAGCTCGCAGATATCGGATGGCGCCGGCGCCTTGCTGGTGG
>JBARWC010000218.1:0-25483 GCA_049646585.1 Burkholderiaceae bacterium | reverse complement strand
GCCGTAACCCAGGCCGATCAGCACCGCTCCGACGGCCGCCGCGATGGGCGATTCGATGGCGCATAGCGCCACGCCGGCGGCGCAAAACCCCAGCCCGATCTGGCTGGCGCGTATGGCGCCGTAGCGGCGCACGACGCCGCCCGACAGCAGGCTGGCCGTCATGGCGCCGGCATAAGCGAAGGCAATATACAGGCCCAGGTAGACGGTGGATATCCCCAGGGTTTCGGCAACGGCCGGCGCAACCACCGGCAGGGTCAGCAGACACATGGCCACCAGAGACTGCACGGTCAGTGTGGCGATGAGTACGACGGTCGCCGAAGTTAGCTTGCTCATGCGCGGAGAATATCCTTCTTTCTTTTTGCGGCCGGCCGCGAGCCGCCATGTCTCGGCGGCGGTACCTGTCGTATCATAATCCTTCGAGGCCCGAGCGGCATTGCGCCGGACCCGCCTATGGATTTCAAGCCAAAAGGGATAAATCGTGTTGACACCCGAACAGCGCGCCAAGCAGCGCGACATCATCAAGGAATTGGGCGTGGGCGCCGACTTCGACGCCGAGCGCGAGATCGAGCGGCGGGTCAAGTTCCTGGCCGACTACCTGGTGGAAACCGGCAGCGGCGCGCTGGTTCTTGGCATCAGCGGGGGCGTGGACTCGCTGGTCGGAGGCTGCTTGTCGCAGCGCGCGGCCGCGCTGGCCCGCAATCGTGGCCGCGAGGCGAGCTTCATCGCCATGCGCCTGCCCTATGGCGAGCAGCGCGACGAGCATGAGGCGCAGGCTTGCCTGGACGTCATCCAGCCCGACATGTTGTTCACCGTCAACGTCAAACCCGCCAGCGACGCCATGCTGGCCGCCCTATTGCAGGGCAAGGTGGAGTTCCGCGACGAGCGGCAGCAGGATTTCCTGCTGGGCAACATCAAGGCGCGCCAGCGCATGATCGCGCAGTATGCGGTGGCCGGCGCGCATCGGGGGCTGGTGGTGGGTACCGACCACGCGGCCGAGGCCCTGATGGGCTTCTACACCAAATTCGGCGACGGCGCGGCCGACGTCACTCCGCTGGCCGGCCTGAACAAACGCCGCGTGCGTGCGCTGGCCACCGCCATGGGGGCACCCCAGGAACTGGTCATGAAAGTGCCCACCGCCGACCTGGAATCGCTGTCGCCGCTGAAACCGGACGAAGACGCCTTCGGGGTAAGCTACGGCCAGATCGACGACTTCCTGGAAGGCAAGGAAGTCTCCCCCGAGGCCTTCGAGGTCATCGAGCGCACCCATCGCAATTCGGCCCATAAACGGGCTTTGCCCTTGTTTCCGAAGGCATAGCGCCGCAGCGCCGGCCGCCGGCGGGCCTGCGCATCCGGCGGCAATCCTGCAACGGATGCGCGTGGCACGGGATTGGCCTGTCATGCAATAGTCATATAATCTGGCGCTATCCCTTTGCGCAATCCGGTAAGTCATCTTGCAAATCGCTCTTTTGTCCCTATTGGCTGTGTCGGTGTTGGCTACGTCTTTTGTTTCGGGCGTATTCGGGATGGCGGGCGGCATGATACTCATGGGCATACTGATTGCCTACATGCCGGTTTCCGCGGCCATGGTGCTGCACGGCACCGCGCAGATGACGTCCAACGGCTGGCGCGCCGTGCTTTGGCGGCGCCACACGCACTACGGGGTTTTCGGCCGCTACATCGCGGGCCTGCTGCTGGCGGGCCTGCTATTCTCCTTTGTGGGCTTTGTGCCGGACCGTGCCATGGTGCTGATTGCGCTGGGCATCATTCCTTTTCTGGCCGTCCTGATTCCCGCCCGCTTCGTGCCGCAAGTCACCAGCCGCTTCGGCGCGGAGGCTTGCGGTTTCCTGAACACTTCCATGCAGTTCATCGCGGGCGTCTCCGGCCCCTTGCTGGACGTGTTCTATGTGCGTTCCCACATGGACCGCCGCAAAGTGGTGGCGACCAAGGCCGCCTGCCAGACCTTCTCGCACCTGGCCAAGCTTATCTACTTCACGCACATCATGGGCGGTGAAACCGAGGTCCAGAAGTGGGAAATGGTCATCGCCATCGTCATGGCGGTCCTGGGCACCAGCCTGAGCAAGTTCGTGCTGGAAAAGCTGACCGATCATCAGTTCCGGCGCTGGACCCAGGGTTTGGTGATGGGCATAGGCGTGGCTTACCTGGCGCAGGGCGCCTACGTGCTGCTGACGCGCTAGGCGCCTGCGCGCCAAAGCGCGTGTTTTCACGGCTCCAGCCGCTACAATCGTCGCTATGGAGATCCGTCAACTTCGCTATTTCACCTGTGTGGTCGAATCGGGCAGCATGGGCAAGGCTGCGCGCGAGCTGGGCGTGGTCACGTCCGCGCTCAGCCAGCAGATCAGCCGACTGGAGTCCGAACTGGCCACCCGCCTGCTGCAGCGCACGGGCACCGGGGTGGTGCCGACCGACGCCGGCCTGGCTTTCTTCCGGCAGGCGCAACTGGCCTTGCGTCATGTCGACGAAGCGGCCCGGGCGGCCCAGCAGGCCAGGCTTTCGGGGCATGTCAGCGTGGGCATGGCGCCCACGACCTCGGCGGTCATGGGGCTGCCGCTCATGCTGGCCATGCGCGAACGCTACCCCGAAGTGCGCTTTCATCTGGTCGAGTCCCTGTCGGGCCACCTGATGAATATGCTGAATGCGCGGCAACTGGACCTGGCCATCGTGTTCAACAGCGAGGCGGGCCGCAGATGGTCGGTGATGCCCTTGCTGGACGAGCGCCTGTTCGTAATTGCGGCCAAGGGCTTCAAGGGCTTTCCCAGGCAAAAAAAAGTCAGGTTGGCGGGGCTTGCCGGCCTGCCCCTGGTCATGCCCACCAATATGCACGGCTTGCGCTCGCTGCTGGCGGGTGCCATAGGGCAGCAGGATCTGGGCATCAACATCGACATGGAAATCGACTCGCTGGCCATGCTGATGGATGCCGTCGGGGCGGGGCTGGTGGCCACCATACAGCCTGGGGCGGCGGTCGCGCGCCTGCCCGACAAGGCTTTCCTCATGTCCGAGATATCCGATCCCGGGCTGGTCCGTCGCAATCTCCTGGTCAGCTTGTCCGACGACGAGCTGTCGCCGGCCGGGCTGGCCACGCGCGTCGTGATGCGCGATGTCGCCCTGCGCCTGGTGCGTGAGGGGCGCTGGACGGGGGCCTCCATTCACGAATCATGAAGAGCCGTTGCGATACCACCCACTAGCGCGGGGAACATATTGTTTCTATCCTTGATGTTTTGGCGCAGCCCCGAATTCGGGGGCGTGTGCCCTGGACTCTTCCGGGAAGCGAACAATGCTGGATGTACTCGTAATCGGCGGCGGGAATGCCGCCTTGTGTGCGGCTTTGATGGCTCGCGAAGCAGGAGCGAGCGTCATGGTCCTGGAGTCCGCACCTAAAGAATGGCGCGGCGGAAATTCGCAACACACGCGCAACCTGCGCTGCATGCACGATGCGCCCCAGGATGTGCTGGTCGATGCCTATCCCGAAGAAGAGTTCTGGCAGGACCTGCTAAAGGTGACCGGCGGCATCACCAACGAAAAGCTCGCGCGCCTGGTGATACGCGCCTCGTCCTCCTGTCGCGACTGGATGCGCAAGCATGGCGTGCGTTTCCAGCCTTCGTTGTCGGGCACCCTGCATGTGGCCCGCACCAATGCCTTCTTCATGGGCGGCGGCAAAGCGCTGATCAATGCCTACTATCGCAGCGCCGAAAACCTGGGCGTGCAAATACGCTATAACGCGCCGGTCGATGCGCTGGAGCTGGACGGCGACCGCTTCGTCGCGGCCCGCATCGGCGACGAACGCATCGAGGCCCGTGCCTGTGTGGTGGCCAGCGGCGGTTTCGAGTCGAACCGTGAATGGCTGCGCGAGGCCTGGGGCCAGAATGAAGCGGGCGAATGGCCCGCCGACAACTTCCTGATACGCGGCACGCGCTTCAATATGGGCGTGCTGCTCAAGTTCCTGCTGAACGCCGGCGCCGACACCATCGGCGATCCCACTCAGTCCCATTCGGTGGCCATCGACGCCCGCGCGCCCCTGTATGACGGCGGCATCTGCACGCGAGTCGATTGCGTCTCATTGGGCATAGTCGTCAACCGCGATGCGCGGCGCTTCTATGACGAAGGCGAAGACTTCTGGCCCAAGCGCTATGCCATCTGGGGCCGCCTGGTGGCCAAGCAGCCCGGCCAGATCGCCTATTCCATCATCGACGCCAAGGCCGTGGGCCGTTTCATGCCGCCCGTATTTCCGGGTGAAAAGGCCGATTCACTGCCGGAGCTGGCGCGCAAGCTGGGCCTGGACGAGCAGGCTTTCATGGAAACCGTCAATAGCTATAACGCGGCCTGCCGTATCGGCAGTTTCAATCACGAGATCCTTGACGATTGCCATACCGAAGGCGTGGCTCCCGCCAAGACGCACTGGGCCCGTCCTTTGGATACGGGGCCTTACTACGCTTATGCCTTGAGGCCCGGCATCACCTTCACCTATCTGGGCGTCAAGGTGGACGAGCACGCCGCCGTGCATTTCAATGGCCGCCCCAGCGGCAACCTGTTCGCGGCGGGCGAAGTCATGGCCGGCAATGTGCTGGGGCAGGGCTATACCGCCGGGGTAGGCATGAGCATAGGCACCGCCTTTGGCCGGATCGCCGGAACACAGGCCGCCGCCGCGGCCTTGAACGGCGGCCGTGGGCAAGAAGAAAACCAGGCACATTCAGGAAAAGAACATGCAGCAGCTTGAAGCATTGACCCGCGAGGCGGCATCGCTGGCCCTTCCCCCACTGACGGCGGACGAGGCGGAAGTCGACCGCGTCATGACCATTTGCAATGCCTGCCGCTATTGCGAAGGCTTCTGTGCGGTGTTTCCGGCCATGACGCGCCTGCTGGAATTCAACAAGGCCGACATTCACTACCTGGCCAACCTGTGCCACAACTGCGGCGCCTGTCTGCATTCCTGCCAGTACGCGCCGCCGCACGAGTTCGGCGTCAATGTGCCCAAGGCCATGGCGGCCGTGCGGGTGCAGACGTATTCCGATTTCGCCTGGCCGCCGGCCCTGGGGGCCTTGTACAAGCGCGCCGGTTTGACGGTGGCGCTGGCCAGCGCGGCCGGCCTGGCTCTGTTTCTGATCCTGACGCTGATGGTCAATGGCTCGCTGTTCCATGAGCCCTTGGCCGGCAATTTCTACGCCATCTTCCCGCACAATACGCTGGCCCTGATGTTCGGGGCGGTATTCCTGTTTGCCGTGGTGGCGCTGGGCATAGGCGTGTCGCGCTTCTGGCGCGGCGTCCTGCCGCCGGCCGGGCCGGACAAGGGCGCGGCGGCGGTCGAGGCCACGCGCAACGTGCTGACGCTTAAATACCTGGACGGCGGGCACGGCGAGGGCTGCAACAACGAAGACGACCGGTTTTCGCTGTGGCGCCGCCGTTTCCACCATTTCACCTTCTATGGCTTTTTGCTCTGTTTCGCCGCCACCTCGGTGGCGACGCTATACCATTACCTGCTGGACTACCAGGCGCCGTATCCGGTATTCAGCCTGCCCGTGCAACTGGGCATCTTCGGCGGAATCGGCCTGCTGATCGGGCCGGCCGGCTTGCTGTGGCTGAACATGAAGCGCCATCCGCTGCATGGCGATGCCGCGCAGCGGCCCATGGACAGGGGCTTCATCGCCTTGCTGTTTCTGATCAGCCTAAGCGGCCTGGCCCTTTTGATCTATCGGGATACGGGCATCATGGCACTGTTGCTGGCCCTGCATCTGGGTGTCGTCATGGCTTTCTTCCTGACCATGCCTTACGGGAAGTTCGCTCATGGTATTTTTAGGGCTGCGGCGCTGCTTAAAAGCTCTATCGAAAAAAGGCAGCCTAATCGGCTCGGCCTGGGTGAATGACCCAAGCCGGCTCACTACTTTCATACTGGAGACAAATAAATATGATCGGATCACGCCTATTTGCGGGGCTTTGCGCCGCAGGCCTCGCCACGGCGCTGGCGGCATCGCCCGCATCCGCGCAGGAATTTCCCAAAGATAAGCCCATCACCCTGATGGTGGGGTTCGCTGCCGGTGGCGGCACCGATACCGCCGCGCGCATCATCGCCAAAAAACTGTCCGACAACCTCGGCCTGTCGGTCGTGGTCGAGAACAAGCCCGGCGCGGGCGGCAACATCGCCCACCAACTGACGGCCAACGCCAAGCCGGACGGCAGCGTGATTTTGCTGGGCTCCATCGGCCCCTTGTCGATTGCCCCCCACTTGATGAAGCTGCCTTACGATCCGGTGAAGGATCTGGCGCCTCTGACCATGGGCGTCAACTTCCCCAACGTGCTGGTGGTGAACCCATCCCTCAAGGTCAAGACCCTGGCGGAATACATCGCCCTGGCGAAAGCCAAGCCGGGCGCCCTGGACTACGCCTCGACGGGCGTCGGATCAGCCTCGCACATGGCGGGCGAATTGTTCAACCAGCGTGCCGGCGTCGACATCCTGCACGTGCCGTATAAGGGCGGAAGCCCCGCGCTGGTCGATGTGGTCGGCGGCCGGGTGGGCGCTTATTATTCGACGCCGTCGTCGGCCGCGCCCCACATTGCCACGGGTAAGGTCATAGCGCTGGCCAGCACCGGCCTGCAACGCTCCGACGCCTTGCCCGACGTGCCCACGATTGCGGAATCCGGCTTGCCCGGCTTCAATGCAACCAATTGGTATGCTTTCGTCGCCCCGGGCAAGACGCCCGAAAAGATTCTTGAGCGCTGGAACCGGGAATTGGTCAAGGTGCTGAAGTCGCCCGACGTGCACGACGAGCTCGTCAAGATCGGCCTGACGCCCATGCCCGGCACGCGCCAGGAATTGAAAGACTACATCGCCAGCGAATCGGCCACCTGGGCCAAGGTCATCAAAGAGCGCAATATCACCATCGATTAAGCCGCTACGCAAGCGCGGTTCGGCTCGCTGCCTGCAAGCCCACGGCTTCCGCCCGTGGGCTTTTTTCTTGTCCCTGGCATCGATAAGGTTAAAGAAAGTAAAACCCGGACTTTGGGGCTTGTGCGCGGCCCGCTTTGGGGCGACTATACAGGCGCCCATTTGTAACTTACCGAGGTGATTACATGAACGTGATAAGCCGGCTTTTCGTTAGCGCTGTCGTTTTGGGCGGCATGGCCGCCATCCCCGCCTATGCGGCGGAAACCGCTGCGCCCGCCAAGGCGAAGACCACACAGCAGGAGCGCATGGTCAGTTGCAACAAGGATGCGCAGGGCAAAAAAGGGGATGAGCGCAAGGCCTTCATGAGCAGTTGCCTGAAGGGCGAGGCCCCGGCCCAGAAAAAAGAGCTTACGGCGTCGCAGCAGCGCATGAAGACGTGCAATGCCGATGCGTCGGCCAAGAACCTGAAAGGCGATAAACGCAGCACCTTCATGAGCAGTTGCCTGAAAGCGAAGTAAACCGCCCGCGTTTACTATATGGCGCCGTACGCCAGGCGTACGGCCAGCCATGCCATCACCAGGGCGATCGCGCCGTCCAGCACCCGCCAGGCGCGGGGGTTTGAGAACGCCGGCGCGAACAGCCGCGAGCCTGCTCCCAGCACGGCCAGCCAGGTGATGCTGGCCGACAGCGCACCCGCCGCAAACCACAGGCGGGATTCGGCAAAGCTGTGGGCCAGCGATCCCACCACCATCATGTCCAGCCAGAAATGCGGATTCAGCAGGGTGAAGCCGACAGCGCCCAGCAGGGCGGCGCGCCGTGAGGGCACGGCCAGGCGGGCCGCTGCCAGGTTGGTGCCCGATTTCAGCGCGCGTTTGGCCGATTGCAGGGCATACCAGCCCAGGAAGGCGACGCCGAACCACAAGATGGCGTCCGTCAGGCCGGGAAACCAGGCCGCCACGGTTTGCAGCCCCCAGACGCTGGTAAAGATGAAGACCGCGTCGATGAGTGCGCAGATCAGCAATATGCTGAGCAAATGAGCCCGCATCAAGCCTTGGCGCAGGATGAAGGCGCTTTGCGCGCCCACCACCGCGAACAGCCCCAGCCCGGTGGCGGCCCCGCTGGCCCAGGCGGCGAGAGACGGCAAAGCGGCGATGGAGTTCATGGTGGTGCTTCCTGTTGCAAATAACGGTCAACGCCGGCGGCGTTAGTGGGATCGGCATCATTCTGGCTTGCCTAGCTTATAAAATAAAGCTAAATTAATTTAACTATATTTAGCAAATCTAATCTGGCAATCGATCCTGGGGATCGCTATGCAAAAGACGGGGTGCAGGCTGGCATGAAAATCGATCATGGCAATTTACGAGCCCTGGCCGCCGTGGTGCGCGAGGGCAGTTTCGAGCGCGCGGCCGCCTCGCTCAGCGTGACGCCGTCGGCGGTTTCCCAACGCATCAAAGCGCTGGAAGAACGCATGGGCCGGCTGCTGGTGCAACGCGGCGTGCCGGCCGTGGCCACGCCCGACGGGCAGGTGCTGGTCCAGCTGGCGGAACAGGCCGCGCTGCTCGAGCACGACGCCCTTGGCCGCCTGGGCCTGGACGATGCCGCCACCGCGGTCAGCATTGCCGTGGCGGTCAACCACGACAGCCTGGAAACCTGGTTCATGCGGGCGGCCGAATTGTTCGCCGCCCGCAGCCATGCCACGCTGGACCTGCAGTCCGAAGACCAGGACCACACGGCCGACTTGCTGCGCAACGGCGCCGTGCTGGGCGCGGTGACCACCCTGGCCGATCCGGTGCAGGGCTGCCGCATCCATGCGCTGGGCGGCATGCGCTACATGGCCACCTGCTCGCCGCAATTTCACGAAAAGTACTTTGCGCAGGGTGTCAATGCGCGCAGCCTGGCGGCGGCCCCCGTGTTGGTGTTCAATCGCAAGGATGCCCTGCAGGCCCGTTTTGCGCAGAAAATCATGGCAGGCGCGCCGTGGCAGCCCCCTGTGTGGTGGCTGCCTTCGTCGCGCGCCTTTGTTCAGGCTACATTGAGCGGCCTGGGCTGGACCATGAACCCGCTGCCGCTGGTGCAGGATGATCTGGACTCGGGCAAGCTGGTGCCGTTGCGCGCCCGGGCATGGGAAGACGTCCCGCTGTACTGGCAGCATTGGCGGGTGCATTCGCAGGCCATGGATTTGCTGACCGATTCCATATTGGAAGCGGCGGGCAGCCTGGTTAGAAAAGGGGGGAAACATGCTTAGATGGCTATTGGGCCGGGGAGCCACGCCGCGCCGGGTCGAGCGCGAGATGGCGCTTATTTCCCCCGAGGCCTGGCGCGATGCGGTGGCCGGCCATGCTTTTCTCGACGGCCTTGCCGACGAAGATACGGAAGCCCTGCGCCAAAGGGCCGCCTGGCTGCTTGCCAGCAAGAGCTTCAGCGGCGCGCATGGCCTGGAGGTCACCGACGAGATCATGCTGTCCATCGCCATACAGGCTGCGCTACCCATACTCAAGCTGTCTCCGGTCTTGTACGAAGGCTGGACCGAGATCATCGTCTATCCCGGTGGTTTTCTCATACCGCGCAATGAAATGGATGAAAGCGGCGTCGTCCATGAGTACGTGCAGGAGGCTTCCGGTGAGGCCTGGGACGGCGGCCCGCTTATCCTGTCCTGGGAGGATGCCGCGCCGGGCGGCGCAGCGGGAATGAATGTCGTCATCCACGAATTCGCGCACAAGATAGACCTGTACGCCGGTTCGGCCGATGGCATGCCGGGCCTGTCCGCGCATCCGGAAATCCGGCCCGCGCATTGGCGACGAGTGCTGGAGGAATCCTTCGAACGCTTCAACGATGCGCTGGACGCGGTGGAAGAGGCCATCCCCGGCGATGTGGACCCCGAATCCGAGGATGCCGCGGTCTGGTACGACAGCCTGCCCATGGACCCTTACGCGGCTACGGACATCGCTGAATTCTTCGCCGTCAGCACCGAGGCTTTCTTCATAGACCCCGAGCCCCTGGCCGCAACCTTGCCCGAATGGTATGGCCTGCTTGCGCAGTATTATCGGCAAGACCCTTTGAGCCGCTTCCGCTCGTTTGGCGTCGGCGGGCCGGCCCTGGCGGGCTAGGCGGGCCTTATGGCCGACTGTGCTAGCATTGCGTCCATGTTTTCCGGACGCCCCTTCTCGCGCAGCGCCACGCTTGGCCGGCAGCTTCTGCTGTGGCTGACTGTCGCTGCGTTCGCCTGCCGGGCGTTCCTGCCCGTGGGGTTCATGCCGGACGCCAAGGCGCTGCAAAGCGGCAAGCTGGTCCTGACGCTTTGCGTGGCGGGCGGCGGCACGCAGTTCACCACAGTCGACCTGCCCGATGCTTCGGACGACACTGAAGGGCAAAAGCTTTCTCCGACGGATAACTGCCCCTTTGGGCTGATCGTCTCTCAGGCCATGATGCCGGCCGCTCCCATGCCGGTCTTGCCGGCGGCGCAGGTGTCCGATTTGCCGGCCCGGTTCTTCTTCAGGACCTTGCCTGCGCTGGCGGCGCAGGGTCCCCCGCTAGGCTCACGCGCCCCGCCTCCTCACCTCGCTTGATTCGTTCCTGTCGTGCCG
This sequence comes from Burkholderiaceae bacterium, assembly GCA_049646585.1. Classification (GTDB taxonomy): domain Bacteria; phylum Pseudomonadota; class Gammaproteobacteria; order Burkholderiales; family Burkholderiaceae_B. The sequence continues at coordinate 15,004 of JBARWC010000218.1, read as the reverse complement.
GCATCTGGCGATGCCGGTAGCCGCTATTGAACATCCCGAGGTTTTTTCATGTTACGCAAACCTGCATATGCCGTGCGCGCGGTCGCGCGCGCCTTGCCTTTATTTCTTGCCACCACTTCCCTGTATGCCGCTGATTCTGTGCCGCAGCTTCAGGCCATTTCCGTCACCGCGGGCGGCGCGGGCGAACTGGCCACGGAAACATCCACCGGCTCCGCCTTGAGGCTGACGCCCCTGCAAACGCCGGCCAGCGTCGGCGTCATCACGCGCGAGCAACTGGATGAGAAGGGCGATGCCAGCCTGGCGGACGCCATCAGCCGCGCGCCGGGCATCAGCGCTGCGGGGCACCCCGGCAATGGCGGCCAGGCGCTGTCCGCGAGGGGCTTCACCGGTTCGTCCTCCGTCATGCAGCTGTACGACGGCAAACGCCAATATGGCGGCGTGGGCATTACTTACCCCTTCGACACCTGGTCGGTCGAGCGCATCGAGGTGCTGCGCGGGCCGGCTTCGGTAATCTACGGCGAAGGCGCCATCGGCGGCGTGGTCAACGTCATTCCCAAGAAGCCCAACCGGGGCCCGGTGAAGAATGAGCTCCAGGGCACGGTGGGCAGCGACAATACGCAGCGCCTGGGTTTCGGCAGCGGCGGCGCCATCGACGAAAAATGGTCCTACCGTTTCGACGCCAGCGGCAACCGCTCGGACGGCTGGGTGGATATGGGCCGGTCGCGCAATTTGTCGCTGTCCGGCGCATTGCGGCTGGACGTGTCTCCGGACTTCAGCCTGACGCTCAGTCTGGCACAGGGCTGGCAAAAGCCACAGCGCTACTTTGGCATGCCCTTGATAAACGGCCAACCGGACGATGCCCTGCGCAGAAAGAATTACAACGTTGGCGATGCATCCATAGACTACAAAGACCAGTGGGCGGAGCTGTCGGCGCTTTGGACGCCCAACGATACGACCACGCTGCAAAGCCGCCTCTACCATATCGAAAGCAATCGGCACTGGCGCAACGCCGAGTATTACGATTATCTGCCCGCCAGCAACAAGATACGGCGCAGCAGCTATACCGACATCCGGCACGAGCAGACGCAAGTCGGCAATACCACCGATCTTCAGTTCGATACACATGTATTCGGCTTGCCCAGCCAGGTGTCGGTGGGTTTCGACGTGAACCAAAGTGCCTTCAAGCATTCGAACAACTCGCCATACTCGGGGTCCAGCCTCGTCGATCTTTACGACTTCGACCGAGGCGGTTTCCTGGACGTGGATTCAGCGGCGCCCAAGTATAGAAACCAGGCTTTCCAGTACGCGCTTTTTGCCGAGAATCGCCTGGAACTCTCCGACCAGTGGTCCATCCTGGGCGGGCTGCGCTATGACCATGCCGATGTCAGGCGGCGCGACCTGACGGTGGACAGGCAAGTGCTGGACAAGTCGTTTTCCAATATGGGGTGGCGGGTCGGCACAGTCTACGAAGCGCTGCCCGATCTGGCCCTGTATGCGCAATACTCCGAAGCCGCCGACCCCGTCAGCGGCTTGCTGATGCTTTCGCCCGCGAACCAGGATTTTGATCTGTCCACGGGCCGGCAGGTGGAGGTCGGCGCCAAGCAGGCGTTCTGGGAAGGAAAGGGGGAATGGACGCTGGCGGCATATCGCATCGTCAAGAACGGCCTGGTGACCCGCGACGTCGCCGACCCGTCGAAAAGCGTGCAGGTCGGCCGGCAGTCTTCGCAGGGCATAGAAGCTACGCTGTCCGTGGAGTTCGCCAGGAACTGGCGCCTGGACGCCAATGTGGCCATGCTGCGCGCCCGCTACGACGATTTCCTGGACTCCGTGAACGGCGCGGCGGTTTCGCGCAATGGCAATGTGCCGATCGACGTGCCCCAGCGCCTGGCCAACGCCTGGCTAAGCTGGCGCTTCCTGCCGGACTGGACGGCAAGCGTCGGGCTGCGCTATGTGGGCAAGCGTTACGGCGACCGCGCCAATACCCTGGAGCTGCCGGCCTATACCACCACCGATCTGGCCCTGCAGTGGCAGCCGCGGCGCGACCTTACTTTGTCGCTGCGCGGCTTCAACGTCTTCGACAGGCACTATGTGGAGACGGTGTATTACAACCAGACCCAATGGTTCCAGGGGCCGGGGCGCCGGGTCGAGCTGACCGCCGCCTATCGATTCTGACGCCGGAGCGGACTCATGAGCCATACCTTTCCGGCGCGTTTCAAGCGCATCATGTATCTGGTCCATCGGTGGCTGGGCGTCGCCGCCTGCCTGCTGATGGCCTTGTGGTTCGTCAGCGGCGTCGTCATGCTGTTCGTCGGCTACCCCAAGCTGACGCCTCTGGAGCGCCTGCACAATCTGCCCGCGCTGCGCGCCGGCGCTTGCTGCGTCCCGGTCGAACAGGCCTTGCAATGGGCCGACCGGCCCGAGGCCGTGCAGGAAATCCTGCTGACGTCCATCGCGGGCAAGCCGCATTACCGCCTGCGGCAGGGCGACGGCCGCTATCGGGTGGTCGATGCTGTAACGGGCATGCCCGCGCCAGCCGTCGACGAGCGCCGCGCCTTGCTGGCGGCGCAGGCTTATTTCCCCGATGGCCGGCCATCGTATCTGGGGCGGGTCGACGAAGACCGCTGGACGCATTCGGGCGCGCTGAACGCGCACCGGCCTTTGCTCCGCGTCCAGATGAACGATGCCGCCAACACCCTGTTGTATGTATCGTCCACCACGGGGCAGATCGTGATGGATGCGCCGCGCGCCGAGCGCGCCTGGAACTATGCGGGCGCCTGGCTGCATTGGCTGTATATGTTTCGCGACCGCCCCGTCGATCCCGCCTGGTCCTGGATAGTCATCGTTCTGTCCGGCATGGGCGTGGTCGCGGCGGCAACGGGCACCTTGGTGGGACTATGGCGCTGGCGTTTCGGCCGGCCCTATAAATCGGGCTCCCGCTCGCCTTACCGCGCGGGCTATTTGCGCTGGCATCACCTGCTGGGCCTGGCGTTTGCAGCCATCACCTGCACCTGGATATTCAGCGGGCTGATGTCGATGAATCCCCTGGCCGTCTTCGATGCCAGGATCAAGCCCAAGCTGGCCGCGTATCAGGGCGGCGCGCCCGGCACGGAGCGCCTGGCGCTGGATGTGCCGTCGGCCTTGTCCCTGCTGGAGCGCCAAGGCTTTCAGGCGGTGGAAATGGAATGGCGCGTACTGGCCGGCACGCCGTTTCTGCTAGCCCGCGATGGCGGCAATGCGACCCGGCTGATTGTGCGGGACGGCGCGTCCTACGCGGTTCTTGAGCAATGGCCCGAAAGCCTGCTGTTGAAGGCCGGCCGGCGCGCAATCGAGGCTCCCGTCGCGTTCGCCCGCTGGCACTACCAGTACGATCGCTACTACTTCCGTCGCGATCAGGCATCAATGTATGGCGGCGCGGAGCGGCGCCTGCCGATACTGCGCATGGCATTCGAGAACCGCGATGAAACCTGGCTTTATCTGGACCCCTATACGGGCGGCATCGAGCTGGCTTCCAGCCGGGCGCAGCGTGCCGGTCGCTGGTTGTTCAACTTCCTGCACAGCTGGGATGTGCCGCTCATGCTGGATGCGGACTGGACGCGCAAAACCGCCTTGATACTGCTGAGCCTGGGCGGCGCGGCCTTGAGCCTGACCAGTATCGTGATCGCGTACCTGCGCCTGAGAACATGGGCATCGCGCCTGCGTCGCAAGCGCGATGCCGGGGCGGCCCCTTGAACCGGGGGCCGCCCGCTTGCCGCAATCAGTCCTGGCGGCTGGTGACTTCGACCAGGTGGTAGCCGAATTGCGTCTTGACGGGGCCTTGCACCACGTTGACCGGGGCGCTGAACACCACTTCGTCGAATTCCCTGACCATCTGGCCGCGACCGAAGGTGCCAAGGTTGCCGCCGTCGCGGTTGGACGGGCAACTGGAATTTTCTTTCGCTACTTGGGCGAAATCCGCACCGCCTTCGATGGCGGCTTTCAATTCATTACACTTTTCTTCGGTTGATACGAGAATGTGCCGGGCCGAGGCTTGTGCCATAAGTCAATACTCCTTCTGGAAAGAATCTGCAGATATGCAGACTACAGAGTAACCCAGGCCGCTTACGGCTTCAAATCGATTTCCAGCCGTATGCCGTCGCCCCGGTAGGCGACTTCCGCGTAGTACAGGATGCTGTCGTCGGGCGCCTTGAATGTGCGTGTCACGTTGGCGATAGGCGCATCCACCGGTATGCCCAGCAGCGTCGCGGTCTCGGCGTCCGCGCTGCCTATGCTCAGCGTCTGCCGCGCCTGCGCGATGTGTATCGAAGGGCTGGCCAGCATCAGCGGTATCACGGCCTGGTTACGAAACTTTTCCGGCGCCAGGTTGAATACCCGCTGCGCGATGTACAGCGCGATCACGCAGTAGGGGCGGCCGTTCAAGGAATGCAGCCGGCGCATGTGGATGTAGTCGGGCGCCAGATCCGGAGCGATCGGCAGCGCGCAAGGCGCGTCGTTGATGTGCAGGATGCGCGGAACCAGAAAGCGATAGGTCTGGGCAAGCGCCGCCAGCGAGGTTTCCAGCGGCGTGGTCTTGATGGGGGTGGCCGCCTGGGTGACGAAAGTCCCCTGGCCGCGCCGGCTGGATAGCAGGCCTTCCTGCACCAGCAGTTGCACCGCCTGCCTGGCGGTGGGGCGGGCCACCCCGAATTCGTCCGCCAGGCTGTGCAGCGAAGGCAGCAGCACGCCGGCCGCCCAAGTGCCGTTTTCCACACGCTGGCGCAGGCGGTCAGCAATCATGACGTAGCGCGGGATCGGCCCCGCGGGCAGACGCTTGTGGCTGCCGCCGCTAGGCGGGGATGTAGCGGGTTCCAGGCGGGTGGATGCGTCCGTATCAGTCATGGGCGGCGAAGAAAAGCCTCGGCGACTGAGGCAGGGGTTTTTGCATGACGGCTAGTGTAAGCCACATTGGTAAGCCGGAATCATTGAAGTTCATAAAGTATAGTATTATTTACTTATAAACTTTTGTTTTTAATCACACCAGGAGAAGCCAGCGTGCGGCAAGGGCAAGAAACCGATACTTCCTTCGAGATAGCCAAGGTCGAGGCCTTCGTCTTTCGCGCTCCCGCGGATCCGCCCGTACGCACGTCATTCGGCATTATGTACAACCGGCCGGCCTTGTTGATCCGGCTGACCGATAGCGATGGCGTGATGGGTTGGGGAGAGGTTTGGTGCAACTTCCCCTCGGTCGGCGCCGAGCATCGCGCCCGGCTGGCGCTCAGCGTCCTGCGGCCCTTGCTTTGCGGACAAGTCTGGCCTTCCCCGCGCGCCTGTTTCGATGCCCTGGCCGCCCGCTTGCGCATTCTGGCCATACAGTCCGGCGAGCCAGGGCCGCTGGCCCAGGTGGCGGCGGGGGTGGACGTGGCGGTGTGGGATATCCAGGGCAAGCGGGCCCGGCAGCCTTTATGGCGCTTGCTGGGCGGCAGCGATACGGTGGCCGTCTACGCGTCGGGCATCAATCCGGACCAGCCCTTGCGCATGGTGGAGGCGAAAGCCCGCGAAGGCTACGATGCCTTCAAGCTCAAGGTCGGCTTCGACGACAAGCAGGATCTGGAAAACATAAGCACGGTGCGCGCGGCGCTGGGGCAGGGCGGTACCCTGATGGCCGATGCCAATCAGGGCTGGAATCGGGAGCAGGCGGCCGACATGCTGGCCAGGCTGGAACCCTACGACCTGACCTGGCTTGAAGAACCCGTCGCCGCCGATACGCCCTGGGCGGATTGGAAGGCGCTCTCGGAAGGGACGCATACCCGATTGGCCGCGGGGGAAAACCTGCGCGGCGAGGCCGCATTCCAGGCGGCCGCCGATGAGGGCGGCGTGCGCGTCATCCAGCCCGACTTGGGCAAATGGGGCGGTTTCAGCGGCTGCTTGCCGGTGGGCCGCGATGCGCAGCGGCGCGGGCACTGGTTTTGCCCGCATTGGTTGGGCGCGGGCATAGGCCTGGTGGCGTCCATGCACCTGAAGGCGGCCCTGGGCGGGGCAGGCTATGTGGAAATCGACGCCAACCCGAATCCGCTGCGCGACATTCTGGCTCAACCGGCTTTTACCGTGAAGGGCGGCAAGGTCGTTCTTTCCGATCTGCCCGGCCTGGGCGTCGAGCCCGCGCTGGAAGAGGCCGCCAAATACCTTGTTTCCCTGCCGCAGGATTGAGCACATGCCAAACAAAATCGTCATTTCCGAATTCATGGACCAGGCCGCCGTCCAATGGCTGAGCCAGCGCTTCGACGTGCTGTATCAGCCGGACCTGCACGAGCGGCGCGCGGCGCTGATCGACCTGCTGGCCGATGCCGATGCGCTGATCGTGCGCAACCGGACGCGGGTTGACGCCGACTTGCTACAGAGGCAGACCCGCCTGAAAGCGGTGGGGCGGCTGGGCGTGGGCCTGGAGAACATCGACCTGGACGTATGCAGTAGTCTAGGCATAGCGGTCATTCCCGCCATAGGCGCCAATGCGGCAGCCGTGGCGGAATACGTGGTCTGCTGCGCCATGCAACTGCTGCGGCCGGCGTACGCCAGCTCGGCGGAGGTGGCGGGCGGCGCCTGGCCGCGCGACCGCCTTGCGAAGGGCCGCGAAATCGGCGGCAAGGTTTTGGGCATAGTCGGCCTGGGTTCCGTCGGGCGCATCACCGCCACGCTGGCCCAGGCGCTGGGCATGAGTGTTATCGCCTACGACCCCACGCTGGACCCCGCCAACCCGGCCTGGAGCACCGTCAGGCGCCTGGAAGAACTGGACGACGTTTTCCGCGTAGCCGATGTGGTGTCGCTGCATGTGCCTCTTACCGCCGCCACCAGGAACTTGGTGGATGCCAGGCGCCTGGCGCTGATGCGCCCGGACGGCATCCTGATCAATGTCGCGCGCGGCGGCGTCGTCGACGAGTCGGCCTTGGCGCAGGCGCTGTCCGGCGGCCGGCTGGCAGGCGCCGCCCTGGATGTCTACGAGCAGGAGCCCTTGCCGTCGGCATCGGTGCTGGCGGGCGTGCCCAACTTGATACTCACCCCGCATATCGCCGGCGTTACGGCGGAATCCAATGTGCGCGTGTCCTTCTTCATTGCCGAGCATATCGCTGATCACATCAACAAAACCTAACGAGGAGAAACAAGGATGAATCTGAAGAAAATCGCTGTGGCGGGGCTGCTGGCCGCAGGCTGCATGGCCGCGGCCCAGGCGGCACAATGGCCCGACAAGTCGGTGACCATCGTGGTGCCGTACTCGGCCGGCGGGGGCACCGACTCGGTGGCTCGCTTGTTGTCCGAGAAGCTGACCGAGCGCTGGGGCCAGACGGTCGTGGTAACCAACAAGGACGGCGCCAGCGGAACCATAGGCGCCGCCTACGTCGCCCGGTCCAAGCCCGACGGCTACACCATCATGCTGTCGGCAACGGCGGAGGTCGTCATCAGCCAGCACATGATGGACAAGATGCCCTACAACCCCGAGACCGACCTGAAGCCGGTCACGCTGGCGGTCAAGCTGCCTTTCCTGCTGGTCGCCAATCCGAACAAGCCGTACAAGACCACGGAAGAACTGGTCGCCTACGCCGCCAAGCATCCGGAGACCGTCACCTATGCCTCGTCCGGCTCGGGTACGCCGCAGCACCTGGCCGCCGCGCTGCTGGAACAGTTGAGCGGCACCAAGATGATCCATGTCCCCTACAAAGGGGTGGCTCCGTCCATCAGCGCTTTGCTGGCGGATCAGATCGACATCGGTTTCGTGGGCCTGCCCATAGGCCTGGCGCACGTAAAGGCGGGCAAGCTGCGCCCCTTGGCGATCTCGTCCAAGACCGCGTCGGCCACCGTGCCGGACGTCCCGCCGGTTGCGAAAACCAAGGGCCTGGAAGCTTTTGACCTGACGCAGTGGTTCGGCATCTTCGTGCCGGGCGGTACACCCGACGACATCGTGCAGAAGATACAGCAGGATATCGCCGCCGTGCTGAAGCAGCCCGACCTGCGCGCCACGCTGGAAGGCCAGGGCGCCGAACCCAGCGGCATGCCCACCGCCGAGTTCGTCGAATTCGTGAAGGCCGAAAGAAAGAAATTCGGCGCAATCGTGAAGGCGGCGAAGCTATAGCCCAGCCTTGCCCGGGCCTTGCCGCCTTCAGGCGGGCTCGGAGATCTCGATCAGGTTCAGATCGGGATCGCGCAGATAGATCGAACGGATGGGGCCGGTAGCGCCGGTGCGCATGACCGGCCCTTCGATGATCCGCACATTCTTGCCGCGCAAAGTTTCCACCACCTGGTCCAGCGGAAGGCTGGCGATGAAGCACAGGTCCAGCGCCCCGGGTACCGGCGTATGCGCCTTGGGTTCGAACTCGTGGCCCTTCACGTGCAGGTTTATTTTCTGCCGGCCGAAGCGAAAGGCTTTTCGGCCGTTGCCGAACGATTCCAATTGCATGCCTAACAAGTCGACATAAAAGCTGATGCAGGCTTGCTCGTTGGCCGTGGTCAGGACGAGGTGATCAAGATGGTCGATCATGGATGGATTCCTTTTTCAAGAGAATAGCGCATTCGTTCAAGCCGCCTGGACTGCGCTTGCATCGGATCCGGCATCATGGTTTTCCCTTGGTTTTCGTGTGTGGAAGTTTAGCGAACGGTATTCCGTCTCTGTGAGCCTAGTTTAAATTTCCAAAAAGCGAACACAGCTTCGCAATAATTCAATAGACGCTCCCGACGTCTTAAGTAAGACTGCCTGGAACACACTATCGGGAGATCGCCATGATTGCTAAGAAAATTGCCGTGTTTGCTTTGGCCGGAGCGTCGATGATGGCCGCATTCGGAGTGCGGGCCGACGCCCTGCAGAACATCCAGCAGCGCGGTACCCTGCTGGTGGGCGTGGATATTGGCGCTCCCCCTTACGGCATGGTGGACAGCAATGCCCGGCAAACCGGCTTCGACATCGATTCGGCCAAGTCGCTGGCCGAGTACCTTGGCGTCAAGCTGGAGGTGGTCCCGGTGACTGGCCCGACACGCGTACAGTTCCTGCGGACCAACAAGGTGGATGCCATCATGGCGTCGTTCTCGATCACGGACGAGCGCAAGAAGGTCATTGATTTCTCCGAGCCCTATGGCGTGGTTCCCGTGGTGGTGGGCGGCCCCAAGGCGGCCAAGATCACATCGGCCAAGGACCTTGCCGGCAAGGCCATCGCGGTGACGCGCGGTACGACCAGCGACCAGGTCATCACCAAAAGCACCAAGGACGTGCCCGGGGTGAGCATAGTCCGCTACCAGGACGACGCCACCACGAACACGGCCGTACTGACCGGCCAGCAAGACTACATTGTTGCCGCCGCCAGTGTCCTGCCCGAAATCGTCAAGTCGGATCCCAAGCGCGATGTGGTCTACAAGTACACCGCCGTCAGCTTCCCCATGGGGGTCGGGCTGCGCCAGGGCGAGCCGCAACTGAAGGCCAAGGTCAATGAATGGGTCGCCAAGAACCTGAAGAACGGCAAGCTGAACGATATCTATAAAAAATACTTTATCGGCCAGTCCCTGCCTGAAGAGATGTTGAAATAAAAGCCCGAAGGGGGAAAGCCCCTATCGGCATTGAATTGAATAGATGGCGATCATGCTGAAGAAAGCGCAGTTTTTACTTCTGAACCCCCAGGATGACGTGGTGGTGGCCCTTGAACAATTGATAGGCGGGGCTCCGCTGGTCGAGGGCGTGCGGGTGTCGGGGCTGATGCCCGCGGGCCACAAGGCGGCCATCAGGCCGATAGCGCAGGGGCAGCCCGTCAGGCGCTACGGCCAGATCATCGGCTTTGCCAAGAAAGCCATCGCGGCGGGGCAGCATGTCCATACCCATAATCTGGCAGTGGGCGAGTTCGAGAAGGACTACCGCTATTCCGAGGACTACGCCCCCACTGCCATGGCCGCCGCCCAGGATACTTTCCAGGGCATCGTGCGCAACGATGGGCGGGTCGCCACACGCAATTACATAGGCATACTGACCTCGGTCAACTGCTCCGCAACCGTGGCGCGAGCTATCGCCGACCATTTCCGGCGGGACCTGCGCCCCGATGTTCTGGCGCCGTTTCCGAATGTCGACGGCGTGGTGGCCTTGACGCATGGCGTCGGCTGCGCCGTCGATGCGCAGGGCGAAGGCCTGGCGGTCCTGCAAAGAACCTTGGCCGGCTATGCGCGGCACCCCAATTTTTCCAGCCTGCTCATCATCGGGCTGGGATGCGAAACCAATCAGATAGCCACCCTGCTGAAGTCGCAGAATCTGGAGGAAAGCGGCCGCCTGCGCACGTTCAACATACAGGACAGCGGCGGAACGCCGAAAAGCATAGCGAAAGGGATACAGCTGGTCGAAGCCATGCTGCCCGCCGCCAACGATGTCGTGCGCCAGGCCGTGCCGGCCAGCCACCTGAAGGTGGGCTTGCAATGCGGCGGCTCGGACAGCTATTCGGGCATTACCGCCAATCCTGTCCTTGGCGCCGCGGTCGACCTGCTGGTGCGTAACGGCGGTACCGCGATCCTGTCCGAAACCCCTGAAATCTATGGGGCCGAGCATCTGTTGACTCGCCGTGCCGTGACTCCCCAGGTCGGCCGCAAGCTGGTCGATGTCATCGATTGGTGGAAGGAATTATGCGAGCGCAATAATGCGGCGCTGGACAACAACCCTTCGGCCGGCAACAAGGCGGGCGGCTTGACCACTGTTTTTGAAAAATCCCTGGGCGGCATCGCCAAGGGCGGTACTACCGGCCTGATGGAAGTCTATCAATATGCCGAGGCGGTCGAGCAGGCCGGACTGGTTTTCATGAATACTCCCGGCTACGACCCCATCTCGGCCACCGGGCAGGTCGCCGGCGGCGCGAACCTGATCTGTTTCACGACGGGCCGGGGGTCGGCATACGGCTGCGCGCCGTCGCCCTCGCTGAAGCTGGCCACCAATACGGCATTGTGGAAGCGCCAGGAAGACGATATGGACATCAATTGCGGATCGGTGATCGACGAAGGCGTCGACATCGCGCAACTGGGCCGCGAGTTTTATCAGATGATGCTTGACTGCGCTTCCGGACGGCGCTCGAAAAGCGAGATCCACGGTTATGGCCAGAACGAATTCGTGCCCTGGCAATTAAGCGTTATCACGTGAGCCCCACGGGCTTCTTACCCCATCGCTTGTTTTCTTATCGGAGCTTTCCATGAACACACAACAATACAGCAAGGCGCGCTACAAGGGCGTGTACCCGGTCGTGCCCACGATCTTTCACGAGAACGGCGAGCTTGACCTGGAAGGGCAGAAGCGTTGCGTCGACTTCATGATAGACGCGGGCTCCGACGGCTTGAGCATACTGGCCAATTTCTCCGAGCAGTTCGCCATCAGCGACGAGGAGCGGCGGGTACTGACCGAGACCATCCTGAAGCACGTGGCCGGCCGCATTCCCGTCATTGTCACGACCTCGCACTACAGCACCGACATCTGCAAGGCGCGCAACCAGCACGCCCTGGATCACGGCGCCGCCATGGTCATGCTGCTGCCCCCCTACCACGGCGCGACGATACGCTGCGGCGAAGGCCAGATCTACGAGTTTTTCGATCGCCTGTCCTCGGCGGTGAACATTCCCATCATGATTCAGGACGCGCCCATGAGCGGCGCCAACCTGAGCGCTCCCTTCCTGGCCAGGATGGCGCGCGAGATCGAACAGGTTTCCTACTTCAAGATCGAGATGCCCGGCACCGCCAACAAGCTGCGGGAACTCATACGGCTGGGCGGCGACGCCATCGAAGGCCCCTGGAACGGCGAAGAGGCCATCACGCTGCTGCCCGACCTGGATGCCGGGATCACCGGTGCCATGACCGGCGGCGGCTATCCCGACGGCATCAAGCTGATTTTCGACGCCTATTTCTCGGGCGACCGTGAGCGCGCGGTTCACCTGTACCAGCAATGGCTGCTGCTGATCAATTACGAGAACCGCCAGGGCGGCATCCTGACCACCAAGGCGCTGATGCAGGAAGGCGGCATCATCAAATGCGCCGCCGGCCGCCATCCCTTCCCGGCCATGACGAAAGAAACCCGCGACGGCCTGATCGAAACCGCCAAGCGGCTGGATCCCCTGGTCTTGCGCTGGGGCAAGTAAGACAAGCGTTCTAGCTGGTTCCGCCTTGCATCCGCGGCCTTTCCCGGGATGCAAGGATGGCATCGATCAGCAATTTCGCCGCGCGCGACAGATTGCCCTGCTTGCGCGTGATCAGCCCAAAGGGCTGCGAGCGCGAGGGCAGCTGTATCGGCAGTATGGCGATCATGCCGTGGGCCGCGAAGAGCGAGGCGATGTCGGACGGAATCAGCGCAATGAAATCGTTGCTGCCGCTCAGCAGGGTGATGGTGACGAAGGTCGAGGCCGTTTCGACGGGGCTGGTGAAGGCGTTGATGTCGGCGCGCTCCAGTTCTTGCTTGAGCAGCAGGTTCAGCGGCGAACGCTGCGGGTAGGCCAGCCAGCGCGCGTCCTTCAGGTCGGACAATGACAGCGTCTTCTTACGGGCCAAAGGGTTGCCGGTGCCCGAAACGATGCAGACCTCTTCTTCGGACAAGTGGACGTAGTCGTAGTTGTCGGCGTTCTGGCTGACGCTGGTGCGGCCGATGACGATGTCCAGCTTGTCGCTGTGCAGCATGCCCAGCATCGCGGCGCTGGTGTCCTCGTGGATTTCGATGACGATGTCCGGATTCCGCCCGCATACGGCGTCGATGGCGTCCTTCAGCACTTTCGGTACCCCGCCCATGATGACGCCCACCCGTATCCGGCCGCCTTGCCCAGTCTTGATCTCTTTCAGTTCGTCGGACAGCGCGATGACGTCCTTGCGGATGATGTGGGCGTAGTTGATGGCGCACTCGCCGAACTGGTTGGCGTACAGGCCGTCCCGCCGCCGCTCGAACAGCGCATCGCCCAGTATCAGTTCCGCTTCGCGCAGGGCCTTGCTGGCGGCCGATTGCGTCATGGCCAGTTCGGCCGCCGCCTTGCGCAGCGAATTATGCTTGCCGATGGCAATGATCAGGTTGAGCTGCTTGAGCCGCAGCCGGCCGAAAAGCGTGTTGATATTGCCGACCATGCAAGCACCTTATGAATTCCGCTACCGATAGAGCTGCATCATACCCAGGGAAAGGGCCATGCCGCTGTGCTAGCATTAAATCCATGAAAAACGAAGACGCGTCGACCTTGCCGCCTGGCCCGTCCGCCCAGGCCCAAAATGCTTTCCAGGGAAGCCTGCTTGCCCATCTCGACAGCTTGTCGAATGATTGGCGCGATGCCATGTCGGGCGAGCTTGCGCAGCAAGCCCTGCACGGGCTGGACGGCCTTCTGCGCGAGCGCCTGGCCGCGGGCGTGCAGATATTTCCCTTGCGCCCCTTCCGGGCCTTGCTGGAAATCGCGCCCCAGGACGTGCAAGTGGTCATTCTTGGCCAGGACCCTTATCACGGGCCCAACCAGGCCCAGGGCCTGGCGTTTTCCGTACCCGATTTCTGCCCCATACCGCCCAGCTTGCGCAATATGTTCGCCGAACTGGCCAAGGAATACCCCGACACGTTCACGACGCAGCGCCACAGTCTGCTGCGCTGGGCGAGGCGCGGCGCGCTGCTGCTCAACACCTCGCTGACCGTCGAGGCCCATACGCCCGCCTCGCATGCCAAGCGGGGCTGGGAAACCATTACCGACGCCATCATCCAGCGCGTCCTGCGCGAACCCCGCCCCAAGGTATTCTTGCTATGGGGCAACCATGCGCAGTCCAAAGAGGCGCTGCTCAAGTCGCATCCGCCGGCCGGCCCGGTCCTGGTCCTCAAGGCCAACCATCCTTCGCCCTTGTCGGCATTGCGGCCGCCGCGGCCTTTCATCGGCTGCGGGCACTTCCGCCGGGCCAACGAATGGCTGGCCCAGCATGGCGAACCGGGCATAGACTGGCTGGACAACACCACACCCAAGGCCGCCTAGCCACTTCACCCTGGGGCACCATGAATCCATCCACCCTGATCGGCATTGTTGGCAGCGTTCTTCTTCTTGCCGCCGTGTTGGCTTTCTCGGCTGAAGACGCCGCCTTGTTCGTCGACCTGCCCAGCCTGGGCATCGTTGTGCTGGGCACGCTGGCCGCCACCTTCATCAGCTATCCGCTAAGCGAGGTGCTGCGCATCTTCCGGCTGATCGGGACGGTGCTGCGCAACGAGCGCATGTATACCGAGCAGGACATCGACGACCTCATCGCCATTTCCCGCCTGTGGATGAAGGGCGATATCCGCAAGGTTGAAAGCGCGCTGGAAAATGTCTCCAACCCCTTCCTGAAAACCGGCGTGCAATTGGTCATCGACATGACGCCGGAACAGGATATCGTCGACCTTCTTCAGTGGCGCATTTCACGGCTGCGCGCCAAGGAGCGCGCCGAGGCCCAGCTGTTCCGCACCATGGCCGGCTTTGCGCCCGCCTTCGGCATGGTGGGGACGCTGGTGGGCCTGGTGAACCTGTTGTTCCTGCTGGGCGACGGCGACATGACGGCCATAGGCCAGCAGATGGCGCTGGCCTTGATGACCACCTTTTACGGCATCCTGTTCGCCAACCTGCTGCTCAAGCCGGTGGCCGTCAAGCTGGAGCGGCGCACCGAGCAGCGCATGATAGTCATGAACATGGTCATGCAAGGCATTTCCATGATGTGCCAGAAACGCAGCCCGGCCCTGATGCGCGAAACCTTGAAATCCTTCATGCATCAGCACGAGGACGAGCTTAACGACCGCGCCGGACGCCGCGCTCAGGCGCAAGCCAGGACGCCATGAATCCCGCCATTCACAACAAGTGGTATGTCGAGCCCGAGCCCCAGGAAGAAACCGAGAGCTGGCTGCTGACCTACCTGGACATGATCACCTTGCTGCTGGTATTGCTGGTGGCGATGCTGACCTTGTCGGGGCAGGTGCCCAAGCAGACGCTGCCGGTCGGCGGGGCAGGCTTGCTGCCCGCGCATAGCGGTTTGCTTCCGGGGCAGGTGGCGCTGACGGCGGTGC
>JBARWC010000217.1:0-74768 GCA_049646585.1 Burkholderiaceae bacterium | reverse complement strand
TCCGGGCGCTGCCCGCATGGCAAGCGGTGCGGCACGCTCCATTGGCGCGACGGCGGGCAGTGCCCGGTCGGCCTTTCAGAAGGGTTCCGCTGGTGGTGGCCTCAAAGGCGCAGCCAGTGCTGGACATGCCTCTGGCGTTGCGCCTGGCGCTTCCGATTCGACCGCATCGGCTGGCCCCAGCGCACAACCTGCCTGGGCCAAGCGCCTGCACCGCCGACAACAACTGACGCAAGCCGCCACGACCGCCGCCCACACGCTGCGCGGGGGCGATGGTGGCGGCGCGGGCCAAGGCCCAAGCCTGCGTGATGCCGATTCATAAGGAGATACACCCCATGCGTTTCAAACGACCTTCGGTGCGTTATGCCGAATCGCCGCAACCGGCGACCCCTTACCAAGTCGCCGCCCAGGTCTGGGATGACCGTATCGGTTCAGCCCGCGTACAGGCCCGGAACTGGCGGCTGATGGCCTTCGGCTGCCTGCTGCTGGCGCTGCTCATGGCCGGTGGCCTGGTCTGGCGGTCTATGCAATCCATCGTCACGCCTTATGTCGTGGAAGTGGATAACGCGGGACAGGTGCGCGCGGTCGGCGAAGCGGCGACACCGTACCGGCCCAGCGATGCCCAAACGGCGCATCACATTGCGCGTTTCATCACACTGGTGCGCGCCTTGTCCATCGACCCGGTGGTGGTGCGTCAGAACTGGCTGGATGCCTACGACTACACCACGGACAAGGGCGCTGCCGTGCTCAATGACTATGCCAGAGTGAATGACCCATTCACTCGTATCGGCAAAGAGTCCGTGACGGTGCAGATCACCAGCGTTGTTCGGGCCAGCGACTCGTCTTTCAATGTGCGCTGGACGGAACGCCGCTACGTCAATGGCGCATCGGCTGGACTGGAACGCTGGACAGCGGTGGTGTCCATCGTGCATCAACCGCCGCGCACCGAAGCGCGCCTGCGCCAAAACCCCTTGGGGCTTTACGTCAATGGCCTGTCGTGGAGCCGTGAACTCGATTCGTCCGAAGGAGCACAGCGATGACACCATCTTTCCGCTTTTACGCTTTGCCTTTGTCCCTGGTCGTCCTGGCGGGTTGCGCCACGCAGGGCAAGCCGCCGCCGTCCATCTCCCTGGATGAACCGGTGCGGGCTGAATTGCTGCCCGAGCCGCCCAGTCCCGTCGAAGTGATTGCGGTACCGGAACCGCTGGCGCTGCCGGCACAGTTGAAACCCTTGCCGGGTACTGAAGATACCAAGTCGAAGCCGGAACCCAAAGACGAAACGGTGCGGGTGTCTCGTGCCAATGCCGAAGCACGGGTTGCGCCCACACGCGAGGGCTACGTCAACGCGATTCAAGTTTGGCCTTATAGCGACGGGGCGCTCTATCAGGTCTATACGGGCGTGGGGCGTGTGACGGTGATTGCGCTGCAACCCGGCGAGGAACTGGTGACAGTCGCCGCCGGCGATACCGTGCGCTGGATTGTGGGCGATACCTCCAGCGGTAGCGGCGCGGACTTGCGCGTGAACGTACTGGTCAAGCCGATCCGGTCGGGCCTGAAGACAAACCTGGTCATCACCACCAACCGCCGCACCTATTTGTTGGAACTGACCTCCACGGAAAAGACATGGATGGCGTCAGTGTCTTGGGAGTACCCCAAGGACAGGATGCTGGCCTTGCAGCGCCAGAATCAGGTGGCGCAAGCCAGCGCGCCGGTGGATACGGGCCTTGCGCTGGAGAACTTGCACTTTCGCTATGCGGTCAGCGGCAGCAATCCGCCCTGGAAGCCGCTGCGTGCTTTCGACGATGGGCGCAAGGTCTATATCCAGTTTCCTGCGGGCATTGCCCAAGGCGAGCTGCCGCCGCTCTTTGTGATCGGCGCCGAAGGCGACGGCCAACTGGTGAACTATCGCTTCCGTTCACCGTACTACATCGTGGATCGGCTCTTTGGTGCGGCTGAACTGCGCTTGGGCGGTGATCGGGGCGACGTGGTGCGCATTGAGCGTACCGATGGCGTGACGCGGAGGAATTGAGCATGAGTGAGGAACACACGCCCGATCAGCCCGCGCCACAATCATCTGAAAAGGTGGCCCCTGAAACTGTGGCGCTGCGTGCCCAGCCCCGGCCAGTTACGCGCTTGAACCGGCGCACCCTGGCCCTGCTGGTGGGCGGCCTGTCGGTAGCTGTATTGGGTGCCACAATCTGGTCGCTGCAACCGCACAGGCGCGGCACCAACGAGCAGACAGAGCTTTACAACGTAGACCGGGTGTCGAAGTCGGAAGGACTCGATGCGTTGCCGGCGGACTATTCGATGTTACCCGTCCCGGAAACGTCGCCCAACGTGCCGGAGTTGGGGCCACCGCTTCCGGGTGATCTCGGGCCGGCCCTCGTAAACAGCCAGCAACCGGCTGTGGCTACCTACTCGCCGCCCGGTATCGACGCGGAAGCGGCCGAACGGGAAGCGCGGCGCAAGGAAGCCGAAGCGGCCGCCGCATCATCAGTGTTCTTCCGTACCGGACAGGGCCAGTCCGGCCAGCCTACGGCAACGGTCGCGCAGGCGATGCCTGTTGCGCCAGGCATGGATAACCCCTTGGCAGCCTTCGACCCGCTGGCCGCTGGGCCAACATCGACGGCGGCGCAGCCTGTTGACCCCACCGCAGCACAGAATCGGCAAGACCAGAAAGAGGCGTTCCTGCAATCCGGTTCTACTGAAACCCGCAATTCCGGGAATCTGCAAATGCCCGCCTCGCCATATCAGGTCATGGCGGGCACGGTCATCGCCGCCGCGCTGGTCACAGGCATCAAGTCCGATCTACCTGGGGATGTGATCGGCACCGTCACCGAACCCGTCTACGACTCTGCCACTGGCAGACATCTGTTGATTCCGCAAGGCTCGCGCATCCTGGGCCGCTACAACAGCCAGGTCAGCTACGGCCAAAGCCGGGTGCAGGTCGTCTGGAACCGCATCATTCTGCCCGATACCTCGTCGCTTACGCTGGATAACCTCGTCGGCGCTGACCCGGCGGGCTACGCCGGCTTGGAGGATGAAGTGGACTGGCATTGGGATCGCATCATTGGCAGTGCCGTACTAACCACGTTGTTGGGTGTGGGCGCGGAACTGGCCGCGCCCGAGAACCGCCAGGACGGCGACCGCATCATCATCGCCGGGCGCGACAGCGCCCAAGACAGTATCAATCAGGTGGGGCAAGAGATGACCCGACGCAACATGAATATCCAGCCCACCTTGAACAGCCGCCCAGGGTTGTCAGTGCGCATTATCGTCAACCGTGATCTGGAGTTGCGTCCGTATCAGCCGCTTTTCTTCAATAAGGGAGTTTCGCAATGAGCACCACCAGAAAATTGAGGCTGGGGCCGCTGCCCAAGACCAAGACCGTCAAAGTGACCTTCATGTGTCCGGCCAACCTGAAAGCCGATCTCGACCGCTATGCAGCGTTACACACGCAGACTTACGGGGAAACCGTGAGTGCTGTGACGTTGATCCCGCACATGCTGGAGGCGTTCATGGCAGGGGATCGTGGGTTTAGAAGAGGTGGCGAATGGAGCAGTAGGGCACAAAATGACTGATTTCAAGCCTTTTGTGAGGGTCGCGCGCCAATCACATAGAAACTTCGGAAAGCCAGGAGCGCAGTAATAAGTTGCCTGGAGGCAGGCGTATCCAGCCTAACCGGCCACAGCCTTACGATTCCATGGCATATGAATCAACAGGCGGGCCATCCCGCAGAACCCAGATACACCAGCAAACACCAGACCTGCGCCGATGGCTGCCGACAGCGCGTGAAACCAGGGCGAGACCGTGGCGCCCAGCACGGCGCCCAACAGGATCAGCGAACCCGCCGTAATCTGCACCTGGCGCTGCAACTCCATTGGCTGGGAAGAATCTGTCACCACGGGCAGCCCAGCCTTCTTCCAGGCATCGAGCCCCCCGTCCAGCACATACGCCTCGCAGGCTGCGCATGCGCTGAGTGTCTGGGTATTGACCCGCGTACGATTGCCGGATCGGCAGTGAAAAATGACGCCCGCCGTGGCGTCAAGCGGTGCTGCACTCTTCAGATCTTCTATGGGGGCATGGCGTGCGGCGGCGATGTGCTCGCGAGCATATTCGTTGGCTGCACGGATGTCGATCAGAATTGCGCCGTGACTCATAAGGTCGTGGGCTGCTTGGGGAGAAATAGGCTTTAAAGACATGATAGTTGACTCCAGACGGTCGGATTCAGGGGCAGAAAATAGTCTTGAGTGTGCCAATGAGGGTGGCAACGTTTGCGTTGTCGATCCGATAATGCAGCGTTTGCGCCTCTCGGCGGAACGTCACTAGGCCCTCCTCGCGCATCTTGGCCAGATGCTGGGACAGCGCGGATTGACTCAAGGGTACATATTCATGCAGTGCACCTACCGTCATTTCCCCATGCTCGATCAATAAACAGAGGGTCAACAGGCGATGCTCATTGCCGACGGTTCGCAACATGGCGGCCGCCTGCTTCGCCCCGTCTTGTAGGAACTGCTTGTCTTTCATTGTCACAATCGCAATTTATTTCGCATTTCTCTAATTTAGCATAAACTAATATAAATTCAAGGCTCCGTACCCCTGCATGGACAAGTTATGTTTCCTACCGCTGACATTCAGTCTTTCTTCGACGAAGCCACCAATACGGTGAGCTATCTAGTTTCTGACCCATCCACCCGCCAAGCCGCCATCATTGATCCGGTGCTGGATTACGACCACCGCTGCGGCAAGGCTTCCACCACCTCTGCTGATCGCATGCTGGCCGCCGCCCATGCGCGTGAACTGCAGATTGCATGGATTCTTGAGACCCATGCGCATGCGGACCACCTAAGCGCAGCGCCTTACCTCAAAACTCGCACAGGTGCGCCTGTCGCTATCGGTGAGCATATTCGCGACGTGCAGCGAATTTTCCGTCCAGTATTTAACTTGGACGATGTTTCCTGCGATGGCACCGAGTTCGACAGGCTGTTTCGTGATGGCGAAACCTTTCATATCGGTGCACTGACCGTAGAGGTTATGCATACACCAGGCCATACGCCCGCCTGCGTGTCCTACCGTATCGGCGACGCTGTGTTCGTGGGGGATACCTTATTCATGCCTGATTACGGCACGGCTCGCGCCGACTTTCCAGGCGGTAGCGCATACATGCTGTACCAGTCGATTCGTCGGCTGCTGGCGTTATCGCCAGAGACGCGTCTGTTCATGTGCCACGACTACAAGGCTCCGGGGCGCACCGGGTATGCGTGGGAATCGACCGTTGCCGAGCAGTGCCAGAGCAATGTGCATGTGCGCGATGGCGTGGGCGCCGAGGCATTTATCGAGATGCGCCAATCTCGCGATGCCACACTTCCGGCCCCCATGCTGCTGCTGCCTTCCATTCAGGTCAACATCCGCGCCGGCCGTTTGCCGGAGGTTGAATTGAACGGCGTGCGCTACCTCAAGATCCCCGTCAGTTTGACCGAAGGATAGGCCGGTTTGCTGCATAGGCTGTGATCGAACGATGTAGGAAGTTGGCGAGAGAGTGCGGGCACCTGTAGCATAAGTCAGCGGCACTGCTATTGCAGACTTGACTTCGCCAACGGAGCAAGCTCGACCTTGACGTTAAATGCGTGGAGGTGCCAGTTATGTAGCCCTTCGCGGCTGCTTAGATGACCGTTTTAAGTCCAAATGCAGTCAGCCCGTCCATGACAGAGCTCGCTGCAAGGCAGACATCGCCCACAGAAACTAGAGCGATAGCAGCGGCTCGCAACATGAACATCCAACCTACATTGACCGTCCGCTCAGGGTTGCCAGTGCGCATCATCGTCAACCGTGATCTGGTGCTGAGGCCTTACCAACCGCTTTTCTTTAACAAGGGAGTGTCACAATGAGCGCGACTAAAAAACAGCGGCTTGGGCCGCTGCTGAGGACCGAAACTGTCAAGCTAACTTTCGCGTATCCAAGTGGCCTGAAGGCCGATCTAGACCGCTACGCAGAGCTGCAGCACAAACGTATGGGGAATCGGTCGATGCCGTGACACTGAGTCCACACATGCTGGAAGCGTTCATGGCGGACCACGGTTCAGGAAGGGCGGAGGACGTCGTGTTGTGTTTGCATTAGAGGCATTACCGCGAACGGCTTGACTCCAGTTTCTGTCGGCCTTTCCGTCGTTTGCGTGAGGAGGGCTGGTTGGGTTAGAATAGTCTTAACACACCCGCCACACGTCCTATCTTCGGGTAGGGTTCTGCTACGCAGACGTGCAAAAGGCGGGTTTTTTGCGCCCATATTACGCCCATGGCAATAAATCGCATTCAATTTAACAAACTAGCGTCCTCGCCGGAGCAGCTTCTCCAGAAGCTGGAGCGGCAGGGGTTGGTCGTGGATGATTTTAAGCGTGGACAAGCGCGTAATTACATGCGTTTCGTGGGCGGATATCGTCTCAAAGGGTACTGGCATCATCTGGTCGATCCAGTCACGAAAAACTTTCCCGCTGGATATCGGTTTGAACAGATTGTCAGCCGCTGCGAGTTTGATAGAGAGCTGCGAGTCCTGACCATGGCTGCCGTCGAGCGCCTGGAAATTGCGGTGCGGGTCGTGATGGCGAACCATCTGAGTCTAAAGCATTCTCCGCATTGGTTCCTGGATGGTAGCTTGTTCAGGCAAGGGCGGCGGCAGGGCGCAGCCGAGCTTGTGGCGAAGATCGAGGCCGAGGTAGATCGAGCCCGCGACAAGACATTTGTGAAGCATTATTTCTCGCGGTACAGCGAACCGTATCTTCCGCCCAGTTGGTCAGTATGCGAGTGCGTAACCTTTGGGCTTTGGTCCAGAACCTATCAGTTGCTGAAGAACCCCGATGATCGCAAAGCAATCAGTCGGCGCTTTAATGTGGATGCGACTGAAGTATTTGAATCGTGGATTCATACTCTGACAGTTGTACGGAACATGGTGGCTCATAGCGGGCAACTGCTTCGAGTGACGCTTGGCGTTGCTCCCAGAAATTATCGTAAGGCAGGTATTCGGTTTTCCGATTCAAAATCGTTCTATGCCGTGGCAACGGTTATCAATTATCTATTGCGACAAACAGGCCTACCGCTGGAATGGTCAGAACAGTTGAAAGCCCTGTTTGCCAAATACCCAGAGGTGGATCTGGCAGAAATAGACTTCCCGATAGATTGGGGAAATCGACCAGGCTGGCTGTAATTAGCGTCGGATTTTTCCGTTCAATTCTCCACTATGCGACGGATATGAGAAGCAGGCATTCCATACGGCAGGGCGACACAGCGTACCTCAGCGAAGCGCTGCAAAGTATGCCTGCATACCCTTGAATATGCTCCAAGTTGATGACCAAATTCTTGGGACAAATTTGGGACAATTCAGTCGCCAAGTCATGCCAATCCATGCCCATATCTAGTCAGAGGTAAGTCAGGCGTAATTTCCATAATATATTGATTATAAAGAGAAATTACGTCTTTTTGTCCCACACGGCAACTGTTCCTACTCCACCATGGGGGTGTGGCTAGAACTGTCGGAAGTGGCCATGCGGGGAAGTCTGTCTGCTTGAGGTGGGAGGGACAGGGGATATTATCGTTCAATGTTGAGGGGAGAGTGACTGTTCCAAGCTTTGGATAGATAGCATATGTAAGCAGCGTTGGATAATTTTAGACCGTGGTTCCAATGCTGGGATAAGAGGGCGGTGTTCAGCCCGTTGTCTGGCTGGACGAGGCTTTCCTGTGCCGGGAAAACAGGACCAGAGCCATGGTAATGGCCAGCGAGACAAGTACAGCCAAGATAAAAGCCCAGGTCGCCGGCATGTTGGGGATTGCGAGTGCCAGCACGGCGCAGAACCCTGCGAGGCTGATCGTCCCGAGTATGGCCGAGTGCAGTGTGGCAACCGCCATTTGCGCGCCGAACTGCTCGTGGATGGTGATGGACAGTACCGAGTATCCGATCGGGAATGCCAGCAGCAGGCCCGAAGCGATTGCACCGAGCCGGCTTGCGGCTGTTGTGACGGTGGCCACGAGCAGCCCCGCCAGAATACCGCGCAGAAGAAGCAAGCTGAAGTAGTCCGCCCGTGCGCGTTTGATTGTCCCGCGAACCATTATTGCCCCCAGCTTTCGAGAAACTAGCGTGATAACGGCGAACATCGCGATGCCGACAAATGCTTGCGGCGGAAGCAATCGGAACAGCGCGGCGGCTGCGCCCCATGTTGCCAGCGCTCCCAGCAATGAGACCAGTGGACCCCGGCGTTCGGCAGCGGCAATGTAGGCCAGGAGAAACACCTGCGTCGCACAGAGTGAAAACAGCGAATAGACGGCCGCATTCGATGCGAACTCGGGCGGTGCCTGCATGATCAGAAAGAAAAACCCCGGCCCGAGCACAATGGGTAAACCCGCGAGCGCGCCGCCGACAACCGGCCCAAGCCTGCCAACCGCCATGGCAACGCCAATCACGACGAATGCCGTTGTCGACATTCGAACCAGGAGCTGGCTGATGGATAGATCCGAAAGAAGGGATGAGAGCATGGGCGATCCGGCAGCGGTTAGAAGGAGTCGATTGCTCTTGACTCCCTGCATGCTGCATTCTACATTATCTGGAACGACCATTCCGATTAAAATGGATTGCCATGCGAACTAAAGAGTTTGAACCTGACGAGATCGCCGATGCCGCTATGAAGGTGTTTTGGCAGCGCGGCTACGCTGCGACCTCCGTGCAGGATCTGGTCGAAGGCACAGGGCTATCGCGCAGCAGCCTCTACAGCACGTTCGAGAGCAAGCAAGGGCTGTATCAGCAGGCGCTGCGCCGCTACGAGGCCGTGACCACGGCCAACGTGGAATTGCTGTCCGGCTCTGGTTCTCCCAAGGCATTGATCCGGCAGTTCCTGATGCGCATTGCCGAAGATGAACTGGGCGATCCGCAAAAGCGCGGTTGCCTCGTCGCCAACGCCTCGTTGGAGTCGGCCGGCCATGACCAAGCTGTTGCCGAACTGGTGGCACACAACTTCCTGCGCCTGCAAAAGGCGCTGGAAAAACTGATTCAGCGGGGGCAGCCATCCGGCGAGGTCTCACCCGCCAAGAACCCTCGTGCCCTGGCGCGTTTCTTCGTCAACACCGCACAAGGAATGCGAGTGCTTGGCAAAGGCAGTCCATCGCCACAGCGCCGGCAATGCCTGATGGATGTGATCGACGTGGCGCTAGGCACCTTGTAGCCCAACCCGACGCCGCCGTGCTTTTCCATTGCGAACGCCGCCAAGGATGCGCGCCTGGTCGTGGGTGCCTCTGGATTGAGCGGCGTACAACTCGATGAAATGCCGTACTGATTTTGACTGGCTCGAATAGAATGATTCATCGACTACTTATTATGGGCTTGTCGTCATGAATGATAATTCCATTGCCTCTCAGGCTCCCGGCCAGGCTCAGGGCTGGTGGGGGCGGTGTCGGGCGCCCGTTCTGCTTGCGGTCGTGGGCGGCGCGGTCGATACCATAGGCTTCATCGCATTGCTGGGCTTCTTCACGGCCCATGTAACCGGGAACCTGGTGCTGGCCGGTGCTGCCCTTGTTGAGGGCGGGGCGGGCTTGTGGGTCAAGCTGGCGGCGATTCCCTTGTTCATCGCCACGGTCGCGGTTACCAAGGCTTGGGTGGATAGCTGCGATCAGTCGCACAAGACCTTGGGGTGGCTGCTGACGGCCGAGGCCCTGTTTTTATGCGCGTTCATGCTGGCGGGAGCCTATTTCGAACCATTTCGCGACCCCGGAGCGCTTGCTTTGGGGCTGACCGGCGGGCTGGGCCTGATTGCGCTGGCCATACGCAATACCGCAAGCAAGACCCTGATCAAGCACATCAGTCCAAGCACGATGATGACCGGCAACACGACTCAGTTCGGAATCGACCTGTCCCACTACCTGCGCCACACTAGCCAAGAAAACGGGCTGGCTTTGCTCAAGAGCGGCAGTATTATCCTGGGTTTTGTCTCCGGGGCCTTTGTTGGGGCGATGCTTTATGCGCAGGTTGGATTCTGGAGCGTGCTTCCCTTTGTGATCGCGGTTCTGTACCTGGCCTTGCTGTCGTTTCGCAGGCAGTTTATTTGACATTTTTACGGAAGGTTCCGGTACATGGGTGTTTCCGACTCGCTTCTTTTATTGTTGGCCGAACATGGCCTGGCCTTGCTATTTGGCAACGTCCTGCTGGAACAGGCCGGTTTGCCCATTCCCGCCTACCCGTCGCTGGTGGTGGCAGGGACCTTGGCCCAGCATGGCTCCCAGCCATCGATAGCCGCGGTTTTCGGAGTTGCCGTCCTGGCCTGCCTGATTGCCGATACGGCCTGGTTCTGGCTGGGCCGCAAGCGCGGCGCCTGGCTGATGCGCGGAATCTGCAAGGTTTCACTGTCTCCGGACAGCTGCATCCGGAAAAGCTCGCATCTCTATCGTCAGCTCGGCCCGCGCTTGCTGCTGGTCGCCAAGTTCCTGCCCGGGGCGGGGGCGTTGACGACATTGATGGCCGGAACTTCCGGGACATCGCTGACCGCCTTTTTGCTCTATGACATTGCCGGGTCCGCCATCTGGGTGGCGTCGGCGCTGATGATGGGCATCGTATTCGAGAATGCCGTGTGGGTACTTCTGGGACTGCTTACGACCTACGTCTTGCCGGGGGTGTTGGCCGTGCTCGCCGCTTTTGCTGCATTCCTGACCTGGAAGTGGCTGGGGCGGGCGCGCCTGATCCGGCGTAGCCGCAAGGTGCCGCGCCTGGGGGTGATGGAATTGATGGCCATGCAAACCAGCGGGCAACCGCATATTGTGGTGGATGTGCGGCAGGACACCGGTGAGAACGACGCACGCATTCCCGGCGCCATACAGATGGCGATCGATGCCAAGCCCGCCGAACTTAATGCATTGCCCGCCAACGTCTCGGTGGTCGTCTATTGTGATTGCCCGAGCGAGATTTCGGCGGCCTATCTTGCGGAACGCATCCGGGCGATAGGCCGGCCCGATGTGTTTGCCCTGGAAGGCGGTATCCGGGCATGGAGCGAGGTAGCGGGCGCGGGCGCCCCGCATTCCACCGACTGAACCGCCCCGGCCGTTCGAGGCATGCGCCTTGCCTGTCGTTGTCGCTTCTTCGATCGATTTTTGTTTTTGGCGCAATTGCGCTGTTATTCAACCACTAGTCTAGATAGAGGTCATTATGGCAAAGGTATTGGTGCTTTATTACTCGGCTTATGGGCATATTGAAACCATGGCGTATGCCGTGGCGGATGGTGTGCGCGAGGCCGGAGCGGAAGTCGTGGTCAAGCGGGTTCCGGAACTGGTTCCCGAAGAGGTCGCAAGGAAGTCGGGCTACAAGATGGACCAGGCCGCGCCCATTGCGACCGTGCAGGAACTGCCCGAGTACGATGCCATCATTTTCGGCACCGGCACGCGCTACGGCAATATGACGGCGCAGATGAAGAACTTCATCGACCAGACCGGCGCGCTATGGGCGCGCGGGGCGCTGGTGGGTAAGGTCGGCTCGGTGTTCGCCTCCTCCGCCACCCAGCACGGCGGGCAGGAGTCCACCATTCTTACCTTCCACCCCGTCTTGCTGCATTTGGGCTTCGTGGTGGTCGGCTTGCCCTATGCCTTCCAGGGCCAGATGGGCGTGGATGAAGTCATGGGGAATTCCCCTTACGGCTCGTCGACCATCGCCGCCGGCGACGGTTCGCGCAAGCCCAGTGCGGTCGAACTGGAAGGCGCCCGCTACCAGGGCAAGTATGTGGCGCAGATTGCCTCCAAGCTGAAAGCCTGAACCAGGCGCCAGGCTGCGGGGCCGCCTCCGGCCAATAGCAATCGTCGCCGTCGATGCGGCCTTGGCTCGGCTCCATCGTAGCCATGCTATTCGGGTGAATAGCATGGCTACCGCGGCTCTTGGCCCCTGCCTCTAACGAGTTTCAGGCTGCTTCAAGCCTCTTGTTTATTTAAGCAGGAAATATTCCGTCTGCCCCCAGCCTCCGAATGGGTTGATCCCATGCTGGAGCGTCACCGACACCAAATTGGCGGCGGCCATTGCAAGCACGAGTGCGGCAGCGTAGCGTTGAAATTTGGTTTTGGGCCGCCTGGCATCCTGTTCAGGCCCCTTATGGCCAGTTAGCGCACATGTGGCCAGGCTTCCAACACAATAAAAAATCAGAGCGGTAAACGTAATGAACGTCCATGTGTACATGTGCAGGCCGAATATCGCGGAGCCCGTCGGCAGCGCGCCCGGATACGCCGAGATGAACATGAATGCCAGGCTGATCAGCGACCCGATCAGGGCGCTTACGGCCGAGAGGCAATAATTCCAGGGGTTGGTGCCAAAGTTCAGATTCAGCAGAAGTCCCACGGAAAAAAGCAGAAGACAAATGCGGATCAGATAGCAAAGTGCGCAAGGCAGCTCGCCCATTGCCAGCTGAAAGTAGAAAGCGCCGGCCAGCATTGCGCCTATGCCCGTCAGGACAGTGGCGTCGAATGTGCCCAGCCTTGCGTAGAGGTGCCCGGCCGTCATCACCAGGCCCCCAGTTGCCGTAGCTCCGGTGCATGGTAGCTACCGTGGTAGAACGCCCAGACGACGGTCAGGACTGCTGCAATCGCCCAGATTCTTCTAGCGAGTTTTGCGTTTTTGAACGTGGCGGCGATGGCAAGCAATGTGGCGAGTATAGGAAGTATTCCCGGAAACATAGGTATTCTCCAGAATGATTCTGCTGCACTTTAAACGAAATTTTCCCCAATCACTTGTTCTGTGCGAACTGCTGGCTGCATAGTTCTTTCAGTATCCCGGCGAGCTTGTCTTCCGCATCCAGTGGGATGTCGCGCACGCGGCGTATCAGGCTTAACGGTGGCAGCTCCCAGTCCAGTTTCCATGGCAGGATGCTTATCCCTCCTCGCCGGACCATGTCCCGGGCGATATCTTCGGGCACCACGGAGATGACGCTATCGTTCTTGCTGAGCACACCGTGCATCACGTCCACGGAATAGGTTTCGATGATGGGAACGGGCACGGCCACCTGTGCTTGCGTGAACAGTTCAGCCATCCTGGCGCCGACGGGGGTCGCCAAGGACGGAAGTATCCAGTTCATGTCCGCCAAGCGTCGCCAGTCCAGGCGGCGCCCGTCCAGGCGCTTGAGCAAGTTGTCGTGGCCGATAAGCGCCGGGTGCTGGGTGTACAAGACTTCGTGCCATAGGTTTTCCCTGCCCGCCACAGCCGATGCGCGGCCCAGTACGCAGTCCAGTTCGTGGTTGCACAGGGACTGCACCAATTGATCGGTGGTCGCCTGCCTGATGGCGATAACAATATTGTGGCGCTCGTACAGTTGTGTGATGGCTTGCGTCAGCAGATCGCTGGATACGTAGGGAACCGCGCCGATAAGCAGGCGTGCGCTGCGGCCTTTGCGCACCGCATCCATTTCGGATGCCCAATGATCCAGCTCTTGCAGCATATGCCTTGCCTTCAGCATCGCCAGCTCGCCCATGGCCGTCGGTTTCAGGCCGCGCCCGGAGCGAACGAACAAAGGGGCGCCGAACAGGGACTCTACTTCGGCCAGCGCTTTGGTGATTGCGGGCTGGCTCACCCTGGTTTCCTGGGCAACGCGTGTCAGTGACCCATGCAAGGCGATGTTCCGGAGCAGCGTCAAATGACGCAGCTTAAGTCTGGACATGATTCTTGCCGCCGACGGCACCGATGCCGTGTCCGGATGGGCTTGCCCCGGGGTTTGGCGCGCAACTTGCCGATTTGCCATGCTTCTATCCTGATATACCCATATGATTATGTGTTTATCACAAATTACGGAATTAGGGTTATTTGAAGTCGATATACTTTGCTGATCACCTGCCGCGGAGCCGCATATGTCTGAATTCACCACGAGACCCGAGATAAAAGGTACCTTCGGCGTTGTGTCCTCTACCCATTGGCTGGCGTCGCAAGTCGCCATGGGAGTCCTTGAAAAAGGCGGCAATGCATACGATGCGGCTGTGGCGGGCGGATTCATGCTGCAAGTCGTCGAGCCGCATCTGAATGGTCCGGGCGGCGAAGCGCCCATCATGATGTGGAGCGAGTCCGAAAAGCGGCTGCGGGTTCTTTGCGGGCAAGGCGTGGCGCCCGCTCTGGCCACACGGTCTTTTTTCCGCGATCAAGGCCTGGAACTGGTGCCCGGCATAGGACTGCTGCCAGCCACTGTGCCCGGCGCCTTCGGCGCGTGGCTGACCATGCTGAAGGACTACGGCACCTGGGAACTGGCCGATGTGCTGCGTCCGGCCATCGATTACGCCAATAACGGCTTCCCGCTGGTGCCGCGCGTTGTCCAGGCCATCGTGGCGGTCGAAAAGCTGTTTCGCAATGAATGGACGTCATCGGCCAGCGTCTGGCTGCCCGATGGCCGTTTGCCGCGGCCGGACGCACTGTTCCGGAACCCCGCTCTGGGCGCCACATACGCGCGTATCGCAACTGAGGCAGCTAGCCGGGGTACGGATCGCGCATCGCGGATCGATGCCGCCTTGTCGTTGTGGTATCGCGGTTTCGTGGCCCAGGCCATTGACGATTTCTACCGGAACGAGGCTGTGCGCGATTGCACCGGCGAGCGTCATCGCGGCCTGCTCAGGCTGTCCGATATGGTCGATTGGAAGGCTAGCTACGAAGAGCCGGTCTTGGCTGATTACGGCCGATACACGGTGGCCAAATGCGGCCCGTGGTCGCAGGGGCCGGTCTTTTTGCAACAGCTTGCCATGCACAGGCACACAGGTATCGCTGCGCATGCTCCGGATTCCGCCGCGTTCGTGCACAGCATTGCAGAGGTTGCAAAGCTGGCCATGGCCGATCGTTTGGCCTGGTACGGGGATCCGGCGCATGTCGATGTGCCGATGGACGCCTTGTTATCCGACGAGTATGCGAAGGCGCGCGTCCAGACACTGGGAGCGCGGGCATCGGAAACGCTGAATCCAGGCAAGCCGCTGGGCCGCAATCCGGTGCTGCCTGATTTGCAGGCAGCGGTTCGGGCGCTTGCCGATGGAGACGGGAGCTACGGTGTCGGCGAGCCCACCTTTATGGACTTGCCGCCCGTGGACACGTGGCTGGAGCGCGAGATTTTCGTTGGCGATACCTGCCATATCGACGTCATAGACCGGCATGGCAACATGGTGGCTGCGACGCCTTCGGGTGGATGGCTCTCTTCCAGCCCCGTCGTTCCCGGACTGGGATTTTCCATCAACACGCGCTTGCAAATGACCTGGCTGGACGAAGGGGTGCCCGGCAGCCTGCAAGCCGGCATGCGGCCCAACACGACCCTGTCGCCGAGCATGGCATTGCGCGACGGCCAGCCTTACATGGCTTTTGGCACCCCCGGGGGAGATCAGCAAGATCAATGGACGCTGGCTTTCTTCCTGCGGCATGCCATGGGCATGAATTTGCAGGAGGCCATCGACGCGCCGTCCTGCCATGTGGAGCACTACCCGGCTTCATTTTGGCCGCGAACCTTGAAGACCAATCGCCTTGTCATCGAGTCGCGTTTTCCGCCGGACACTCTGGCCAAGTTGACCGAGGCGGGCCATGACGTCATTGTCGGCGGTCCGTGGTCTGAAGGGCGGATCAGTGCCTGCACCCGCGAGGCCGGTGTAGGAGGAGGGCTGTTGCTGCGCGCCGCGGCGAATCCGCGCGGCATGCAGGGCTATGCGGTGGGGCGTTGAGCAGCGCGACGCCTGCTGTGGCTGTACTGCGCTTCAACTTGTTTGACTAATTTTCAGGAGACATAAAATGCCAATTCATCTACGTAGTTTATTGGGCGCCGCCAGCGTGGCCCTGTTCACGGTTTTCTCGACAGCGGCGGCGGCCGCCTGGCCCGACAAGCCCGTTACCATCATCGTGCCGTGGGCGGCTGGGGGCTCCACCGATATTCTCGCGCGTGTCTTGTCGGAGCATTTGGGCAAGAGCTTGGGGCAGCCGTTCGTGGTCGAAAATCGAGCGGGTGCGTCGGGTAACGTGGGTTCCAATCTGGTCGCCAAGGCCAAGCCTGACGGCTATACCTTGCTGGTTGGCTCCATGAGCACGCATACCATGAATCAGGCCCTCTACACCAAGATGCCTTTTGACGGCGTCAAGGACTTTACGCCCATCGCCAAGCTGGCCCTGGTTACCAATACGATGGTGGTCAATCCATCCATACCGGTCAGTAATGTTGCTGAATTCATTGCTTATGCAAAGGCGCGGCCCGGCCAGATCGCGTATGCCTCGGCTGGCCCCGGGTCGACGAATCATCTAAGTGCCGCCATGTTTGAAAAGGCCACCGGCATCAAGATGCTGCACGTGCCCTATCGCGGCGGGGCGCCCGCGGTGCTGGACACGGTCGGCAATCAGACGCAGCTCTTGTTCACCGCCGGCACGCAATCCCTTCCCTTCGTCAAGGATGGCAAGCTCAAGCTGTTGGGGGTCACTGAAAGCCGGCGCGCCCCGACTCTGCCCAATGTTCCGACAGTGGCGGAGACGGTGCCGGGCTTTGAACTGGCGGTATGGTACGGCGCCTTCGGCCCGGCGGGAATGCCGGCCGATATCGTGACGCGTCTGAACGCGGAGATCAACAAGGCCTTGAAGGATCCCGAGGTGGTGAAGAAAATGGAAGGCATGGCTGTACAAGTATTGGATAGCACGCCCCAGCAATTCGCCGTGGATCTGGCCCGCGATGCCGATAAGTACGAAAAGCTCGTGCGCGAGCTGGGCATACGCATTGAATAGGGTGGAAGCATGCCGGAAAGCACGATGGCCTTGAGCGCGGCGTTAAGCGGAATTCCAGAGCTTGCCAGGGCTTGCGCCGACAGAGACCCGCAAGCCTTGTTTTCCGCCGTCGACGAGTACGCCCGCCTGCTCTTGCGGCAAACGCTGTGTACGGTGAACCGCTATGAGCCGGAAGGCGAACGCTTGATCAGGCTGTACAGCTCGAATCCTTCGTCTTATCCGGTCGGCGGCAGCAAGGACAAGTCTGGCAGTGCCTGGGGGCGGCAGGTGCTGCACGAGCGCCGGCTATTTATTGGCGAGGGCGAGGAAGCTATCCGGCAATCTTTTGATGACCACACTGTCATTCACAAGTTGGGCTTGAGATCGGTCATCAATGTGCCCATCGTCGCGCAAGATACTTGCTTGGGCACGCTTAATTTCCTGATGCGAACCGCCGTGGTCGATGCGTCGATGATCCAATGGGCGCAGTTGGCGGGCTTGCTGGCAACACCCGGTTTCCTGACGCTTTATTGCGGTCGCTTGCCTTCCGGCCAATAGTAATCGTCGCCGTAGATACGGCCCCCGAATATGGCTGTGCCGATGCGCACCTCGGTGGAGCCCTCCTGGATGGCGATCTCGAAATCGCCGCTCATGCCCATGGAAAGGCGGTCGAGCTCGATGCCGTCTATGGCTTCGTCCCGCATGCGGTCGCGCAATTGGCGCAGGCTGCGGAAGCAGGCGCGCACGGCCTCCTGGCCGGGCGCGTTGATGGCCAGCGTCATCAGGCCGCGCACCCTCAGCGTGGGGGTCTCGCGGGCCAGGTAGCGCAGGAAGCCGGGCAGCTCCTCGGGCGGCAGGCCATATTTGCTGGGCTCCGTGGATGTCTTCACCTGCACCAGGGTGTCGATGGCGCGGCCTTCCTGCTGCAGCCGCTTGTCCAGCGCGACGGCCAGCTCCATGCGGTCCAGCGACTGGACTTCACTGGCCATGCGGGCGACATCCTTGGCCTTGTTGGTTTGCAGGTGACCTATCATCACCCAGTCTATGCCGCAGTCGGCCAGGGGTTCGTATTTGCTGCGAATTTCCTGTGCCTTGTTTTCGCCGAAGCGGCGCGCGCCGGCGGCCACCGCCTCTCGTATCGCGGCCTCGCCAAAGGTCTTGCTGACGGGAAGCAGGGCGACGGACCCAGCCGTCCGGCCGGCGCCCAGGGCGGCGGCGTCTATGCGCCGCCGGATTTGCGCCAGGCGCGCTGCGATGGAATTGTCTTCAGTCATATTCGGCGTGATCGAAACGTATGGCGCCCGGGGCATCCGCGGCGCTCGTGTGCAACCAGCCTATTGTAAGACCGGGACGAGGCCTGCGCCGGGCCGCTTACAGCGAGTCCCGCAACCCGGCTGTGATTTCGTAGGAGCGCAGGCGGGCGGCGTGGTCGAATATGTTCGACGTGATCATGAGCTCGTCCGCGCCGGTCTTGTCGATGAAGGCCTTGAGCTGGCGGGCGACGGTGTCGGGCGCGCCGACGGCCGAGCACGACAGCACGTGTTGTTGCAGCACGTCCTGGGCGGCAGGGTTCAACTGCTCCATGTAATTGCGTACGGGCGGAGGCAGGCGTGAGGGGCGGCCGCTGCGCAGGTTGACGAAGGATTGCTGCCAGGAGGTCGCCAGCAATTGTCCCTGGTCGTCGGTGTCGGCCGCAAAGACATTGAAGCCCAGCATGACATAAGGTTTATCCAGATGGGCGGAAGGCTGGAAGGTGCTGCGGTACAACTGGATGGCCTGCATCAGTTGCTGGGGGGCGAAGTGCGAGGCGAAGGCGTAGGGCAGGCCCAGCGCCGCGGCCAGTTGGGCGCCGAACAGGCTGGAGCCCAGTATCCAAATGGGCACGTTCAGGCCCCGGCCCGGAACCGCCTGCACGACCTGGCGGGGTTCATCCGACATATAGTCCATCAGCTCGAGCACGTCGCGCGGGAACTCGTCGGCGTCGGAGGCCAGGTTGCGCCGCAGGGCGCGCGCGGTGACCTGGTCGGAGCCGGGGGCGCGGCCCAGGCCCAGGTCTATGCGCCCCGGGTACAACGATTCCAGAGTGCCGAACTGCTCGGCAATGACCAGCGGCGAGTGGTTGGGCAGCATGATGCCCCCGGCTCCAACGCGTATCGTGGACGTGCCCGCCGCTACGTGGGAAATAAGGATGGACGTTGCCGCGCTGGCGATGCCGGGCATGCCGTGGTGCTCGGCCATCCAGTAGCGCTTGTAGCCCCAGCGCTCGCCGTGCCGGGCGATGTCCAAGGTGTGGCGGAACGATACGGCGGCGGAGCCGCCTTCGGCGATGGGGGATAGGTCGAGTATGGAAAAAGGAATCATGCGCGGGATATGAGGGCGGTTCCGGGATAGTCAAGAGCGGCACAGGCGGAGCCCGTCTGTAAATGCCGCGTCCAGTTTAGGCGAAACCCGGCCTTCAGGAAATGCCCGGCCGGTCGCCCACCCTTGCGCCCATCACCATTTCGGTGATCCAGCCGACCAGGATGGAGGTATAGGCCTGCTGGCTGGTTTTGGAGCTGAGTGCATGATCGGCGCCGTCTATCACCCTATGCGTCAGCGAATGCGAGCTGCGGAACGCCGCCCGATAGCTCATGATGGTTGCATGAGGAACCAGGTGGTCGTGCTCGGATTCTATGATCAGCACGTCGCCGCTGAAAGCGGCGCATGCGGCCAGCGCCCGGTTTTCCTCGGGAGTGACCGGCGCGCCCCGGTACACGGCAAGATCTTCACGGTTCAGTTGACGCTTGGGCAGGTCCCATTCTTCGTCGCGATACAAGGAGGGAACGCGCAGCGACAGCCATTTGACCGGCCTCATGGTGGTCAGGATGGTGGACAGGTAGGCGCCGTAGCTGGTGCCCACGACCGCAATGGCATGGGTATCGATGGCCGGGTGCTGCACCAGTTTGTCATAGGCCGCGATGATGTCCCGCAGATTTTCTTCCCGAGTCACGGTCTTTTGCCGCGCCGATCCTCGTTCATGGCCGCGCAGGTCGAACGTCAGGCACACGCAGCCCAGGCCGGCGATGCCGCGGGCCCGATCCAGGTCGCGCTCCTGGCTGCCGCCCCAACCGTGAACGAACAGTATGCCCGGCACCTTGGTTTGCGGCGACAGGAAGGTGCCGGCGATGTGCTCATCGCTGGTGACGATCTGTATGGGTTCGCTGCTAGTTCCCATAAGGCGCTACTCTCATGTACTTGCTGATCGGCCCGATCAGGGGGTCGATGCCGCGATATAGTTCGGTGGCGCCGGGCGGCGGACGGGGGTTGGAGCCGAACAGTTCCAGGGTCGATGCGCGAACCGAGCGCAGGCCCGGATCGCGGTGGAAGGCTTCAAGTGCTGCGATCTCGGCGCCGCTGGCCCCGCCTATCCTCCAGGATTGTTCCAGCACGCCGCAGCGGGTCTTGCCGCGACCGATCCCGCTGGCCACGTCGTAGTTGCGCCGCGATGCCAGCAAGCCGGGATAGCAGGCCGTGGCGGCTTCGTCGTACACCCTGGCCTTGGAGATGGCCAGTCGCCACGGATCGCCCAAGGGGAGTCCAAGCAACTGCTCGAAGCCGCCACGGGCCACGATCAGCTCCGACCCGCCATAGACCATTTCCCCCAGGTTGTCCGGCGTCAGGCATTGGGTCCCGACATAGCTGGCGGTCAGGCCGGCTATGCGGACCTGGCCGACGCTGTAGGTCGTGACTTCGTCCAGATGTTCTTCCAGCACCAGCCCGTGTTGAGCGATGCCGCCGTGATCCATTTGCTCGAAGAGCGCCGTCAATTGTTCCAGCGTGGACACCAGCGCCTGCCCGCGGCCGGCGGTGGCCAATACCGGCTTGATTCGCACGGGGCCCTTGCGCAGCAGCCGGATCCCGGCCCTTTGGGCGTCTCCGATGGAAAATGCCGTGATGCCGTCCAGGACGCTGCCGCGGACCCGCCGGCTGAATTCCTGCGACCAGCCTTCCGGGGCATAGGCCTCGGGCCCGATCAAGCCGTGCGTAATGGCCTTGGTTGGCACGAAGGCGTACGGGGCCAGGCCACCGAAAAAATTCTCTTCACTGCTTATGCCCAGGCGCTGCGCGAGCTCGGGGCCAATCAGGGTATCGCTGGGAATGAGGTAGACGGGCTGCGCATGTTTGGCGCCGGCCTGATGCATGCCGCCGAAATGCGCGCCCAATAAGCCGGCTATGCGTTTGCCCAGTTCGAAGTGCACCGCCCGTTCGTGCTCGGGCTCCGCCTTGCGCGCCGCATAAACCAGCACGGTTCCAGAAGGTGTGGTGGATGACATACTTGCCAGTCTCGCCATCTTCAGGACGTCGGCTTCTCTGGCTTTTGCGGCGTGGTGGAGACCGGATCGCTGGCGGGAAAGGTTGCTTCCAGCTCTTTGTCGATATCCTCTTCCTTTTTCCTGGCCTCCTTCCCACCCTGGACGCCGATCGCGGGCGTCTCCAGCGTGTCGGCACCGGGCTTTCTAGTCGTTATGGAAACGGGATCGCTGGCGGGGAAAGTCTCTTCCAGCCCGTTGTCCAGCGCTTCTTCCTTGTTGGTCGGGTTGTCCTGCGAGGTTGGAAAAGGTGTCGGCGGCTCGCCGTCGTGTTTCCTGGTGTCGGAGTGATTCATCATGACGCTCCCGAAAGGGCTGAGAAAAATCAGAGGAACAAGGGAGGGCGGCGTGCCGAAGCAAGCGCGCCTATCCCATGGGCCGCCTTGGCTTTACTTGGCGATTTCGACCTTGGGCAGAGCCTTCAGCTTATCCTTGGTGTAGCCGGGCAGCAGCAGCTTGTCGCCGGTTTGCTTGATGTCGCCAAAGGGTATGGCCACGCTACGTTCGCCCAGGCCCAGGAAGCCGCCCGCTCCGACGATGAAATAGGCCGCTTTGCCGTCGCTGGCCAGCACGACATCGTTGACGTCGCCGATTTTCTCGTCCTTATCGTTGTAGACCGCTTTCCCCATGATCTTGTCCTTGACGCTCCAGCCCGTAATGGCTTCGGTCATGTCGGCGCTGGCCGAGGTGTCGGCGCCGCCGGCTCCCGCACCCGGAGAGGTCATGGGGGGCGTGGTTGGCGCAGGGGCGGGAGCGCTCGGCGCTGGCGCCTCGCTTTTTGGAGGAGGGGTCGTTTGAGCCTGGGGGGCCATGGAAAATACCAGCAGAGGTAGCGAGCATGCGGCGATTGCGATGGATTTCTTCATGAGGTTCTCCTGATTCGTTGGGCCGACAAGGCCATTTCGTCCTTCCTTCCACATTCAGCAAGTTCCGTGCCTCCCGTGGGGCATGCATGCGGGCACGCCGCTTGCTGGGTGTCACAGGCAACAGGCAAGTCCGTTGCCGATTCAGAAATAAAGACAAGGAGCTATTCCATGAGAACGATGAAACGATACGCCGTAGGTACAGTGGTTTTGGCAATCACGCTCGGCATGGCTGGTTGCAGCGGGATGTCCAGGCAAGGCAAGAATACGGCGATAGGGGCGGGTGTCGGTGCGGTGGGCGGAGCGGTCCTGACCGGGGGAAGCGCCCTGGGTACCCTGGGCGGCGCGGCCGTGGGCGGCGTAGTGGGCCACGAAGCCAGTAAATAATACAAACCAAGCGCATCCGTGCGAATCAAGAGAAGAGGATATATATGCTCTATACGATAGCGGTAATTTTGATTATCTTGTGGCTGCTGGGGTTGGTGACCTCATACACCATAGGCGGCTTCATCCATATACTGATTGTTGTTGCAATCGTCATGGTGCTGGTGCGCCTGATCAGCGGGCGCGCGCCCTAGCGCGGGCGGCGGCTTTTCCTCATCCACATGCCGCTCGGGGGCGGCATGTGGATGATTTTCGCGCTTGCGGTTCAAGCTATTGATTAACCTGGATAAATTCGGGTAATCAAAGGCTTTTCCCTGGTTTTGTCCACAGTTGAAGTGGATAACTTGCCGCTGTGTCGCAGCATAAAAACACGGGGTATGATGGCCTTCCCTTCAAGCACCGTGGAATTACCTCATGCTGGAACAACTCAAGGACGTATCGGACCTTATGCCGTCCGTGGAATACTTGGCCCTGAACCTGCTGGTCACCTTGATCCTGTTGGTGGTCGGGTGGTCCGCCTCGTCGCTGGCCGGCCGCAGCGTCAGGAAGCTGGCAGCCAGGTCGCCCAAGGTCGATCCCACCATCGTCCCCATGGTCTACACCGTAACGGTCTGGGCCATACGTATTTTCGTGGTAATTGCCGTGCTGGCGCGCTTCGGCGTGCAAACCGCCAGCGTCATTGCCATGCTGAGCGCGGCGGGCCTGGCCGTCGGACTTGCCCTGCAGGGTACGCTGCAAAACATCGCCGCGGGCATCATGCTGCTGGCGTTGCGTCCCTTGCGGGCGGGCGAAGCGATTTCCGTGGTGGGAAAAGGCGATGGCACGGTCGCCGAGGTTGGGCTGTTCCTGACTCACCTGATCCAGGCCGACGGCATACACCTGACCCTGCCCAACAGCATGGTCTGGGGCAGCACCATCATCAACTACAGCCGCAATGCGACGCGCCGGCTCGAGGTGGAGGTATCGGTGCGCTACGGCGACGACCTCGAGATCGCCATGCGCGAACTGATTCAACTGGTCGAATCCCATCAGCATGTGCTGGCCGAACCCAAGCCCCAGGTGCTGGTGACCGGCTACCGTGACAGCGCGACCATCGTCACCATACGTGTATGGGCCGCTGCCGGAAACTACTGGGACTTGCGCTTCGATCTGTATCGCAATGCATTGGAGGTCCTGTCCAGGGCCGGCCTGAAAATGCCCATACCCGTCACCGAGGTCCGCGCCAATCCGGTCCAGGCCGTCAGCTAGGCTCCGGGCGGCCGGCCCAGGCGTCAGACCTTGCAAGCTATGGTCTTGAGGCCGTCCTGTATCAGGCTCGCGATCTCGCGCTGACGAGTGGCCGGCATGCGTTCCGTGATGGCGGTGACGCTGATGGCCAGGTAAGGGTGGCCCTGGGCGTCGCACAGGGCACAGCCCACCCCCAACGCGCCGCGCACCGCATAGTTGCCCACCACCGAGTAGCCGCGCGTGCGGGTATTCTGAACCAGTTGCCGCATTTCGCGGGTCGTCATGCCCCCGTACTGTTCGATCTGGTTGCTGTTGTGGGCAATGATTTCTTCGACGCTGTGGTCGTCCAGCTTGGCCAGCAAGGCCATTCCGCCCGAGCCCACGCCCAACGGCTGGCGCTTGCCGGCGAAGGTCGCCAGGATCTGCACGGGGTAGGGGCCGATTTCCCGCCACAGGCTGACCGATTCATTTCCATCCCTGACCACCAGGAAAACCGCATCGCCGGTCTGGGCGGCCAGCTTCTGCATGACCGGGAAGGCCAGCTCGATGCGCGGGTCCTGATCGCCGACATTGGTGGCCGTGTGCTGGCTTGAAATAAAACGCTTGGTGCCGCCAAGATTTTTGACGAAGCCTTCCTCGATGAGCGCCGCGAGCAGGCGGTAGACCGTGGGCCGTTGCAGTCCCGTGATGCGGGCCAGGGTGCTGACGTTCAGGCCGGCCTCGGGGTTTTCCTGGAGTGTGCGCAGTATTTGCAGGCCGCGCCGTAGTGTGCGGGGCCCGGAGCCGCTTGCGTCGGTATCAGAAATGTCCACGGTGCGTACGTGTGTGTTTAAAAAAATAAAGATGTGATCGAAAATTTAAAACCGATTATAGAACTGTCCGTTAGGCGGACACCAACACTGGAGGATACTACGTGCTAACTCACATCAAACCCGCTGGCGTCAAAGCGCTGGCCGCAAGCTTGCTGGTCGCCGGTTCCTTGGGCTATGCGGGCGTCGCCTCGGCGGCCTACCCTGATCACGCCATCCGCATGGTCGTGGGCTTCTCGGCCGGCGGCACCACCGACGTGGTCGCGCGTATCGTGGGCAAAGAGATCGGCGACGCGCTGGGGCAGCCCGTGGTTGTCGAAAACCGTCCCGGCGCGGGCAGCAACATCGCCACGGAAATGGTTTCGCGCGCCGATCCCGACGGCTACACCATTTACATGGTCGCCGTCACCAGCGCCATCAACCAGACCTTGTACAAGAACCTGCGTTTCGACCTGGTCAAGGATTTCGCGCCTGTCGCGCTGGCCGTGCGCGTGCCCAACGTATTGGTGGTGAACCCCAAGGTACCGGTCAAGACCGTCAAGGAATTGGTCGACTACGCCAAGGCCAATCCGGGCAAGCTCAATTTCGCATCCTCGGGCAGCGGTACGTCCATCCACATGGCGGGCGAATTGTTCAAGCAAGTCGCCGACATCGACGTTACCCACATTCCCTACAAAGGCAGCTCGCCGGCCATGACCGACCTGATCGGCGGACAAGTGCAGTACATGTTCGACAATATGCCCTCGGCCTGGCCACACGTGGAAGCGGGCAAGCTGCGGGCCTTGGCGGTGACGACGGCCGATCGCTCCAAGACCGCGCCCG
The DNA here is from genome assembly GCA_049646585.1 of Burkholderiaceae bacterium. Taxonomy (GTDB): domain Bacteria; phylum Pseudomonadota; class Gammaproteobacteria; order Burkholderiales; family Burkholderiaceae_B. Next base: position 49,619 of record JBARWC010000217.1, on the reverse strand, counting down.
ACCTGCCCACCATGCAGGAATCCGGCTATCCGAATTTCGACGTGTCTTCCTGGTTCGGCGTGATCGCGCCCAAGGGTACGCCCGACGATGTGGTCAAGAAGCTGAATGCCGCCATATTGGCCGGCCTGGCCAAGCCTGACGTGCAAAAGCGCCTGGCCGACCTGGGTGCCGTCCCGGCCAAGACCACGCCCGCCGAATTCGGCGACTTCATCAAATCCGAAGTCAATAGCTGGGCCAAGGTGGTCAAGGCTTCCGGCGCCACCGTCGACTAAGCTGCGGTTGCAATCCAGGATGGCCGGCCGCTATGCGGGCCGGCCATCCGCCTTTCATAGTCGCATACACAAGCAGGAAAAGGCATGATTTCCAAGATTTTCGATAGCGCTCGCCAGGCCCTGGCCGACGTTCCCGATGGGGCTTCCATCATGGTCGGAGGTTTCGGCCTGGCGGGCCAGCCCAAGGAACTGATCGACGCCTTGCTCGATCAGGGGGCCAGGGACCTGGTCATTGTCAATAACAATGCGGGTAATGGCGACACCGGCCTCGCCGCCTTGCTGGCCGCCGGACGAGTCAGGAAGATCGTCTGCTCGTTTCCCCGGCAGACCGATTCCCACGTATTCGACGCCCTGTATCGCGCCGGCAAGATCGAACTGGAACTCGTGCCGCAAGGCAACCTGGCCGAGCGCATCCGCGCGGCGGGCGCCGGCATAGGCGGCTTCTATACGCCCACCGGGGCGGGTACGCCCCTGGCCGAAGGCAAAGAGCAACGCAAGATAAACGGGCGCGACTATATTCTTGAGTACCCGCTGCACGCCGATTACGCCCTTATCAAGGCCTTGCGCGCCGATCGTTGGGGCAATCTGGTGTACCGCAAGACCGCGCGCAACTTCGGGCCCATCATGGCTACGGCATCTCGCATCGCCGTGGCCCAGGTGGCCGAGGTCGTGGAGTTGGGGGCGCTGGACCCCGAGGCCGTTGTCACGCCGGGCCTGTTCGTGCAGCGCGTGGTTGCCCTGGGAGCATCGGAATGAATCGATTGAATCGTGAACAAATGGCGGAACGCGTTGCGCGGGACATCCCCGAGGGCAGCGTGGTGAACCTGGGCATAGGCCTGCCGACCAAAGTGGCCAACTACCTGCCGGCGGATCGCGAGATCATGCTGCACAGCGAGAACGGCGTGATCGGAATGGGCCCCGCGCCCGCGCCTGGCGAAGAAGACCCCGACCTCATCAATGCGGGTAAGCAGCCCGTCACGCTTTTGCCGGGCGGCGCCTATTTCCATCATGCCGACTCCTTCGGCATGATGCGCGGCGGCCATCTGGATATCTGCGTGCTGGGCGCCTTCCAGGTTTCGCGCTTCGGCGACCTGGCCAACTGGCATACCGGCGCACCCGACGCCATACCGGCGGTTGGCGGAGCCATGGACTTGGCCATAGGCGCCAAGTCGGTCTATGTATTGATGGAGCTGCTGACGCGCGACGGGCAAAGCAAGCTGGTCGAGCGTTGCACCTATCCGCTGACCGGCGTGGGCTGCGTCACCCGCCTTTACACCGACCTGGCGGTCTTCGACCTGAACAAGGACGGCAAGGTGGTGTTGGTCGACGACGCCTCGGGCCTGGGGCTGGCCGAGCTTTCACGCCTGGCCGGCCTGCCCCTGGTGGCGGGCTGAGCCCGGTTTAATGCTTGGCCTTGGCCGCCGTCTTGATCATGGCGGTGCACAGGCCGCGCATCATGTCGACTTCGTCATGACTGAGGCCGTTGCGCCCGAACATGTGGCGCATGCGCGGCATCAGCTTCTTGGGGTGCTGGGGATCCAGGAACCCCACTTCGGTCACGGCCTGTTCCCAGTGGGCCATGAAAGCCTGCACTTTTTCGTTGGGCGCCGGCAGGGCGCCCGCCTCGTGCTGGCCCTCGGTGGTCGGCAGCAGGGGCAGGCCGGCGGCTCCGGCCAGGGCGTAGCGCAGCTCCCAGGCGGCCAGTTGCAGGGCCTGGGCCACATTCAGCGAGCTGTACTCGGGGTTGGCCGGGATATGGCAGACGCGCTGGCACAGGGCGATGTCTTCGTTGGTCAGCCCCGAGCGCTCGGTGCCCAGCACGATGGCCACCAGCCCTGTCGCTTCCCGCAGGTGGTCGCGGGTGGCCAGGGCGGCTTCGCGGATGTCGCAGGGCGGTGGCCCCAGTACGCGCGCGCGCGCCGTCAGGGCAAAGGCCAGGGTCGTGGGAGCCAGGGCTTCCTCGAGCGTGGGAAAGATGTGGACGGCCGCCAGCACGTCGGTGGCCCCGCTGGCCAGCGATTGCGCTTCGGGCAGGTCCAGGACGTCGGGAAAGCGCGGCGCAACCAGGCACAGGTCGTGGAAGCCCATGGTTTTGATGGCACGGGCCGCGGCACCCACGTTTCCAGGATGGCTGGGGTGGACCATAATGAAGCGGACACGGGAAAATGTGCCGGCCGGGTCTGCGGCCAAAGTCTGTGTTTCAGAGGGAAACGACGGCGTTTCGTGGGAATGCGTCTGAGTCATTTAAAATAGATGGTTTATCGTGTCGATGCCCGCCCGCCGCGCTTTGTGCGGACGGCCTGATTTGGCAATGGCCGGCTTCGACATTTCTTGTTCAATTACGGAATTTTATGCACCCGATGCTCAATACCGCCATCAAGGCGGCGCGCCGTGCCGGCACCATCATCAATCGTGCCAGCCTCGACCTGGAACGCCTGCAAGTGGCACGCAAGGGGCCTAAAGATTATGTCACGGAAGTCGATCACGCCGCTGAAGAGGCCATCATCGACGTGTTGCGCACCGCTTACCCGGACCACGGCTTCCTGGGCGAAGAGTCCGGCGCGCACCCGGCCGCGGGGCAGGCCGGCGACGAACCGCCAGAGTTCCAGTGGATCATCGACCCCCTGGACGGCACCACCAACTTCATCCACGGCCTGCCCATCTACGCCGTTTCGATCGCGCTGGCCCAGCGCGGCCAGGTCACCCAGGCCGTGGTCTACGATCCTGCGCGCAACGAACTGTTTACGGCCAGTCGCGGCGGCGGCGCCTTCCTGAACGACAGGCGCGTCCGTGTGTCGGGCCAGACCCGCTATCACGATGCCCTGCTGGGGGCTCACGTGCCGGGTTCGGCTTCAGCCCCGGTCTCGGGCACGCGCTTTGCGGGCATGTTGTCCGATTGCGCCGCGGCTCGTCGCCTGGGCTCCACGGTGCTCGACCTGGCTTATGTGGCCACCGGCCGGCTGGACGGCTTTTGCGGCTTGAACCTCAAGCCCTGGGACGTGGCCGCGGGCGGCTTGCTCATACTCGAGGCCGGTGGCCTGATCGCCGATTTCGAGGGCGAGCAAGGCTGGATGAAAAGTGGCAATGTGGTGGCCGCGACGCCCAAGCTCTTCCCGCAAATGCTGGGCTACCTGCGGGATTGATCATCGCCCATAACGGAGCCGCCTGATGGAGTGGATGCTGGACCCTTCCGCATGGGTCGGTCTGCTAACCCTCGTCATTCTCGAGATTGTCCTGGGCATAGACAATCTGATCTTCATCGCCATCCTGGTCGAGAAATTGCCGCCGTCGCTGCGCGATCGCGCGCGCGTGGTGGGTCTGTCGCTGGCCTTGCTGATGCGGCTGCTGCTGCTGTCGGTCATGTCATGGCTGATCAAGCTGACCGCGCCCCTGTTCTCGCTGGGTCCGCTGGCCTTTTCCTGGCGCGATCTGATCCTGATCATGGGTGGCCTATTCCTGCTTTTCAAGGGAACGCTGGAGCTGCACGAAAGGGTGGAGGGCCGCAACGCGCATGCCTCGGGCTCGCGCATGCACGCCAGCTTCTGGGTCATCGTGACCCAAATCGTCATCCTGGACGCGGTGTTTTCGATAGACGCCGTCATCACGGCGGTGGGCATGGTCGACCACCTGGCCATCATGATGATGGCGGTGGTGATCGCCATCGGTCTGATGCTGGTGGCCTCCAAGCCGTTGACCCGCTTCGTGAACGCGCACCCCACGGTCGTCATCCTGTGCCTGGGCTTCTTGCTGACCATAGGCTTCTCTTTGCTGGCCGAAGGCTTCGGCTTTCCGGTGCCCAAAGGCTATCTGTATGCGGCCATCACCTTCTCGGTCCTGATCGAGGTGCTCAACCAGCTTGCGCGCCGCAATCTGCGCAAGCTCGACTCGCGCCGGCCGCTGCGCGAGCGGACCGCCGAAGGCGTGCTGCGCATGCTGGGCAAGCGGCCCATGGCGGGCCACGAACAAGCCCAGGTTGAAGCGCCTGTGCAGGTATTCGGCGACGAAGAGCGCTACATGGTCAGCGGCGTGCTGACGCTGGCCGACCGCAGCATTCATTCCATCATGACCCCGCGCAACGATGTTTCCTGGATAGACCTGGACGACGACGCCGATGCCATGCGCGAGCAGATCGTCAAGACGCCGCACAGCTTCTTCCCTGTGTGCCGGGGTTCGCTGGACGAAGTGATAGGCATAGGGCGGGCCAAGGAAATGATCGCCGATCTGATCACTCACGGTACCGTGCGCCTGTCGCGCCTGCGCGATCCCATCATCGTGCATGAATCGATAGGCGTGCTGCGCCTGATGGATACGCTGAAGCGCTCGCGCGGCCAGTTGGTGCTGGTGACCGACGAGTTCGGCGCCATAGAGGGCGTTGTGACACCTATCGATGTGTTCGAAGCCATCGCGGGCGAGTTTCCGGACGAGGACGAGACACCGGACATCGTGGCCGACGGCGAGGATCGCTGGCGCGCGGACGGCGCCGCCGACCTGCACCATCTGGAGCTGTTGCTCAATACCGATGGACTGGTCGACGAGGAAGAAGGGTATTCAACACTGGCGGGCTATCTGCTTGAACGCTTCGGCCATCTGCCGCAGGCGGGCGATAGCTGCGAGCTCCGGCAGGAACACGCCACTTTCAGGTTTACGGTGCTGCGCCTGGATGGACGCCGCATTGCGACGGTGCAGGTCGAGCGGTTGTATCATCAGACCGACGACATCGACAACGAGACTATATGACTGATAACTTGTGGTTCATGCTCAAGGCCCTGTTTTTGGGCCTGATTGAAGGTTTTACCGAATTCATCCCCGTTTCCAGTACGGCCCATCTGTTGCTGATAGGCGATTGGATCAATTTCTCATCCGGCAACGACAAGGTGTTCGAGGTCGTCATCCAGTTCGGCTCCATCCTGGCCGTGATGTGGATATTCCGGGCGCGCCTGTGGCAATTGATACGCGGGACGCTGGCCGGAGAGCGGCGCGAAGTCATGTTCCTGCGCAATCTGATCATCGCTTTCCTGCCGGCGGCGGTCATAGGCGCGTTGATGATCAAGCAGATCAAGGCGCTGTTCCATAGCCCGGCGGTATTTGTGTTCACCCTGGTGATCGGCGGCCTGATCATGCTGTGGGTGGAGCGCAAGCCTCAGTACGCCAAGCATGGCGATACGACGCAGGCGGCGGGAACCGACGACAGCGTATCCTCGCAGCACGCCACCGCCCACGCGCTGGAAGAAATCAGCTGGAAGCAGGCGCTGGTGGTGGGGTTTGCGCAGTGCCTGGCCATGGTGCCCGGGACATCGCGTTCGGGGGCCACCATCATCAGCGGCATGATGGCCGGAATCCAGCGCAAGACCGCCACCGAGTTCTCCTTCTTTCTTGCCATGCCCACCATGCTGGCGGCCACGGTCTACGACTTGTACCGCAACAGCGGGGCGTTGGACGATACTCAATTGACCGCCATCGCCGTGGGCTTCCTGGCTGCCTTCGTAAGCGCGCTGGTTGTCGTGAGGGCGGTGCTGCGTTTCGTTTCGAAGCGCACCTACCGGCCTTTCGCCTGGTATCGCATTGCCCTGGGCGCCGTGGTGGCGATCTGGCTGTTGGCCCGCTAAGGCCCGGCCCTCGTGGCGCCGCGCCTTGCGTAGCCACGAAAAGCGTTTGCGGCAAACTCGTATGACGATATAATTTGCCGCTGGAATTTGTTACCAATTTTTATGGAACGAGACGCCATGTCCGCCGAGTGCTGTCAGAATCATCTAAGGGATATTTCGCATTTCGAGGCGGCCGTGCTGCGTTTCCGCAGCGAATACTACAAGCATTCGCCCGAGCTGATGCATGCGCTGTCCACCAAGGGGCAGGCGCCCGCCACACTGATCATCGCATGCAGCGATTCCCGGGTGGACACAGGTGTGCTGCTGTCCGCACAGCCCGGCGAATTGTTCACCGTGCGCAATGTGGCCAATCTGGTTCCGCCTTATCAACAGGGCTCCGGCCTGCACGGAACGGGCGCGGCGATCGAATACGCGGTGCGCGACCTGAAGGTGGACCACATCATCGTGTTGGGGCATGCGCAGTGCGGTGGCATCAAGGCCATGCTGGCGACGGCGGGCGGCCAGCCGCCCGACCGCGAATTCGTTGGTGAATGGGTGTCGATGGCCATGAACGCCACCGAACTCTACCTGAACGCCGACAATCCTGAAGAACGCCAGAAGGTCTCTCTGGAATTGCTCAAGGAAAACCCGGGCCTGGCCGAGCGCGCCGCGGTGACCGGCTCGCTGCACAACCTGCTCAGCTATCCCTGGATCAAAGAGCGCGTCGACCAGGGCACGCTGGCCCTGCACGGCTGGTGGTTCGATCTTGAAACCGGCGATCTGTGGCGAACCGAGCCCGGTTCGATGCAGCTTTTGCCCGTGATCTAGCGCCTGTGGGAATGCACGGCGCCCATCCCTTCAATGTTGCAAGCCCCAGTGGAATGATGACGCATGCGCAAGCCCGATAACATCGTCTATTGGATCAACGACCGCCTGCCGGTGCCCACGGCGCTGGGCTTGGTGCTGCAGCAAATGGCTTTCCTGGGCGCCTTGCTGGTGGTGCCCAATCTGTTTCTGCACGAAACCGGATTTCCCCTGGCATCCAGCAGCTTCCTGGACATCGCCGCCGCCTCGCTGATCGCCAGCGCCTTCTCGATCCTGCTGCAGATACTGAACCGCTGGGGCATAGGGTCGGGCTATTACTATCCGCTGCAAGCCACACCCACCGTGTTCGCGGTCATGTTCCTGGCCAGCAGCCACCCGGGCGGCCTGCCCCTGGCCTACGGCATGGTATGCATAGCCGGCGTGACCCAGCTTGTTTTCAGCGCCGTCATCGTCCGCTTGCGCAGCATCTTCACGGTCGAAATCGCAGGCCTCATGGTGATGCTGACGGGGGTCAGCATCGGCCAGATAGGCCTGAGGCTGCTGTTCGATGCACCGGACGGTTCGGGCGCCACCAATATGGAATTGATCGCGGCGGCGTTCACCTTGTTCGTCATGGTGTACTGCCACATCTGGCTCAAGTCCAAGCTGCGCCTTTTCGCCGCCTTGTTCGGTCTTTTGGCGGGCACCGTGCTGGCCGGCGTGCTGGGTCTCATTCAACCCGAGAGCCTGGCTTATATTTCCGCTGTTCCGTGGCTGCGCATGCCGACCTTGCCCGCTTTCGGCTGGGATTTCAGCATGGACATGGTGCTGCCTTACATGCTGATAGGGTTGACGTTTTCATTGATATCCATAGGCACCCAGACAGTGGCCCAGCGCACGGCAGACGTGGACTGGCACAGGCCCGACCTGCGCGCTTACGGACGCGGGCTGCGCGCGGAAGGCCTGACGCACATAGTGGCTTCCTTCATCAACGCCATGCCGCAGTCGGCCAGCGGCGGCGCGGTGGGCCTGGCGGCAAGCTCGGGCTGCACCAGCCGCTACCTGGGTTATTGGGTGGCGGGCTTTCTGGTCATTACCGCCTTTTGTTCCAAGCTGATCATTCTGTGGCTGGCCGTGCCGGGGGCGGTCGTATCGGCCCTGCTGCTTTACCTGGCCGCCTTCCTGCTGATGGCGGGGCTCAAGCTGGTGGCCTCGCGCATGCTGGACGACAGACGCTCTCTGGCCTTGGGCGTGGGCCTGATCGTGGGGGTATCGCACCGCTACATCGTGGCCGGGCTGGAATACGCGCCGCTGTCCGGTTTCATGGACCTGGCCGGGGTGACCAACGGCACGCTGGTGGCTTTGATCCTGACCATGCTGTTCCGACTGGGCGCCACACGCCGCACGATGCAACGCTTTACGCTGGATGCCACCACGGCCGACGACCTGAATCGTTACATGGAGAACCAAGGGCGGCTGTGGGGCGCCCGGCGCGATGCCATCCAGCGCGCCGAGCAGGCGGTATGGCAGGCTTTCGACCTGTTGGCGCATAGCGGCCGGATAGCTCCCGAGCAGGCCGAGCTGGAAGTCCAGACGCGTTTCGACGAGTACGCCTTGCGGGTCAAGTTCTCGTACAAGGGCCAGGCGCTGCCGGCTCCCCGCAATGCGGCGCCGAGCCCCGAAGAACTGATCGACGATCCGGAAGCCACGGCGCACATGACTTCCTATCTTTTAAGCCGTCTGGCGCGCCGCGTGCAGGTGCGCCAGCGCGGCGACATCGCCGGGCTTCAACTGGACTTCGACGCCTGATTCAGGCGCGGGCCGGCGGCGTCGATGGACAGCCAGCCGCCGCGCGGCTCACCGCCATGATCGTAATCCCAGTCCGGCAGCACGTAGCGGCTGCATGGTCTGCCGTCGACCACCAGGCGGTGGACCTGCGGACGATGGGTGTGACCATGGACCATGATGTCGGCGCCCTCGCGGGCAAAGGCCTGTTCGATGGCTGAGGGGCTGACGTCCATGGTGCTCATGGACTTCTGGCGATTGGACGCCATGCTGCGCCGGCGGGCCAGATCGGCGATGCCGCGCCGGGCGGATAGGCTCAGCCGCAGGAAAAGCCACTGCACCACCGGGCAGCGTACCAGTCGGCGAAAGCGCTGATAGCCTTGGTCGTCGGTGCAGTATTCATCGCCATGCGACAGCAGGATGGGACCGGCGTCGGTGTCCAGGCGCACGCTGTCGGGCAGCACTTGGGCGCCCACATACCCGGCCAGCGCGGATCCCATCAGGAAGTCGCGATTGCCGCGGCCCAGCCACAGGGGTATTTTTTCAGAAACCTGCTTGAATTCTTCCAGCGTCTCGGACAGCCAGGGGGGCGGCATGGACAGCGCCAGGTCGTCGCCTATCCACGCGTCGAAAATGTCGCCGCATAAAATCAAGGCATCCGCCTGGGCGCATGCCTGATCCAGAAACCGGTGGAAAGCGCGGGCGGTGGCTGGCGTGTTCGGCCCCAGATGGATGTCCGAGGCGATCCAGACCGTGCCCGCCAGCCGCAGCTTATTCAACGACCGTGGCTTTCTCGATAATGACATCTTCGGTGGGGACGTCTTGGTGGAAGCCCTTGTTGCCGGTTTTTACGGTCTTGAGCTTGTCCACGACCTCGGTGCCTTCGATGACCTTGCCGAACACGGCATAGCCCCAGCCATTGGGCGTGGGCGAGGTGAAGTTCAGGAAGTCGTTGTCGGCCACGTTGATGAAGAACTGGGCCGTGGCGGAATGGGGGTCGGCGGTGCGCGCCATGGCCAGGGTGTAGCGGTTGTTCTTCAGCCCGTTGTCGGCCTCGTTCTCGATGGGCGCGTGGGTTTGTTTCTGTTTCATGCCGGCATCGAAGCCGCCGCCCTGGATCATGAAGTTGTTGATGATCCGGTGGAAAATGGTGCCGTCGTAAAAGCCTTCCTTGACGTAGGTCAGGAAGTTTTCAACGGTCTTGGGTGCCTTTTCGGCGTCCAGCTCGATGAGTATGTCGCCCTGGTTGGTTTGGAGTTTGACGTGGGGGGTTGTGCTCATAGATTTACCTTGAGTAGAGGATGGTGATGCCGCTTGTGCGACGCCGCCCAGGCACAGGGCGAGCGATGCCGCGCAAGCAAGGCCGAAAGCGCGCAGCGATGGGCTGAACGGTCGGATAAGTCGAGAAGTAAGATGCATTCTGCGGTGCCTGGACGATTGCGTAGTGGAGAAGGGAGCTTATTCTTTCAGGATTTCGGCGGTTTGCGCGGCCTTGGACCGGGCGCTGCCCACGCCCAACTGGGCGGCGTTGCGAAAGGATTCCTGCGCCAGCATAAGCTGTACCTCGCCCAAGTTGGCCTTGGCGGTGCCGTAGTTGGGGTTGGCCGCCAGCGACATGGTCAAGGCGTCGCGCGCCATGTCCAGTTTGCCTTGCTTGACGTATTCCGCCGCCAGGTTGTTCCAGGGCTCGGGCAGCTCGGGGTAGAGCGTGGTCATTTTCTGATAGAGGCTGATGGCCTCGTCGTGACGGTTCAGAGCCGCCAGCGCCCGGCCGTGCAGGAACATCAGCTGGACGTCGGTCCCGATGCCGCCTTGCTGTTCCAGTTGCGCGGCCCGTTTCTGTATGACTTGCAGCGCTTCCTCGTTCTTGCCTTCATCCAGCATCTGGCTGATGCGGCTGGTTATCTGCGAGGCGGTAAGGGGGATTTCGGTATCGACGCCGGGAGTCAGGGCTTCAAGCAGCTTGGCCAGCCCCTTCCAGCCGCCTTCGGCGGGCGGCGGATCGTTGAACAGCTTGCCGCTGAAGGCGGCCTTGCCTGGATCATTTTCCAGCGACGCGTTAAGATCGACGTGCTGCACGAGGCCGGGCGCTTGCGCCTGGGCCGTGGCGGCCTGGGCCGGAAGCCAGCCCAGGATCAGGGCGATCGCGACTGCGGGGCTCAAGATTCGAAACACAGCTTATGCGCCTATATGTAATGGTTGTATTGCCGGTATGGCGGTGGCATCAAGTAAAAAATAGACCGCGAGGGCCAGCGTCGGCCTGGTCCGCTTGCTATACTTATCGACCGCCATTTTAGCCTTGCTTGCCGGCCCGCGCCGAGTTTACCGCAACCGGGCCTGAGCCTATCGGGCCCGTAATCGTATTTACAGACAGAAATTTACCAGCACATGCTGCACATTTATAACACCCTTTCACGCGCCAAAGAGCCTTTCAAGACCGCAGAACCGGGCAAGGTCGGCATGTATGTTTGCGGCATGACTGTCTACGATTTCTGCCACCTGGGCCATGCGCGCATGCTGGTGAGCTTCGACGTGGTGCAGCGCTGGCTGCGCCACAGCGGCTACCAGGTCAGGTATGTGCGCAATATCACCGACATCGACGACAAAATCATACGGCGCGCGGTCCAGAGCGGCCGCAAGATGGGCGAGGTCACGTCCTTCTACATCGATGCCATGCATGCCGACGAGCGCGCGCTGGGCGTGCAGGCGCCCGATCTGGAGCCTCGCGCCACAGCCCACGTGGGCGACATGCTGGGCATCATCAAACGCCTGGAAGACAAGGGCCTGGCCTATCAATCCGAAGACGGCGACGTCAACTACGCCGTGCGCGACTTTCCCGGCTATGGCAAGCTGTCGGGCAAGTCGCTGGACGACTTGCGCGCCGGCGAAAGGGTCGCCGTGGCGTCCGCCAAGCGTGACCCGCTGGACTTCGTGCTGTGGAAGGCGGCCAAGGCCGAAGAGCCGCCCGAATCGAAATGGGAATCGCCCTATGGTCTGGGTCGGCCCGGCTGGCATATCGAGTGCTCGGCCATGAGCCATGCGCTGCTGGGCCAGCCGTTGGACATACACGGCGGCGGCCCCGACCTGAAGTTCCCTCACCACGAGAACGAAATCGCCCAGACCGAGGGCGCCTTCGGCGGCACCATGGCCTCGATCTGGATGCATTGCGGCCCGCTGATGGTCGACGCCGACAAGATGTCCAAGTCGCTGGGCAACTTTCGCACCATACGGGCCACGATCGCGGCCGACTCGCAATTGCCGGACGATGAGGCCACCTATGGCGTGAACCCGCGCGAAGCCGAGATGCTGCGCTTTTTCATCGTGCGCAACCACTATCGCAGCCCGCAGAACTACGCGCCGGACAATCTGTTCGATGCGCAGAACGCCCTGGATCGCCTGTACCAGACCCTGCACAATGTGCCGGCTCAAGATGTCGGGATCGACTGGAACCACCCGGCGGCGCAAGCGTTCCAGGCGGCCATGGACGATGACTTCAACACCTCCGGCGCCATTGCGGCCTTGTTCGAGCTGGCCGGCCAGGCCAATCGCGACGGCTCCGGGCAGGCATCGGGCTTGATGCGCGCCCTGGGCGGCATACTGGGCCTATTGCAATCCGATCCCGCGGCCTACCTGCAATCGCCCACCCGTTATCATCGGGGCGGAGCGGCGGCCGAAACCATGTCGGGCGAACAGATACAGGAATTGATCGGCCTGCGTGCCGCGGCGAAGAAAGATCGCAATTTTGCCGAAGCCGACCGCATTCGCGATGCGCTGTTGGCTGCCGGCATCGAACTTGAAGATAAAGCGGGCGGCGTCACCCAATGGCGTCGGGCTTGAGGAAGGGAAGGAGCATGTCAGAAAGCCTAGTCACGGGGCATGAAAAGCCGGGTTTTTGGGATGAGGCGTCCGCCGAGCTCATGGGGCGCGACCGCATCCTTAGAAAGTTGATCCCGCGCCACAAGTCCGAGTGGCTGGCTCCGGCGGCTCCGCCGTTCGTGACCCTGGCCCGCGCCATCGTCGGCCACCAGATATCCGTCAAGGCGGCCGACGCCATGTGGCAGCGCTTTACCGAGGCCTGCGGCCGGGACCCGTCCCCGCGCTGCGTCATCCGCCTGGCGGAAACCGACATCCGCCTGTCCGGCCTGTCCAAGCGCAAGGCCGAATACATCCTGGACCTGGCCACGCATTTCTCTGAAAAGAAGATCAAGCCGGCCTCCTGGAGCACTATGGACGACGAGGCGGTGATCGCCGACCTGTGCGCCATACGGGGCATCGGGCGCTGGACGGCCGAGATGTTTCTTATCTTCAACCTGCAGCGGCCCGACGTCCTTCCGCTGGATGATGCAAGTCTGTTGAAGGCAATTTCGTTACACTACTTTAGCGGTGAGCCTGTTTCGCGTTTCGAAGCAAGGGAAGTCGCCCAGGCATGGGCGCCATGGCGTACGGTGGCGACCTGGTACCTGTGGCGCAGCCTCGACCCCGCCTCGGTGCAGTACTGACCCAATGCGAATGCTCTAACCTGGATACCAAGCCCTTATGCGTAATACCTTCCTGGAATTTGAACAGCCCCTGGCCGAACTCGAGAACAAGATCGAAGAGCTGCGTTTCGTTCAGACCGATTCGGCCGTCGACATCTCGGAAGAGGTGGGGCGCTTGCAGCAAAAGAACCAGGCGCTTGCCAAAAGCATTTATGCAAAGCTTACGCCCTGGCAGACGGCCTTGGTCGCTCGCCATCCGCAAAGGCCTTATACGCTGGACTACGTGCGTGAAATCTTCACCGATTTCCACGAGATGCACGGCGACCGCATGTATGCCGACGACCTGTCCATCGTGGGCGGGCTGGCGCGCTTCAACGGCACGCCCTGCATGGTGGTGGGCCACCAGAAAGGGCGCGACACCAAGGAACGCGCCATGCGCAATTTCGGCATGCCGCGCCCCGAGGGCTATCGCAAAGCCCTGCGCCTGATGCGTCTGGCCGAAAAATTCCAGCTGCCGGTCTTCACCTTCGTCGACACGCCGGGCGCGTATCCGGGCATAGGCGCCGAGGAACGCGGCCAGTCCGAGGCCATCGGCCACAACCTGTATGCCATGGCCGAGCTCAAGGTGCCCATCATTTCCACCATCATCGGCGAGGGCGGTTCCGGCGGCGCGCTGGCCATCGCGGTGGGCGACGTGGTCATGATGCTGCAGTATTCCACCTATGCCGTCATTTCGCCCGAAGGCTGCGCGTCCATACTTTGGCGCAGCGCCGACAAGGCGCCCGTGGCGGCCGAAGCCCTGGCGATCACCGCGCCCCGCCTCAAAGAGCTGGGCCTGATCGACCGCATCGTCAACGAACCCGTGGGCGGCGCCCATCGCGATCCCGTGGTCATGGCGCGCCAGCTCAGCCGCGCTTTGTCCGATTCCCTGCGCCAGGTGTCGGGCATGTCCACCGATCAGCTTATCGAACACCGCCTGCAACGCCTGATGTCCTACGGCCGCTTCCAGGAAGCACGCTAAGCCGGGCCAGGCATGCTTACCGAGGCCTTCTGGAACAGCTTCGGATCCGCCGCCATGGTCCAGGCGATCGGCGGCGCCCTGGCGGCCTTGCCGAAGCGTCCGGAGCGCATCGCCGTCGGCCTGAGCGGCGGGGCCGATTCCGCGATGCTGGCGGCGCATGCGGCCCTGTATGCGCGACGTCGCGGCATCCAGCTACATTGTTTTCATATCCATCACGGCTTGCAGGCGGCGGCGGACCGCTGGCAGGCGCATGCGCACGACCTGGCCCAGCTTCTGGGCCTGCCTTGCCACAGCCTGACCGTATCGGTGGACCTGGGCGGTGGCAGCGGCATGGAGTCCGCCGCGCGCGACGCCCGCTATGAAGCGCTCGGCCGGCTGGCCGCCGTGGCGGGCGTGGAGCACGTGCTGCTGGCCCACCATCGCGACGACCAGGCCGAAACCGTGCTGCTGCGCCTGTTGCGCGGCGCCGGCCCGGCCGGCCTGGCCGCCATGGCTCCCGCGGTCCAGCGCGCCGGCCTGACTTATCTCAGGCCTTGGCTGGACATTGAACGCGCGGCCATCCTGGAGCAGGCGCGGGCCTTTCAACAGGCGACTGCCTGGGAGCCCGTTCAGGACCCCACCAATGCCGACGAGCACTACACCCGTGCCGCCGTGCGCGAACGCCTGGCGCCGGAGCTGAACCGGCGTTGGCCGGGCTGGCAGGGTAGCCTGGCCCGCCATGCGCGGCAGAGCGCCGAAACCAGTGCTATCCTGGACGAAGTGGCCCGGCAGGACTTCCAGGGGCTGGACCCTGGCGCGGACGGCAAGGATTTTTCCTTGGCCGCCTGGCGGCTGCTGTCACGGCCCAGGCAGGCGCTGGTGCTGCGTTACTGGCTGGGGCTGCTGGGCCAGCGCATGCCCACCGATGCCCGGCTGCAAGACCTGATGAGGCAGATGCGCGGTCTGCATGCCCTGGGCCACGACAGGCGGATGGATGTCAAGCACGGCTCGGCCCATATACGCTGCGCCGGCGGCCGGGTGCTTCTGGATGCCCCCTCCGAGCACTGAAAACGCTCGCCGCGAAACACGCTAAAATAGCCCGTTTTGCTTGCCCGGCGCGCGTTTGCGGCCGTGCATAGATGGTTCGGCACCCATCCGGATTGGTGTCTCTTTAAACGCAGAGTAGAAGATGTCCCTGATTGTTCACAAATATGGCGGCACGTCCATGGGCTCGGTGGAGCGCATCCAGAATGTGGCGCGGCGCGTGGCCAAATGGCATGCGGCCGGCCATCAGGTGGTTGTGGTTCCCTCGGCCATGTCGGGCGAAACCAACCGCTTGCTGGGCCTGGCCAAGGAAATATCCCCGCAGCCCGATGCGCGCGAGCTCGACATGCTGGCCGCCACGGGCGAACAAGCCAGCAGCGCGCTGCTGGCCATGGCCTTGCTGTCGCAGGGCGTGGCGGCGCGCAGCTACACCGGCTGGCAGGTTCCCGTGCGCACCGATTCGGCCTACACCAAGGCGCGTATCCGCTCCATCGACGATGCCCGCATACGCGGCGACCTGGACTCGGGCCGCGTGGTCATCGTAACGGGCTTCCAGGGCGTGGACGAAGAGGGCAACATCACCACCCTGGGTCGTGGCGGTTCGGATACTTCGGCGGTGGCCGTGGCGGCTTCGCTCAAGGCCGACGAATGCCTTATCTTTACCGACGTCGACGGCGTTTACACCACCGATCCGCGCGTCGTACCCGAAGCGCGCCGCATGAATGTCGTGTCCTTCGAGGAAATGCTGGAAATGGCCTCGCTGGGTTCCAAGGTGCTGCAGATACGCTCGGTGGAATTCGCCGGCAAATACCATGTGCCGGTGCGCGTGCTGTCTTCTCTGACCGACCCCCTGATACCGCTCGAAGAAGAAATGGCTTCGGGCACCCTAATTACTTTCGAGGAAGATCAAAAAATGGAAGCTGCCGTCGTTTCTGGCATCGCCTTCAGCCGTGACGAAGCCAAAGTCACCTTGCTAGCCGTGCCTGACACCCCGGGTGTCGCCTATTCGATCCTGGGGCCTGTCGCCGCCGCCAATATCGACGTCGACATGATTTTGCAGAATCAGTCCGTGCAGGGCACGACCGATTTTTCCTTCACCGTCAATCGCAACGACTTCGTCCGCACCCTGGCCCTGCTGAAGGACCAGATCGGCCCCGCCGTGGGCGCCGGCGAAATCGTTTCCGACGACAAGGTCTGCAAGGTTTCCATCGTGGGCATAGGCATGCGCAGCCACGTGGGTGTCGCCAGCCTGATGTTCCGCACCTTGTCGGAAGAGGGCATCAATATCCAGATGATCAGCACCAGCGAGATCAAGACCTCGGTCATCATCAACGATAAATACATGGAATTGGCGGTGCGCGCGCTACACAAGGCCTTTGGCCTGGACAAGGACCAAAGCGCGGCCTGAGCCTTGGAAATATCGTGCTAGAATAGCGACCTATTTCCGGAGACGTGGCCGAGAGGTTGAAGGTACTCCCCTGCTAAGGGAGCATACGGCTTATACCCGTATCGAGGGTTCGAATCCCTCCGTCTCCGCCAAGAATAGTATCGCCGAAGCTCCTGTAGCTTCGGCGATTCTTTTTGGTTCTTCCTCTTAACGCGCAAACCGCCCATCGTAAGTCCACTTGCGCAGCTTGACGGCCTTGAGCTTGCCGGCATCGGGGTGCGCCGGATTGATCAGGATATTCATCTCTTCGGACACGATGGCGGACGGCACCTGAAGCAGCGCCGTTTTCGAGTGCATGACCCACGTATCGCCGGCGTCCAGGCTGACTTTGCCCGCGGGCATGGCATCCCAGCCTACTTGTTTGCTTGGATCAAACACAGATCGACGTTTCCAGGTGGCGATAGGAATGTCGATCCGTACAAGATAGCGGTTAAGCGGCAGTCCGCCGAAATCCAGATGCACGACGGTTTCCAGGCAGGCCAAAGCGATACTTTGGGCGCTGTACACCATGGCCTTGCCTTTGCGATTCCATCGGCCACCGGTACGTTTTGCACCTTCGCCGCTCATGTCGTCGGCGGTGTAGTCGGGGGTGTCGGTCGCAATGCGCCAGACGGAGACGATGCCGCTTCCGGTCATACGTAGGCGCCGCTTTGCGCGCTGGCCAAGAGTTGTGAAAGCAAATCTCTGCCTTCCGCGGTGGTCATGAAGTCCGCCGGCGGTCGGTTATTCAATGCATGCAATGGCTTGTCCAGCCACTGGTTGAACCATTGAGCCGCATCGAACCCGTCTGGATCGCCCGACTCTTGAACCATGTTTTCGACTTGCCCGATGAGCTTGGCCGTCGCGACAAGCCGTTCGGAGTCGTCGATTGAGAATGGCTCGTGCTTTTGCAGTTTGCGGGACACGGTCGTGGCCGGCATCCCCATTAATCGACTGAAGCTTTCCTTGCTTCGCCGCATCGATTTTGCAATGGTGGTGAATACCTGCGGTTCAATGCCTTCTTTGATCAAGTCGATACGCTCGACCGGGTCCATAAGGTACACAGCCTTGAAGCGCGCCAAGTTCGCATGCAAGGGTTCGAGGATCTCACTGATTGTCAGTGCAGCACCTAACTCTTTTTCCTGCAGGCTGAAGTCCTTGACGTGTCGCCAGTCTTTATCCTTTGGGCTGTATTCTTTCTTCTTGCTGCGGTAATTAGCCGGCTTACGAGCCACGGGCTTGCGCTTATCGCCAATAGTCGATTCCATAGAAACCTCCATTTGATAAGTTATTTTAACTCATATGGTGGTTTTTTTGTTTCTGGCCTACCGCACTGTCGTCTTGCGTTACTCTGGCAACACGGAAACTCTCGGTTTGCTCGCAGGAGGGCCTATGCAGCCACACATAGAGCATAATTTCAGGACCGGCTTGTGCGGAAGGGGAAAGACATGAAAACCATCCTATGGCTGATACTGGCGTGGGTCGGCGGCACGGCCGCCGCGCATGCGCAGGTCGCCGAAGCGCAGCTAAGGCCATTTCTGGGCGGGCTTAGCCTGGTTCAGTCTTCCGGCGAAGGCCTGACGCAATCTTCCGGCGACATACTGCTTGAACTCGCTTCGCAAGAGCCGGACGACAACGAAACCCTGCTTGTGTTGCGCAGCGACAAGGGCAAACTTAGGAGGGTCGCGGAAAATAATTCCTTGCTGATGGGGCGTGGGATGCTGGGCATTTCCGGTGGGAATTATCCGGCGCTGGCCGATGGCGTTTTGTCGGTGGATTACACCATTGGCAGCGGTAGCGGCCAGTCCGATATTTCCATCAAGTTTGAAAGGCTGGCCGATGGCCGCTATTCCTTCAAGGACTACACATCGATCACCCGGAACTACGGCGTTGAGAATCTGTTTGCCCGGAACAGAATCAGCGCGGCGCAAACCGGAGCCATCCTTTTCCCCGACGCGAACGAAGAGATCATATTGAAGAAATCCGGGGCCGGTTCGCCGGCCGCGGATGCGGAGCAAGCGACGACCTTGCAGCCACCGGCCTACGCAAGCCGATATATTCCCCAGGGCTTCGTCGTTGCGGCTTTTGCGGAAGGTGATCTGAACCTGGATGCGTATAAAAAAGACTTGCTGCTGGTGTTGCTGGACGAAGAAAAAATCAGCATCCGGCTGTTGATGCAGCAAGCGGATGGTCGTTATGCCTTGGCTCGATCCAACGATGCATTGTTAAGCCCCGATGCCGAGTTCAACGCCGAAAATTTAAGGGTAGTCATCAAGAATGGCTACTTCACGATAGAGCAAAGGGTGGCTCTTGACGATGTGAATTTCGATCATCGCTACGCCACGTTCAAATACGATGCGGGGCGGAAAAATTGGTTCTTGAACAGCTTTGCCGTTGAACACTATGCCGGTTTCAACCCCAAGCCGTCAAAGGATGTATCGCGTCTTGGAAGAAGCCAATTCGGAACGCTCTGGTTCAGCGGCATGCAGCGTTTTCCAGAGATGGATCATCACAGCCATGGTCCTGCGTCCACCGGAAAATGAATGGAATCCCGCGCCAATAGTGGGGTTATTGCGCAGCGGTGTTTTGTTTGCGCTTTCAGTTATGGAGTCGTATCCTGATGTTCCCAAGGCAACGATAAGGAGATAATAGCCATGGCTGAACAACTAATGGGACCGCAAAGGTTAGGCCCATTGACTCCGCTGGTCGGAGAATGGGAAGGCAACACTGGCATCGATGTGTCCTATCACAACGATGACGATATAACCGGCAATACAACGTATTTCGAGAAGGCGTGGTTCAAGCCCATTCCCCGCCAGGAAAACGGCAAGCAGAAGCTCGAAGGCTTGAGCTACGGCATGACGGCCTGGCGTCACGGCGAAGAGGCGATGATTCCCTTCCACGATGAAGTGGGCTTTTTGTTGTGGGACAAGGAAGCCGGCCAGGTGATACGCTCGGTGGTGTTTGGGCGCGGCATCGCGATTCAGGCCGGATCCAGCGCCAAGCCCGGCGACAAGGTGCTGCATTTCGATGCCACGCCGGGGGACCCCTGTTATGGCATTCTGCAAAACAAGTACCTGCTGGAGCGTGCCGAACTCAAAGGCTTCAAGAGCGTTCTGACATTCAACGCCGATGGCAGCTTCACCCACGAGTCCGACCTTATCCTCAAGCTTGCCGCAACCGGCCAGGAAATGCATCACACCGACAAAAGCACTTTGCACCGCGTGAAGGTTTACCATCCGGGTGCGGAACACGCCTGATCGGGCGCATCCCGGCGTTTGCCTGCCGCCATGCAGGCATATGCCGGGCGGAGCACGGATGAATACGCCGCCCGCTACACGGAAGCAACCGGAAAAAAACTGGATGAAACCCTGCCCTTAGCAGGGTTTTTTGCTGCCCGTCGATTGCGCCGACGGCTGGTAATTGACAATTGTTAGCTCTTGCCTTGTAGCGCCGTAGGGCTGGCGTGAGTAGACTCATTTTCGTCTGAATTACTTGTGAGTCAATGAAATGAGCTTGATGAAACGCTGTACCGCCGAACTGTTCGGCACCTTCTGGCTGGTGTTTGGCGGTTGCGGCAGCGCGGTGCTGGCGGCGGCATTTCCCGAATTGGGCATCGGCTTTGCGGGCGTTGCGCTGGCTTTCGGCTTGACGCTGCTGACCATGTGCTATGCCATCGGGCATATTTCGGGCTGCCACATCAACCCCGCGGTGACCTTCGGCCTGGTGGCGGGCGGGCGCTTCCCCGCGCGCGAGCTGGTCCCTTACGTGGTCGCCCAGGTACTTGGCGCCATTGCCGCGGCGGCGGTGCTGTACTTGATCGCAAGCGGCAAGGCCGGCTTCGACGCTTCCGCCGGTTTTGCATCGAACGGCTATGGCGAGCATTCGCCCGGCGGCTATTCGCTGAGGGCGGCCATGGTGGCCGAGCTTGTGCTGACCGGCTTCTTCCTGTTCATCATCATGGGGGCCACGCACAACCGCGCGCCGTCCGGGCTCGCCGGCGTGGCGATAGGCTTGTCGCTGACCCTGATACACCTGGTCGGCATCCCCGTGACCAACACCTCGGTCAACCCCGCCAGGTCGACCGGCGTAGCCCTGTTCCAGGGCAGTTGGGCGGTGGACCAGCTTTGGCTGTTCTGGCTGGCGCCCATCGTGGGCGGCATCATAGGCGGCTTGATTTACCGCAGCTTGCTCGCCAAGGAAGACTAAGGTTGTGACCGCGCCTGTATCCGCCTAGCGCACGAAACTAGGCAGGTACAGGCTGATGGCGGGAAACAGTATCAGGATGGTCAGGCGCACGAAGTCGCCGACCACGAAGGGCATGACGCCACGGAATATCGTCGGCGTGGACACCTGGGGCAGCACGCCCCGCAACACGAATACATTCATGCCGAAAGGCGGGGTGATGAAGCTGATTTCCGTCACCGTGACCACCAGCACGCCGAACCAGATCAGATCGAAGCCCAGCGCCTGCACCAAAGGATAGAACACGGGCACGGTCAGCAAGATCATGGACATGCTTTCCAGCACGCAGCCCAGCACGATGTAGATCAGGCACATGATCACGATCACGACCAGCGGGCTGACCTGAAAGCGGTCGACCGTATCCAGCAGGTCCTGCGGCAAGGATGTGAAGTTGATGAAGTTGGCCAGCATCAGGGCGCCTATCATGACCATGAAGATCATGCCCGTGGTCTTGGCCGATTCCACTACGACTTCCACAAAGCTGGCCCAGGTCATCGCGCCGCGCACGAGCGCGAACATGAAGCCAAGAAAAGCGCCTATGCCCGCCGCCTCGGCGGGTGTGAATACGCCGGCGTAGATGCCGCCCATCAGCATGCCTATCAGGGTCAGCACGGCCCAGACCCGCCCCAGGGCGGCGCGTATCTGCGGCCAGGTACTGCGCTCGCCTTTGGGGCCGGCGGCGGGGTTGCGCCGCACCACCCAGGCAACCGCCATGACGTAGCAGGCGATGGCGACCAGGCCGGGCAGTACGCCCGCCGCGAACATTTTTCCTATGCTCTGCTCGGTCAGCAGGCAGTACACCACCATGATGATGGATGGCGGAATCAGGATGCCCAGAGTGCCGCCGGCCGCGATGGAGCCGGTGGCCAATTCCTCGCTGTAGCCCAGCCGCCGCATCTCCGGATAGGCCACCTTGGCCATGGTGGCGGCCGTCGCCAGGCTGGACCCGCAGATGGCGCCGAAGCCGCCGCAGGCCAGCACCGTCGACATGGCCAGGCCGCCCCGGCGGTGGCCCAGCAGGGCGTGCGCGGCGTTGTAAAGCTCGCGGGACATGCGCGATTGCGTCACGAAATTGCCCATCAGGATGAACAAGGGCAGCACCGAAAGCAGATACTGGAAGCCGCTTTCGTAGACGACCGCGCCCGCCATGGCGTAGGCCGAGCTCCAGTTGCGCAGCAAGCCCAGGCCGATGAAGCCCACCAGGGCCATGGCGAAGGCCACCGGCACCCGCAGGAAGATCATCAGCAGCATGGCGCCCAGCGCGGTCAGGGATTCAATCATTGGTCGGCAGGTTCTGCAAAGGGTGGGAGGGGGCGGCGAATACGTTCACAAACTGATAGACGGCATCCAGGGCGAGCAGGCCCGCCATGAAATACACAAAGGGCGCCAGGGGTATGTGCAGCATGGGGGTCAGGTCGCCGTAGTTTGCCGTGCTGATCGCCTTGTGCAGCGTTACCCAGGCAAGAAAGCCGCTGACCACGGTTGCGATCAGCGCGGCCACGCAGTCTTGCGCGCGCAGCATCCTGTCGGACATGAAGTGGCTGAAGCTATCCACAATGATGTGCCCGCGCACGCGCGTCATCAGCGGGATGCTGGAAAAGATGACGGCGACCATCATGAGCTCGACCAGTTCCACCGACCCGAGTACCGGGTGATTGAGCAGATAGCGTCCGCCGGCATCGATCACCGTGAGCAGGCTCATGCCGCAGAGGCTGAGCACGGTGACCGACTTGAGCAGGGCGACGATGAGTCGGTCCAGGCGATGCATCAAGATCCCGCTTCCAGTTTCTTGATTTCGCTGCGGAAGGATTCCAGCGCCGCCGGGCCGTCTATGCCCTTGGCCGCGGCTTCATCCAGCCAGGTCTTTTCAAAGCCCTTGGTGCGTTCGCGCACGGCATCCACCAGCGCACTGTCGGCCCTGATCAGGTTGATCTTTCCGCTGTTCAAGACTTTCCAGGCAACGGCGTCGTGCTTGTCCCAGGCCTTGCCCGCCAGTTCGGCAATGTGGCGGCCCGACAGCTTGAGCACGGCCTGCTTGTCCTCTTCGGAA
Organism: Burkholderiaceae bacterium; assembly: GCA_049646585.1. GTDB lineage: Bacteria > Pseudomonadota > Gammaproteobacteria > Burkholderiales > Burkholderiaceae_B. Next base: position 26,930 of record JBARWC010000217.1, on the reverse strand, counting down.
AGCCGGTCGAAGGCGGCCGGGTTCATGATGACGGCATGCGTATCGGAATACAGCCCGCCCGGGTATACCGTGGCGTTCTTGATGATGCCGTCCAGCTTGAAGGACACCAGGGATTCGGCCGGGAAGAACACGCCGTCGACCACGCCCATGCTCAGCAGCTCGTAGGACTCGGGTGCCGGCTTCGGAATGGCGTTGGCGCCCACGGCTTTCGCGACGTCGGCCGCCATGCCGCCGCCCACGCGTATTTTCAGGCCCTGGTAGTCGTCTATGGTTTTCACCGCCTTGTCCGTGGTGAAGGTGATGCCGGGGCCGTGGGCGTACATGCCCAGCAGGCGCACTCCCTTGTGCTCGTCGGCTTTAAGCAGGAACTTTTCGTAGGTGTCCCAGGCGGCGACCGAGCGCGATGTCGCCGTGTTGCCGGAGAACGGCATGACGGCGAATTTGGTCAGCTCGAAGCGGCCGGGGTAGTAGGCGTGCGAGATGAAAGAGATGTCGACCAGGCCGTCGCGCACGGCATCGAAGTGCCCCGCGGGGTTGGTCGCCGGCTTGGGCAGAATGCGCAGGGTGACGCGGCCTTGAGTGGCCTCTTTGATTTCCTTGCCCCAGGGGACAAGGAAATCGGCAACCACGGCGTGCGTGGGCGGCAGCCAGCTGGATACGGTCAGGGTAACGTTCTTGGCGTGGGCGGTTGCACCCAGGCCGAGCGTGGCGCCTGCGATGAAGGTAAGAGCAAGCTTGCGATACATAGTTTCTCCTCAGGTGTGTTGTTGTGTGTTCGGCGTGCTGGTTTGCTTCGCTCCATCTTCATCCCGCATGGATGAACGAGCGCGATTCAATAATGTATTCAAGTCGGGATCGGCGCGAAAGCCGGCCTGGCAGGCGTCGGGCAGGTGCAAGGGCGGCATCCGCCCGAACTGGGCTTCTATATAGGGATCGGGACGGTAGCTGACCCTTTGCGTGGCCCGGCCGTCCGTTTGCGCGTCGAAGGCGGCCACGATGTCGCCTATGGAGGTGCGTAGCGCGGGCAGCGTCCAGGTGGTGCGCGGGCCGGCGGGCTGCGCGGCCAGAGCGGCGGCGTGCAGCAGGTTGTCGACGCAGCATTGCAGGGACATCAGCCACACGCTGGCATCCGGCCCCACGGGCAGGGTGCAGGCCTGCTCTTGTATCTGCGAACGGATCAGTGTGCTGGTGAACAGTGACCAGGCCCCGTTGGATACCGAGGGGCGCGGCACGATGCCGGGCAGGCGCAAGGCGCGGCCCCGAACGTAGCCGCGCCGCGTATAGTCGGCCAGCAATATTTCAATGACCTGCTTGTGTGCGCCATAGCTCAGCACAGGCTTCAGGGCCGTGTCGTCGTCGATGAGATCGGGCAGGGACTCGCCGAATACGGCGATGCTGCTGCTGAAAACCAGGGCGGGCGCATTGCCTTGCCGGCGCAGCGCTTCCAGCAGGCGTAGCGAGGACTCCAGGTTTACGTTCAAGCCCAGGTCGAATTCCTGCTCCGCGCGGCCGCTGGCGATGCCGGCCAGGTGAAACACCACGTCGACCGCGGGTTCCAGCGCGGCGGCGCGCGTGCTTGCGTCCGAAAAGTCCCCCGCGATCAAGCGTATGCGTTCGTCCTCGGGAGGCCGATCCAGCGTCAGGTCGCACAGGGTGATGCGGTCGATAGGGCCGTGGCCCGGCAGCTCGCGCAGGCCGGCCAGGCGATCGGACAGCGCCCGCCCGATATAGCCGTTGGCGCCGCTTACCAGCACGTGCATGATGGCGTCTCCTGTGCGGGTTCTCGATTGCCGATCTCGGCCAAGGCGCTTGCGGCGTAGGCCTGCGGGCCGCTGCACGGGTTGCGCGCGGCGGCTGCGGGACGGCGAGGCATGGTGTTCACGCTTCCTCCGGCGTTTCGTAGGGCCATTCCACCGCGCCCGAATGGGTGACCGCGCCTTCGTGCGCCGGGCGCACCAGCAAGGCGTATTTTTCGAGCACTCCGGCCAGCCTTTGCTGCTGCGGCGGCGTATAGGCCGCGCGGCGCTGTGCCAGCTCTTCGTCGCTCAATTCGACGTCCAGGCGGTTGCTGTTGGCGTCGATATGGATGATGTCTCCGTCGCGGATCAAGCCGATGGGGCCGCCAGCCGCCGCCTCCGGCCCCACATAGCCTATGCACAGGCCGCGCGTCGCGCCCGAGAACCGGCCGTCGGTCAGCAGGGCGACCTTTTCGCCCATGCCCTGGCCATAGAGCGCCGCCGTCACGCTGAGCATCTCGCGCATGCCCGGGCCTCCCTTGGGGCCTTCGTTGCGGATGACCAGGACTTCGCCGGGTTGATACTGGTGGTGGGACACTGCCTTCATGCAGTCTTCTTCGTTTTCGAATACCCGCGCCGGGCCCGAGAATGCCAGTGATTTCAGGCCGGCGATCTTGAGCAAAGCCCCTTCGGGACTCAGGTTGCCCTGGAGCACGGTGACGCCGCCCGAGGGGTGGATGGCATGCTCGCAGGAACGGACGATTTCACCGTCGGGCTCGGGCGCGTCGGCCAAGGCCTGGCGCAAGGTACGACCATCCAGCGTGAGGACGTCGCCGTCGATGTAGCCGCCTTGCAGCAGGGACTTCAGGACGACGGGTACGCCGCCGACCTGATGCAGGTCGCGCGCCAGGTAACGGCCCCCGGGCTGCAAGTCTGCGATCAGCGGTGTGCGCTGGAATACCCGTGCCACGTCCTCAAGCGTAAAGCGGATGCCCGCTTCGTGGGCGATCGCTGGAATGTGCAGCGCGGCATTGGTCGAGCCGCCGGTGGCCGCCACGGCGGCACAGGCGTTTTCAAGGCTGGCGCGGGTTACCAGATCGCGCGGCAGCGGGCCGCCCGATTCCAGCGTGCGCATGACGTGCAGGCCGGCCCGTTGCGCAATCGCCAGGCGCTCGCTATAGACGTTGGGCATCATGGCCGTTCCCAGCGGGGACAGGCCCAGCGTCTCGCCGACCATGGCCATGGTGTTGGCCGTGAACTGGCCCGGGCAGGAGCCGGCCGAAGGCGTGCAGGTGCATTCCATGCGGTCTAGGTCTTCGCGCGTCATTTCGCCGTGCTGTACCTTGCCGACGGCTTCGATGGTGTCCAGGATGGTGGCTTGCTTGCCCAGCGCGTAACCGGGCAGCGTCGCTCCGCCATACAGGAATACTGACGGCGCGTTCAGGCGCACGATGGCCATCATCATGGCGGGCAGCGTCTTGTCACAGCCCGCAAAGGCGACCAGGCCGTCGTAGGCATGCCCGCGTATCACCAGCTCGACGCTATCGGCGATGGTTTCGCGCGATACCAGGCTCATGCGCATGCCGGCATGGTTCATCGAGGTACCGTCGGACACGGAAATAGTCGAGAACGAGACCGGTACGCCGCCGCCTTCGGCCACGCCCAGCCGAGCCCTGTCGGCCTGGGGCGCCAGCCCCATGGAGCAGGGCGTGTTGTCGCCCTGGGTGCTGACGATCCCGACAACGGATTTTTGCATGGCGGCGTCGTCGTAACCCGTGGCGCGCAGGAAAGCCCGGTGAGGTGCCCGGGTCAGACCCTGGGTGACCATGCGCGAGCGGTGTTTGTGTAGGGTCATGCGTGTTTCCTGTTGGTATTGGGGCTTGCTAAGAGGGCTAGAGGGAGGCGGTCGTCGCCGTGTCGCGCGCGAAATCCGGCCAGGTATCCCAGAGCTTGTCGAAGGGCCAGCATATATCCCGGATCAGGGCTTGTTGCGCCTGCTGCGCATCGCGGCGAGCGATTGCCTCGACGATGGCCGCGTGGAACTCCACCATCGGCCTTTCCTTTGAATGCATCAGCAGCCGGGCGGCGCGCAGATAAGGGCCCGACTGCAACCACAGGCTTTCTATGGTGGCCAGCATCGAGTCGGAGCGGGCCGCCTTGTATAGGGAAAAATGGAAGCGCTGGTTATAGTCCAGCCCTTCCAGTATGGACCCGGGCTGGGCCAGCAACTGGCCGATGTCGTCGGCCATGCGGTGTAGCTCGTCGAGTTCGTCGGCGGTGATTTTTTCCACCGCCCAGGCCGTGACGGTGCCTTCGATCAGCACCCTGGCCCGGCGTATGTCGTCCAGCCGTTCCCGCGACATGACGGGTATCCGCATGGAGCGGCTTTTCATGGGTTCGACGGCTCGCTGCGCGGCCAGGCGCCTGAGCGCCTCGCGCACGGGCATGGCGCTGGTTCCGCAGGCGTCGGCCAGTTCTTGTATGCCCAGCACTTCGCCAGCGGCGTAATCCCCGCGCATGATCTGGTCGCGCAAGCGGCGGTACACCGCCACGTTGACCGATACGTGCTTGAGAGACGCGAGTGCTGGGTTGGCTAGCATTTTGATCTTTGATCAAACATCAAAGATCAAAATGTAAAGTGAATGGGTCGTAACGGCCTATAGAGGTTTTCCCCAGTTCATAGGCCTGGCCTTCGCGCCGAGCACGAAGCTGGGAGTGCTTCTTTTATAATATAGTCCTCTACACTATATTTCTGCCTCTTTGCCATGTCTCATACCTCTCGCCAGAAAGACAAGCTCATCGCCCGTGTGCGCCGCCTCAAAGGGCAATTGGAAGGCGTCGAGCGTGCCTTGGATTCGGACGCGGCCTGTGCCGAAGTGCTCCGTCAGGTCGCGTCCGTGCGCGGCGCGATCAGCGGCTTGATGGCGGAAGTGATGGAAGATCATCTGCGCGAACACGTCGTGGCCGCCGAAACCGACAGAGAGCGCCGTCGGGGCGGCGAGGAAATGATAGAAGTCATCCGGGCCTATATGAAATGAATGCGCTGTTTCAAGCAGCTTGCTTCAAATGACGGGAACCATTCCATGACGACCACCCACCGGTCTTTGGCCTCCGGCCATGATCATTTCTTTCTTGGCAATGACCATCAGCGCAATGAGCGCAAGGTGTGGCTGGTAATCGCCCTTACGGCCGCCATGATGGTGGCCGAAATAGTGGCCGGTTCCATCTACGGTTCCATGGCGCTGGTGGCCGACGGCTGGCATATGTCCACCCATGCCGGAGCAATGCTGATTGCCGTGCTGGCCTACCGCTATGCGCGCAAGCACGCGAGCAACCCACGCTTCACCTTCGGCACGGGCAAGCTGGGCGATCTGGCCGGCTTTGCCAGTGCGATCGTGCTGGCGTTGATTGCTCTGCTGATAGGCTGGGAAAGCCTGATTCGCTTGAGCCGGCCCGTCTCCATCGATTTCAATCAGGCGATCGCCGTGGCGGTCCTGGGGCTGGCGGTCAATCTGGTTTGTGCCTGGCTATTGAACGATCACCCTGCGCATCATGGCCATTCCTCCCACCATCATCACGGCCACCACCATCATGATGGTCACGGCCATGGCGGGGGCCACACCCACGGTGCGAGCCGCGATAACAACTTGCGCGCCGCTTACATGCACGTGCTGGCCGATGCGCTCACGTCCGTCTTCGCCATTGTGGCGCTGCTGGCCGGCCGCGGCTACGGTTGGCTATGGGCCGACCCCGCCATGGGCGTGATAGGAGCGTTGGTGATAGTCCGTTGGTCATGGGGCTTGATGCGGGACGCGGGCAGCGTCCTGCTCGATGCGGCGGCGGAAGCGCAAGAAGTGCGGCGACAGGTTCAGAAAGCGATCCAGTCCACGGCGGGCCGAATCATCGATCTGCATGTCTGGCAGGTCGGCCCCGGGCACTTTGCCGCCATCGTCTCGCTGACGAGCTCGGACCCCAAAGAGCCGGCGCACTACAAGGCGCTGCTGGCGCACGTTCACGAGCTGTCGCATGTGACGGTCGAAGTGCAGCGCGAGACGGCGGCCTGACTCTGAGCGAGGCGGAGCAAGCGCCGGCGTGCTTTCAGGCACAGGCCGGCGGGGCCGTTACTTTGGCGGCAAATCGTGGATAAGCCGGCGGCCCAGGCTGATGACGTCATCCTGCGCATAGCCCAGGCGAAGATAAAAATCGACGACCTGCTTGTTGGAGCTGCGCACCAGCAGGTTTATCTTGGGGCAGCCGCGCTCGGCCAGCAGGCGCTCGGCTTCGCGCATCAAGGCCTTGCCATGGGAAAGGCCGCGAGCATCGGGGGCGACCGCCAGGTAATAGACCCATCCCCGATGGCCGTCGAAGCCGACCATGGCCGTTGCCATCGGCGTTTCATCTTCGACGCCGACAAGGAACAGCTCCGGCTGCTCGGTGAGCTTGCGGGCGATGTCACGGCGCGGGTCGTTCCAGGGCCTGATGAGGCCGCAGGCGTCCCAAAGGGCGATGACGGCGGATTCGTCCTGAGGTTGGAAAGGTCGGATTTGCATGCTTGTGAGTAGGCGGGATGGGATATTCGGCCTTTAAAGATCGTGGCTGCGGATTGTTCACGCTTTTCGGGCGGACGGCGGGGCCCGACCTTCCTTACCGGCCTCGGCCTCGCTGATCAACCAGCGGCGGAACTGCTCCAGTTTGGGATCGTTGCGCTTGGACGGCGGATACACCAGGCAATAAGAGTCGCCGCTGTAGAAGGGTTTGGGCAAGGGTACGACGAGCCGACCGTTTGCAATGTCGTCCTCTACCAGCAGGCGGGGAACCAGCCCGATGCCCAGGTGTGCGATGGCCGCTTGGGCAATCATGTAGAAGTGCTCGAATCTGGGGCCTGCCGCGCTATCGATGTCGCTGACGCCCATGGCGTCGAACCATTCCCGCCATTTCCTCGGGCGCCTGGTTTGTTGCAGCAGGACATGCTCTCTGAGGTCGGCGGGGGCGTTGATGGGAGGATGCTGTTCAAGGTAGGCAGGGGAGCAGACGGCAACCAGGTCGTGACCCACCAGCGACTCCGACAGCACATTGGCCCAGTCGTTCGAGCCGTAGTGGAAGGCCGCGTCGAATTCGTCGCGCTCCATGTCGAAGGGCAGGTCCCGCGTCGATAGGTTGATGACGATACCGGGATAAGCCTTATTGAAGTGCGCCAGCCGGGGAATAAGCCATTTCGTTGCGAATGCGGGGGCGGTGGCGATTCTTAGTGCACCCCCACGCCCTTTGTGAGCCAGCAGCGTTACCGTCGCTTCCTGTATCTGGTCCAGGGCGGATCGGACCGCTTCGGCGTATTGCTGTCCGGCGTCGGTCAACACCAGTCGTTGCCTCACTCGCTGGAAAAGCAGCAGGCCCAGAGATTCCTCCATCAGCGATATCTGCTTGCTGACAGCGCTTTGCGTCAGGTGCAGTTCCGCCGCCGCCTTCGTAAAGCTCAGGTGCCTTGCGGATGCTTCGAAGGCCCTAAGGGAGGAGAGTGAAGGTATATGCCAGGACATCCATAGAGTTTATGACTTTAGGTCATGATTGTCCAAGTTTTAATCGTTTGATGGGAGACAGGGCTGGCCCATAGAATGTTTCCAGCGGCGACCTGTGAAGAAGAATTCGCCGCCGTCGACAACGACCACAATACAGGAGATAAACTCATGACACTCGCAGGATTTCTTGGGGCTTTGCCCCGTTGTGCCCTGCTGGGACTGGCCGCGTTTTTTGCTTCGGCGACCGTCAGCGCGGCCGCCTACCCCAGCAAACCCATCAACATTGTCGTCCCCTTTTCGCCGGGCGGTGGTACCGACGCCCTGGCGCGCGCGGTGGGCGCCAAACTGCAGGAGCAGATGGGCGTCCCGGTGGTCGTCGACAATCGGCCGGGGGCCGGCGGAACCATAGGGGCGGCTTTTGCCGCCCACTCTGCTCCCGATGGCTATACCTTGCTGATCCTCAATCTTGTTCCGCACACCTCGTCCGCGGGACTGTACAAAAACCTTTCTTTTGAACCGGTAAAGAGCTTCAGTGCACTTGGGCTGGTCGGCGAGACGCCTTACGTCATCGCCGTGAACCCTTCGGTCAAGGCCAAGACCTTGCAGGAGTTCGTTGCCCTAGCCAAGGCCAAGCCTGGGAACATGAACTACGGTTCGTCGGGAGTCGGTGGGGTCAGCCATCTGAGCACCGAGCTGTTCCTGAACACGGCGGGAATCAAGCTTACCCATGTTCCCTACAAGGGGGACGGCCCGGTCGTGACCGACCTGATCGGCGGCCAGATCGACGTGACCTTCGGCAATGTGCTGGCCCTGCTGCCCCATATACGCGCCGGCAAGCTGCGTGCATTGGCCGTGACGGGAGACGCTCGCTCCTCGACCATGCCGGACGTGCCCACGGTCAAGGAGTCCGGCTACCCGGACTATGTGGTCGTCGGCCAGTTTGGTTTCGCCGTGCCCGCCGGCACGCCAGCGGAGGTGATCCAAAGGTTGAGCCGCGAGCTGGTCAAAGCGGTGAAATCGCCGGATATCCAGGAAACCTTTTCCAAGCAGGGGGTTGCCAGCCGTAGTTCTTCGCCCGAAGAAATGCAGGAAATGATGACCAGCGCGCAAAAGAAATGGATGAAGATCATCAAGGACGTCGGCATAAGCCCGAACTAGCCCGCACCGTTGCCGGCGATCTCTTCAAGAACGCAAGACGTAGTAGAAACAAGGATGGGGAATGGCTGCTTCGATTGAAACCGTGGATACGGATGTGCTGGTTCTGGGCGGCGGGCTGGCCGGCTTTAGGGCGGCCAGCGCGGCCAGGCGCTCGGGCGCCAGGGTGCTGATCGCCTATCAGGCCAGGGGGGCGTCGCAGCATGTCATCGGTTTCAACGTTCCCCGGGAGGACGCGGATTCGCCCGATTCGGTGGCCTCGTACGCTCGCGACACCATCGAAGGCGGCTATGGCATTAACGACAGGCGGCTGGTGCAGGTAATGGCCAACAATGCCGCCGCCGCCCTGCGCGAACTCATCGACATTGGTGTGCCGCTGCAGCGCGATGGGGATGCCATCGCCCGTCGCCACCTAGCGGGAAATACATATGCTCGCTCGGTCTATCATCCAAACGGCATAGGCAAGTTGGCTTTGACCCGCTTGATGGAATTGTCCGATGAGCAGGGCATAGAAAAGCTCGCAGGCTGGAAAGCGATAAGCCTGTTGCATCACGATTCGTCGGTGGTAGGTGCCCTGCTTTGCCGTCGGGATGGGTCGCAGCTGGTCGCGGTGCGTGCGGCGTCGACCATTCTGGCGATGGGAGGAGTGGGGGCGATATTCGGCAACAGTACCTACCCCCCGGATATCACCGCCGACTCCTACGCTTTTGCGCTGGACAGTGGGGCGGAGCTGATCGACATGGAGTTTGTGCAGTTCGAGCCGACGGTCATCGTCGATCCCGGCCCTTGCTGTGGCATGGAGATGCCCACGGCCATGTTTGCCGACGGTGCGACTTTGCGAAACAGCTTGGGTGAGCGTTTCATGCTGGAGCACAATCCCGGGCACGGCGAAATGCAGATAGAGAAAGCCAAGATTGCGTTGGCTATACAGGCGGAGGTCATGGCGGGGCGGGTGGAAGAAGCGGGTAGGGTGCTTTTCGATACGTCGGCCATACCGGCTTCGCGCCTTGAAAGTTACATCGCCCATTGCAAGCGTCTGAGGCTTGCCGGCATCGACCCAAGGCGAGGGCCTATATGGGTGAAGCCGGCGGCGCATAGCCACATGGGCGGGATACGAATCGATACTGACTGCCACACGGGGGTGCCTGGCCTGTATGCGGCCGGAGAGGCTAGCGGTGGCGTGCACGGGGCAAGCCGAATAGCCGGGAATGGTGGCAGCGACGCCATTGTTTTTGGAGGCATCGCTGGTGCGGCAGCGGCCGCCAGCGGCCGTAAATCCAGCGGGCTGCCATGGGATGATATCGTCGCCGCCGCGCTGGAGACACTGACGAGCCTGCCCGTACGGGCCGATGGCCAGCGGCCCGAAGACATCAAGAACGCCGTCAGGCAAACGATGCTGGATCATGCCGGGATCGTCCGGACTGAAAAGGATCTGCGCCGCGCTTTGAGCGACCTGGATGTTCTTTTCGATCAGTGGCGGACGGGGCTTTGCCTGGACAAGCCTGTGGACCGCGTGAAGGCGTTGGAGGCCAGGAGTTTTATCATGGCGGCCAAGGCGGTCAGTTGTTCCTCGTTGGAGCGGACCGAGAGCAGGGGGGCGCATTGGCGGGATGACCATCCCGTTCGCGACGATGAAAAATGGATGTGCCACGTCAGCGTACGCAAGACTCAAGCGGGCGAATTTGAGATTGGCCGCTGCGATATCGAATGAATTCGGCCGGTTCAGGCCATCTGACAGGAGGGTGCCATGGCGGTGCTGTTGTACGAGAAAATTGACAAGGCGGTAGTGCTGACGCTGAATAGGCCGGAATCAATGAACGCCTTGTCGCATGAATTGGTCGACCGTTTGACCGAGGCGATAAAAGAGGCATCTGAAGATCAGGACTGCCGGTCCATCATCCTGACTGGCGCGGGCGAGAAAGCCTTTTGCGCGGGCACGGACCTGAAAGAGCGCCGTACGCTTTCGCCTGAAGAGAAATGGGCGCAAAGTCGCGGTGGCTGGAGGCTGAACCAGGCGGTGTTCAATTCCCCGAAAGCGGTCATCGCCGCGGTCGGAGGCTGGTGCCTTGGCGGCGGGTTCGAGCTGGCCTTGTATTGCGATACGCGCATCGCTGCGGAAGATGCCCGTTTCGGTTGGCCCGAAATGACCTTGGGGGCGTACCCAGGCAGTGGCGCCGCCTTGATGTTGCCCCGCCTGGTGGGGCCGGCTCGGGCCAAGCAGTTGTTTTTCACGGCGCGCCGCATAGGCGCGCAGGAGGCGTATCGCATCGGACTGGTCGAACGCGTGGTGTCGCGGCCTGAGCTGCTCGGCGCAGCGCTGGAGTTTGCCAAAGAGGTTGAGCAAACCAGCCCCCTGGGGCTGGCGGCCGTGAAGCGCTCCATCAACGAAGGCAGCGACCTGCCTTTGGATGAAGCCGCGAAGCTGGATCAGATGCTGCGCCAGCCTCTTGAGGGTACGCGCGATTATGAGGAAGGCATCCGGGCGCACTTCGAGAAGCGCAAGCCGGTTTTTATCGGCGCGTGAGACTGTGCACATAACGACAAAGGAACTGGAACTCCAATCATGACGTCAAGCAACAAGCCGCTGACCGGGGTACGCGTGGCCGATTTCACGCGAATATTGGCGGGCCCCTATTGCGCTCAATTGCTGGGAGACCTTGGCGCCGAGATCGTCAAGGTGGAAATCCCCGGCAGCGGCGACCCCACTCGCACCCAGGGGCCTCCGTTTCACGAGGGCAATGGCCTGACCTACTATGCTGCCAACCGCAATAAGCGGTCGATCGCGCTGGACATGCAGACCGATGGCGGCAAGGCCATCGCGCGTGAGCTGTGCCTGAAGGCGGATGTGGTGCTGGAGAACTTCCGGCCCGGCGTCATGCAAAGGCTGGGACTGGGCTACGAAAGCCTTGCAGCGGACAACCCTCGTCTTGTCTACGCCAGCATGTCGGGCTTCGGCGCGGATGGGCCCGACAGCATGAAGGGCGCCTTCGACCTGACCATACAGGCTATAGGCGGCTATATGAACATCACCGGCGAACGAGGCGGCGCGCCAATCAAGATGGGCACCTCGGCATTCGACATTGTCACCGGTACCAACTGCTATGCGGCGGTATTGGCTGCGCTGCTGCAGCGCACGGCCACCGGCAAGGGCCAGAAAATCGAGACCAGCCTGCTGGAGTCCGAAGTGGCTTTTTTGACGAACGCCGCGCTGGAATACCTGATACTCGGAAGAGAACCGGAGAAATGGGGATCCGAGCATGCCCAGCAAGTGCCCTACAAGGCATTTCGCTCGCTTGACGGCTGGGTGGTCATCGGCGCCGGCTTTTCCAATCTGTTTACGGAACTGTGCAAAGTCCTGAAGCGCGAAGACCTGATCACCGATCCGCGCTTCATCGAGTTGAAGGACAGGGTCAGCAATCGGGACGAGCTCTATGCGATTCTCGATGCGGAAGTAGCCAAGCACAGGACGGACGATCTGGTCACCCAACTGGATGCGGCCAAGGTTCCGTGTTCGGTGGTCAACAACATGCAGGGCGTTTTCTCGCACCCCCAGGTGCTGCATCGCGGGATGCGGCAACGCTTGCGTCATGAAGGGTACGGCGAGCTGCCGACTTTAGGTCCAGCGGTGAAGTTTTCAGCCTTCGAGATCACCGAAGGCTGGTCCGCGCCACCGGTCTTGGGCGAGCACACTCAGGACATTCTGCAAGAATGGCTTGGGTATGATGCGGGCCGAGTGGCAAGCCTGCGCGATGCCGGCGTCATTTGAGCGTTTCGGCGATTTTCATTTACTTGTATCGATTAAATTTCAGTAGGCGACATTCATGAGCAAACTCGACGACAGCACCCGTCAAAAACTTAAGCGGGTCAGTACCGCAACGTTGTGCACGGCGCTATTCAAGCGCGGTCTGCGCAACCAGTTTATCCAGGACGTCCGACCGCTTAATCCGCAGCACGAAAACATGGTGGGCGAGGCCTTTACCTTGCGCTATATCCCTGCGCGGGAAGACCTGAATCCGATCTCCGTGTTTCGGGATCGCGCCCATCCGCAGCGCCAAGCGGTCGAGCAATGCCCGGAGGGCGCCGTCATGGTCATCGACAGCCGCAAGGACTCCAGGGCCGCTTCCGCCGGGTCGATTCTGGTTTCGCGGCTGATGATGCGCAAAGTGGCCGGCGTGGTCACCGATGGCGGTTTCCGAGATTCACCCGAGATCGCCCGCTTGTCGATTCCCGCTTACCACAATCGCCCGTCGGCGCCCACCAATCTGACGCTGCATCAGGCCATTGCCATCAACGATCCGATAGGCTGCGGCGACGTGGCCGTATTCCCGGGCGACGTCATGGTGGGTGATGCGGAAGGGGTTGTCGTCATTCCCGCGCATTTGGCCGACGAGATCGCTCAGGAAGCCGTGGCCATGACGACCTTCGAGGATTTTGTCACCGAGCGAGTGTTGGCGGGCGAGTCCATACTTGGCTTGTATCCGGCCACGGACCCCGCCACCGAAACCAAATTCGGCCAATGGCGGGAAAAAACCGGGCGCTAGCCTTCAGACGCTGCACAGACCCACCGTCATGCCGCCGCAGATGTACAACACCTGGCCGGTGATGAAGCCGGCGCGGTCGTCCATGAAGCTGGCGACGCCGTGCGCGACGTCTTCCGGCTGTCCCAGTCTTTGCAGGGGCACGCTGGCCAGGATCTGCCGGGTGCGCTCCGAGTCGGGCGGGTTGGCGTTCATGAACAGTTCGGTGGCGATGGGCCCGGGGCCTATGGCGTTGACGGTGATTCCGTGGCGGGCCAGCTCCAGCGCCCAGGTCCGCGTCAGGCCGATCAGGCCGGCCTTCGAGGCCGAATAAGCGCTGCGCAGTTCCTTGCCCAGCGCGGCGCGCGAGCTGATATTGACGATGCGGCCGAAGCCCGCGGACTTCATGGCGGGCAGCAGGCTTTGAGCCAGCAATACGGGCACCTCCAGGTTCAGGCGCGCTACCTTGCGCATCGCGGCTATGTCCGTTTCTTCCAAAGAGGCCGGCTGGACCATGCCGGCGTTGTTGACCAGGCGCGTGATGGCGTAGCGGGATTGAAGCTCGCTTACGCAGGACCGAAGCGCATCGATGTCGAGCAGGTCGATGGGTACGTGGATTCCGTTAGGCGCCGCCGGAGGATTGATGTCCAGGTTGATGGGTGTCAATCCGTCCTGCGCCAGCCTGTCGACGATGGCCTTGCCTATGCCGTTGCTGCCGCCGGTAACCAATACGTGTTGAGTCATTCTGCTTTCCTAGCTGTTCGGGTATGGCGGTATTTTAAGCGCGGCACCGTCGGCACGGCCTAAAGTGGTAAAAAGGATACCGACATCACGGCCGATTGAAATCAAGGAAGGCGTACATGAACAGCTCTCGCATCGTTATTGCGATTCTCGATGATTACCAGCAGCTCGTCCCTCAGCTAGAGGCGTTCAAGAAGCTGAAGCAGCGTCTGCCCGAGGCCGATGTGCGTATCGTCGACAGCATGCCCTTGGCGGCGGCCGATATCCATCGGCTGGCCGACGTGCAGTACCTGGTGCTGACGCGGGAGCGCAGCCGCATCACGGCCGATATGCTGGGCCAACTGCCTGCTCTCAAAGCCATCGTGCAAACGGGTACGGCGGGCGCGCGCGCGACTTCTCATATCGACCAGGCGGCTTGCGAGGCGCGCGGCATTGCCATCATCGAGGGCGGCGGCAGCGATGGCCATTCGACGGCGGAGCTTGCCTGGGCCCTGATCCTGAATGCCCGGCGCAGGGTGCCCGACTACATGGCCGCCTTGAAGGACGGCCAATGGCATAAGACGAATCCGCCGGTCGGCATAGGGCAGTCCGTGCAGGGCCAGACGCTGGGCATATTGGGCTATGGCCGCATTGGGCGCCTGCTGGGCGAGTACGGCCGGGTTTTCGGCATGGACATCCTGGTGTGGGGGAGGGAGGGCAGCAGGGCCGCCGCTAAAGAAACGGGCGTGGAGTTTGCGGAAAGCCGTGAGGACCTTTTCAGGCGCAGCGATGTCCTGACCCTGCACATGCGCATGAACGAATCGTCCCGCCATTCCGTCACGCGCGGCGACCTGGCGCTGATGAAGCCCACCGCTTTGCTGGTCAATACCAGCCGGCCGGGCCTGATCGAGCCCGGCGCGCTGCGGGAAGCCCTGAAGCTGGGCCGGCCGGGCTCCGCGGCGTTGGACGTGCACGACAAGGAGCCGCTGGTGTCTTATGCCGAACTCTATGACGGCCTGGACATCACGGCAACGCCGCATATCGGTTTCGTCGAGAAAAGCAGCTACGAGGCATTGTTCGGGGCGGCTTTCGAGCGCTTCCTGGCGTTTCTGGAGCAAGGTCCGAAATAATAGCGGCCCGGCGTCGAGCGCCGCGCCGCTGATGCATTGGCATGTCCACCAGGCTTGGCCACTGCCGTCGTGCCATCATTGCCTTCCCTCATTGTTATTGTCGTAAAAACAGCAAGAAGTCCGGAGATACATGCCATGCCCAAAGTCTATGCCATTGATGGAATCACGCCCGTCATCGATCCGTCCGCCTACGTGCATCCCAGCGCGGTGCTGATCGGCGATGTCATTGTGGGGCCGGGCACTTATGTCGGGCCGCTGGCCAGCCTGCGCGGCGACTTCGGGCGCATCGTCCTGAAACAAGGCTCCAACGTTCAGGACACCTGCGTGATCCATGGCGTGATTGAAAACGATACGGTGGTCGAAGAGGACGGCCATATCGGGCACGGCGCCGTGCTGCATGGCTGCACCATAGGGCGCAATGCGCTGGTCGGCATGAATGCGGTCGTCATGGACCAGGCGGTGGTGGGCGAATCCAGCATCGTCGCGGCCATGGCTTTCGTGAAGGTGGGCATGGTGATTCCGCCGCGCCGCCTGGTCGTGGGGGCGCCTGCACGTGTGCTGCGCGAACTCGGCGATGCCGAGGTTGCGCATAAATCATTCGGTACGCGGCAGTATCAGCGGCTTACCGAGCGCTGCCTGGCGACCATGCGGGAAGTCCAGGCCTTGAGCAGCGTAGAGGAAAACCGCCCGAGACTGACCCGGGCGATGACCGATGCCGATGCCTGATCAGGGCTGGATTTCCGGCAGTTCGCCGGCCAGTAGCTCCAGGCCGGCACGCAGCAAGCTGTCGTAGCGCTGGCGTTCGGCCTGGATGGTTTCGGGCGTCCAGGTATAGAAGCCTTCTCCTGCCTTGATGCCGGTTTTTCCCGCTTCGGCGCGATCGGCCAATATGGCGGGGGGCGCGTCGTCATTGCAAAGCGTGGGGTACATGCTGCGCGCCGCCGCGCAATGAACGTCCAGGCCGCCGTGATCGCGCTGCAGGATGGGGCCGGCGGCCAGGTAGCGGAAGCCGAAGCCGAAGCGCACGGCGGCGTCGACGTCTTCGGGGCTGGCTATGCCTTGCTCGATCAAGGAGTAGGCTTCGCGCGCCATGGCGTGTTGCAGGCGGTTGGCCAGAAAGCCCGGAACGTCTTTCCTGACCAGCACGGGAACACTGCCGCAGCGGCGTATGAAGGCCGCCAGCGCTTCGCCCAGGCCGGCCTCGGTGTCCTCGCTTAATACGACTTCGACCAATGGAATGATGTGGGCGGGCATGAAGAAGTGCAGGCCCAGCATGCGGTTCCGGGTGGACAGCCCTTGGGCGATGAGGCTGATCGGGTAGCTGGAACTGTTGCTGCACAGAATGGTGTCGGGCGTGGACAGCTCCACCAGCTTGGCGAACAGCGTCTGCTTCAGGGCCAGCTTTTCGGGTATGCATTCGATGACCAGCCGCGTGGCGGCCCAGTCCGCGTCCTCGAGCGAGGCGACGATGGACGCGTAGCGGCTGTTGCCGGCGCGATCCAGGTGGGCCAGGCCCGCGTCGATGCGGGCGGCTATCGTCGCGTGCCGGGACGTATCGGGCTCGACGATGGTGGTGTGGCATTCCGCACGCAGCAATACCACCGCAACGTCGGCGCCCATGGTGCCGCCGCCGACGACGACGGCGTGGGTTTTGGAAGGTGTGTTCATCAGTCGAAGATTTCCGGGTTAAGCAGGATGGAGCGGTCGATATCGTGGATATTGGTATGGCCGCAGAAGCCCATGGTGATGTCCAGTTCGTTGGCGATCATCTGCAGGCAGCGGTAGACGCCCGCTTCGCCCATCGCGCCCAGCGAATAAAGGAAGGAGCGGCCTATCATGGTGCCCTTGGCGCCCAGGGCGATGGCTTTCAGCACGTCTTGCCCGGAGCGGATGCCGCCGTCCATCCAGACTTCGATGTCTTTGCCCACGGCGTGCGCAATGCGCGGCAGGGCCGATATCGAGGACGGCGCGCCATCCAGCTGGCGGCCGCCATGGTTGGACACGATCAGGGCGTCGGCGCCGGACTCCACGGCCAGGCGCGCGTCTTGCTCGTCCATGATGCCCTTCAGGACCAGCTTGCCGCCCCACCTTTCCTTGATCCACTCGATGTCTTTCCAGCTAAGGCGCGGGTCGAACTGTTCGGCCGTCCAGGAAGACAGGGAGGAAAGGTCGCTGACGCCCTTGGCATGCCCCACGATGTTGCCGAAGCTGCGGCGCTTGGTGTTCAGCATGTTCATGCACCAGCGCGGCTTGGTGGCCAGGTTGATCAGGTTGGCCAGTGTGGGCTTGGGCGGCGTGGACAGGCCGTTCTTGATGTCTTTGTGGCGTTGGCCCAGAACCTGCAGGTCCAGGGTGAGCACCAGCGCCGAGCAGTTGGCCGCCTTGGCCCGGTCGATCAGGCGTTCCATGAAATCGCGGTCGCGCATGACGTACAGCTGGAACCAGAAGCGTTGGCGGGTATGGGCGGCAATGTCCTCGATGGAGCAGATGCTCATGGTGGACAGGGTGAAGGGAATGCCGAATTTTTCAGCCGCCTTGGCGCCCAGGATCTCGCCGTCGGCATGCTGCATGCCGGTCAGGCCGGTGGGCGCGATGGCCACGGGCATGGCGACGTCTATGCCTATCATGGACGAGCGGTAGCTGCGCTTTTCGATGTCCACCGCGACACGCTGGCGGAACTTCAGCTTGTGGAAATCTGTTTCATTGGAGCGGTAGGTGTCTTCCGTCCATGAGCCCGAATCGGCGTAGTCGTAGAACATTCTGGGCACGCGCCGTTCCGCCAATCGGCGAAAGTCTTCGACGCAAGTCATCTTGGATAGGGTAGACAAGTCTGGCTCCTGATTTGATTGTTGATTTTGTAGGCTTTCCGCGCACAGAGGCATTTTAATGAAAAGTGCGACGAGCTATTGCCGGTGATTTTCGCATGTATCGTTTCCCCTCTGGCTGGCAGGAGAAACCCGTCTTGCTTTTATGTCAAGCGCAGGTGTTCGATGGGGCTGGCGTAGACAGCCAGCGCTTGCCCGCCATTCCACCATATCACCCTGGCCACTTTGGCGATTCGTGCAATGTCCAGGGCTTGGACGGGATCGCTTTCAATGAAATGGGTATGGCAGCGGGACAGTATGGCCTCGGCTTTGTGCCGGGCGGTTTCCTGGGGCGTATGCCGGCTTTCGTCGCGCATGACCAGTGGCCCGTGAAAGCCGTGCCTATCCAGCCAGGCCTGAGTGCGATCGCGGTCCTGCTCCGGCCGGCCGGTGATGATGGTGACATCGTCGAGGTCCAGCCCCGGAAGAATGTCGGCGGGCAGCAGCAGGTCGCGCTGCGCCAATGTTTCGTTCAGGGCCAGTGCATATTGCTGTTCGGGCAGGTCCATCAGCAGCACTCCGTCCAGGTCTATGGCCCACGAGGCGTACTCGTGCTCGGGCCGGCCTGGCCTGTTGCCGGTCTGGTCGAAGGCCGGGGTGATGGAGTTGCGTTCCCAGGGAAACCAGGCGCGAAAGCCGGCCGGGATTTCCAGGCCGAAATCGGGCTTGATGCGCGAGTCGGCATCGTACGCCAGGGTGAATACGGCAAGCTCATAGCCCTGTTTGCGCAAGAACTCCACGCAATCGGCCAAGGTGGTGCCGCGCCCCGCTATGTCTTCGACCAGCAATATCCTGGCCCCCGGCCGAGGTTGGCTGACGGAGAACCACGAAACCCGGCGATCTTCGCGGGAGTACGAAAGGGCGTGCAGGGGCAGGGACAAGTCCGTGGATGCCATGACCGCCGGCACCAGCCCGCCGCGCGCAATCGCCACCACGGCGTCCAGGCCCATGCCGCGCCATTGCGGCAGGAATTCGGCGATCACCGATTCAATACGGGCGTAGTCGTAGGGAAAGGCGCTGCGGGTCGCAGCCGGAAGCGGGGCATGCATGGCGGGATGGCGTAAACCGGAAGGGCTGAAGGGGCGAGATGATTTTACGCCCTTGGGCGGCGAAAGGCCGCGTTGCCGCATTCGGCAGGGCGTCGGTGTCAATGCCGCATGTCTGTGGGCATGCGCCCCGCACAAATTCCCCCAGAAAGAAAAAAACCGCCTAGGGGTTGGAGCCCTAGGCGGTTCTAACTAGCTGAAAACACTAGTAAATTCTGGCGCGGCTGGCAGGATTCGAACCCACGACCCCTTGGTTCGTAGCCAAGTACTCTATCCAACTGAGCTACAGCCGCTGCAAAAGAGGCGTAACTATAACATAGTTTTTTGGGGCTGTCTCGTGGGCTGTTTCGGCCCCGCTTACTTCTTCGAGACGTAGCGGCTGCCTTCCACGTAGAAGCGTAATGGCTTGGCCGCCCATTCGCCGGCATAGTCCACGCCCACCCTGGGGCGCTCCACGATGTTGATGAGCTCTTTTTCGGGGTTTTCGGCAATGAAGAAGTCTTTGCTGCAAAGATCGTGGCCGTAGTGGCTGCGGTCCACGCCCATGGCCTTGCATAGGCGACCGGGGCCGTTGGTATTGTTGGACAGGTTGGCGATGGGCTCCAGGGCGCGCAGCAGCACCGCGGCGCCTGTGCCGTCGGCTTCGGTGACCACGTTCATGCAGTGGTGCATGCCGTAGATCAGGTAGATGTAGGCGTGTCCGGGCGGACCGAACATGACCCGGGTGCGTGGCGTTATGCCTTTGGAAGTGTGGGCCGCCAGGTCGTGTGGGCCCAGGTATGCTTCGACTTCGACGATCTTGCCGATACGTTCTGTTCCATCGACTTGATGGACCAGAAGCTTGCCCAATAGCTCGTGGGCAACCAGCACGGTGTCCCGGTCGTAAAAACTGCGGGGTAGCGCTTGCATGCTAGCTTGTGCTTCAAAGGTTATGATTTGATACTAAAATGCCACAAATCAGAGATTTTTGCCAGGATTTCGTGTTGACTTGAATTTGTCTTGGATATAATATGCGACCTAGATTTTCAAGTTCGTTGATGTTAGTACAATCCAGTACCAGTTACACCAGTACTTTTTTGCTCAAATCTCTACACCTTGACAGTCTTCTATAGGGGGCATCCGCCCATTTATTTTAGGGATTGCAAAAATGCAAACAGAAACTGGTATTGTTAAGTGGTTCAACAACGAAAAGGGCTTCGGCTTCATCAAGCCTGAGTCGGGCGGCAAGGACTTGTTCGCTCACCACACCGACATCATCGGCACCGGCTTCAAATCGCTCGAAGAAAACCAGCGCGTTTCCTACGTAGCGGCCGAAGGCCAAAAGGGCCCTCAAGCCAAATCGATCCAAGTTATCTAATAACTGGCACGATTCAAAAAACCCACCTTCGCGGTGGGTTTTTTTATGCCCCGGGTGATTGGGGTCGGAAGATCGGGCTGCGCCAAGCCACAGGCCAAAGGTGGTTTTAATTATTGAATTTATTTCAAAAAGGTTTGTTGGAAATAGGGCTTAATCTATAAATATAAATCGAGCACACTGCAATCCATCAAAACAACTTCACCGGATTGCTGCCATGCCTCTTGCCCTGTTTACCTTGACCCTGGCGACTTTCGCCGTAGGGACTCCCGAGTTTTTCAAAGGATAGATAGCCATGAAATCCTCGGCCGCCTTGCTTGCTCTGGCCATTGGCGCATTTGCCATTGGCACCACCGAATTTACTCCCATGGGTCTGCTGCCCGTAATCGCCGACGGCGTGCAGGTGAGCATCCCCACGGCGGGCATGCTGGTCTCGGCCTACGCCATTGGCGTGATGGTCGGCGCACCCATCATGACCCTGCTGTTCAGCCGTTTCGGCAAACGCGCGGCGCTGATGGCGCTGATGGTGCTGTTTACCGTGGGCAACCTGTTGTCGGCCTTTGCGCCGAGCTACACCACCTTGCTGCTGTCGCGCCTGATCACCAGCCTGAACCATGGCGCCTTCTTCGGCATCGGAGCCGTAGTGGCCGCCAGCGTGGTGCCCAAGGACAAGCAGGCCAGCGCCATTGCCATGATGTTCATGGGCTTGACCATCGCCAACATCGGCGGCGTGCCTGCCGCCACCTGGATCGGCCAGCAGGTCGGTTGGCGCGTGGCCTTCGCCGGCACGGCCGCGCTGGGCTTGATCACCATTGCCGCGCTGTGGCTGGCCCTGCCCAAGGGTGAACCCGGCACGCCCCCCGACGTGCGCCGCGAACTGAAGGTCCTGGCTCGCCCCGAAGTGCTGCTGGCCATGGGTACTACAGTGCTGGGCGCCGGCGCCATGTTCACGCTCTACACCTATGTGGCTCCCATGCTGGCCGATATCACCCATGCCAGCCCCGGTTTTGTGGCCTTCGCCCTGGTGTTGATCGGCATCGGCTTTACGCTGGGTAACAGCATAGGCGGCAGACTGGCCGACTGGTCGCTGGATGGCGCCACCAAGCTTATCCTCGCGCTGCTTGCCGTCAGCATGGCCGTACTGCCCTGGATGCTGACCACCCACGTGGGCGCCGCCATTGGCCTCGTAGTCTGGGGCGCAGCCGCCTTTGGCATTGTGCCTCCGGTGCAGATGCGCGTCATGCAGGCTGCGGCCCAGGCGCCCGGCCTGGCTTCGTCGGTCAACGTCGGCGCGTTCAATCTGGGCAATGCCGTGGGCGCAGCCCTGGGCGGCGCAGTCATCGGCCAGGGCCTGGGCTATGCCGCCGTGCCGCTAGCCGGAGCCATGCTGGCATTGGGCGGCCTGGGCCTGGTCTGGCTGGGCGGCCGCCCCCGCAATGTGTTGCAGGAGGCCTGAGCGGCGGATGGCTCCGCCGCCAGCCTGGAGTCGTGACGGCGGCGATTCAATCCTGTGGCGCCGGCACGGCGTCCAGCTTTGCAAGCAGTGCGTGCTTTTGTTCCGGCGGCAGGAAAGACGCTTCCAGGCTGTTGCGCGCCAGGGCGGCGATTTCTTGGTGATCCAGCTGCAGGGCTTGCGCAACGGCCGTGTAGTTGTCGGCGATGTAGCCGCCAAAGTAGGCGGGGTCGTCGGAATTGACGGTGACCATCAGGCCTTGCCGCAGCAGGCGGGCCAAATTGTGCTGGCGCAGGTCGCGCACCACGCATAGCTTCAGGTTGGACAGCGGGCACACCGTCAGGGGTACGCGGTCGGCTTGCAGGCGCCGCAGCAGGGCGGGATCTTCTTCGCTGCGGACGCCGTGGTCTATGCGCTCCACGCCCAGTATGTCCAGGGCGTCGCGCACATAGGCGGCAGGGCCTTCTTCACCCGCATGCGCGGTCAGCCGGAAGCCCAACTGCTTGCAGCGGGCATAGACGCGGGCGAATTTTTCGGGCGGGTTGCCGCGCTCGGCCGAATCCAGGCCTATGCCTGTCCAGACGTCCTTGTACTGCTCACGCAGGGGCAGGGCGGCATCCAGCGTGGCCTGGGCCTCGTCTTCGCTAAGGTGGCGCAGGAAGCTCAGTATCAAGTAGCCGCTCATGCCCAGAAGGCGGCGCGCATCGCGCAAGGCGCCGGCGATTCCGGCGAACACGGTATCCATGGCGATGCCGCGTCCGGTGTGGGTTTGCGGGTCGAACATGAGCTCGGCATGCACCACGCCATCATGGTGCGCGCGCCGCAGATAGGCCATGGTCATGTCGTAGAAGTCGCTTTCCTGGATGAGCACGCTGGCGCCCGCATAGTAAAGATCCAGGAAGGATTGCAGGTCGGTGAACTGATAGGCGCGGCGCAAGTCCTCGACCGAGGCATAGGGCAGGGCGATGCCGTTGCGCCGGGCCAGGCTGAAAATCAGCTCCGGTTCCAGCGTGCCTTCGATGTGCAGATGCAGCTCGGCCTTGGGCAGGCTGCGGACGTAGCGTTCCAGGGGCGTTGCACCTGCGGCGGCGGGAGCATTCATCGCGTCTCTCATCAAGAAAACTGCTTGGTCAGGATGTGCTGGAATGCGCTTTCTATGTCGTCGTGCAGGGCTTGGCGCGCCTGCTCCGCATCGCCGCGCTCCAGGGCGTCTATCATGCGGGCGTGGTGCGCCACGGCAATTCTTTTTTGCGTCCGCTCGGACCCTGCCCTGAGGTCGTAGTTCAGCACCGGTCCTATTCTAAGCCACAGGCTTTCTATCATCTTGACCAGCATGGGCATGCCCGCGGCGGCATACACCAGAAAATGCAGCTCTTTGTTGTTCAGTACGACGGCCGCCTTGTCGGCGGTCTTCATGGCGTCGGACAGCCGGTCGTTCAGGCGGTGCAGCGCCGTGATCAATTCGGGCGGCGTGTGCTGCGCCGCCTGCTCCACGGCATAGCCTTCTATCTGCAGCCGGATCTTGGTGATTTCCTGGAACTGTTCCGCACTCATTAGCGGTACCCGCACCGAACGGTTGGGGGCCACTTCCAGCGCCTGATCGGCGACCAATTGGTAGACGGCTTCGCGCACCGGCATGACGCTGACCCCCAGCGCTTCGGCCGTGGACCGCAGGGACAACTGCTCGCCAGGCATCAATTGCCCGGTAAGCAAGAGCTCCTTGATTTGAAATAAAACGTTTGCACCCAGCGTTTCGCGGCGGGGCGCGGGGCTAAGAAGGCTGGACATAGGTTGCTAGGGTTACTACTAGGTGTGATCTGAGATCACGGTTAGATAGTATAGCGAGTAAATGGCCGTTGGCGGCGATGCCGCCGGGGCTGTCGCAAAAACGGCTGGACGACTAAGGAGCGGTTGTGTTCAACGATGCAAGCATGGCGGGCAAAAAGGTATTGATCACCGCGGGGGCCAGCGGCCTGGGGCTGGAAATGGCCCGGGTGTTCACGACGGCGGGTTGCGATGTATTTGTTTGCGATATCGATGAACAGGCCTTGGCGGCGGCCAGGGCCGAATTGCCCCAGGTCCATGCGGTGATTGCCGACGTGTCCGACGAGGCCAGCGTGGCGGAATTGTTCCGCCAGGTCAGCTCCGCTTTCGGCGGCCTGGATGTGCTGATCAATAATGCGGGCATAGCCGGGCCCACGGGCTATGTCGAAACCCTGAATCGCGCCGATTGGGACAAGACCCTGGCCGTCAACATTACCGGCCAGTTCCTGTGCGCCAGGCTGGCGGTCCCGATGCTCAAGGAATCGGACGCCGGGGTCATGATCAATATGTCGTCGGTGGCGGGGCACCTGGGCTTCGCCGGTCGGTCGGCCTATGCGGCATCCAAATGGGCGGTGGTGGGTTTTACCAAATCGCTGGCCATAGAGCTAGGCCGCTACGGCATTCGCGTCAATGCCATTCTGCCGGGTGCGGTGGAGGGTCCGCGCATACGCGCCGTCATCGCCGCCAAGGCGAAGGCCCTGGGCGCGCCGGTCGACGAGGTAGCGCGCGCCTACGAGCAGCAGGCATCCCTGGGGCGCATGGTCACCGCCCGCGACATCGCCAACATGGCCTTGTTCACGGCCAGCCCGGCCTCGGGCAGCGTCAGCGGCCAGGCCCTGGCGGTGGACGGCCACACCCAGTCCTTGAATTGACGGTGCGGCGGGAACCGAAATGAAAATAGCGATAGTGGGCGCGGGCCTGATAGGCCAGGCATGGGCCATCGTCTTTGCACGGGCAGGTTGCCAGGTCTCGGTGTGGGATGGCGACGGCCAGGCCCTGGCGCGCGCGCATGAATTGATAGCACGCCAGATGCGCGAGCTGGAAAAGCATGGGCTGCTAGGCGACGCCGAAGAAGCCTTGTCGCGCATACAGGTGTTCGCGCAACTGGAACAGGCCCTGAAAGGCGCGGAGTATGTGCAGGAGAACCTGCCCGAGCGCCTGGATGTCAAGAAGGACATATTCGGCAAACTGGACCAGCTAAGCGCGTCCGACGCGATATTGGCCAGTTCGACGTCCAGCATTCCGGCCTCCGCATTTACCGAAGCGCTGCCGGGCCGCCGGCGCTGCCTGGTGGCGCATCCGGTGAATCCTCCCTATCTGATTCCCGTGGTCGAGCTTTGCGGGGCGCCCTGGACCGATCCGGTCGCCATCGACAAGGCCAGGAACGTCATGCTCGCTGCCGGTCAGAAGCCGGTGATCGTCAACCAGGAACTGGAAGGCTTCGTGCTGAACCGCTTGCAAGGCGCGCTGCTGCGCGAGGCGTTTCGCCTGGTCGAGAGCGGCGCCGTCAGCGCCGAGGATCTGGACGTCACCGTCAAGGATGGTCTGGGCTTGCGCTGGTCCTTCATGGGGCCCTTCGAGACCATCGACCTGAATGCACCCGACGGCCTGCGGGATTACTGCTCGCGCTACGGCGGCATGTATCAGTCGATCTCCCATGAACAGACCGGCACCGGCCCCTGGCCCGAGCAACTGGTCGAAGCCGTGGAGCGGCAGCGGCGCGGCCTGCTTCCCAAGGAACAACTGCTGCAACGCCGCTTGTGGCGCGACGAGCGCCTGATGGCGCTGCTGCGGCACAAGCAAGAGGCGGATGCCGCCGATCCGGATCAACCCATCGTCAATTGAAGGAAAGCCGTGGCCAGCAAGAAGAAAGTCATCATCACCTGCGCGGTGACCGGAGCCATACACACGCCCAGCATGTCGCCCCATTTGCCGGTGACGGCGGACGAAATCGCCGATGCTGCGATTGCGGCGGCGGAAGCGGGCGCGGCCATACTGCACCTGCATGCGCGCGACCCGAAAGACGGCAGGCCTACCCAGGACCCCGAGTTCTTCAGGCCCTTCCTGGAAAAAATCAAGGCGGCCACCCATGCCGTGGTCAACATCACCACCGGCGGCAGCCCGCACATGAGCGTGCAGGAACGCATGCGTCCGGCCATGACCTTCGAGCCCGAAGTGGCGTCGCTGAACATGGGCTCGATGAACTTCGGCCTGTTTCCCATGTTGCAACGCTTCAAGACCTTCGAGCACGAATGGGAAAGGCAGCATCTGGAAAACAGCCGCGACCTGATCTTCAAGAACACCTACAAGGATATCGAAACCATATTGCGGCAAGGGGCTGAAAACGGCACGCGCTTCGAATTCGAGTGCTACGACATCAGCCACTTGTACAACCTGGCGCACTTCATGGATCGCGGCCTGGTGCAAAGCCCACCCTTCATCCAGTCGGTGTTCGGCATATTGGGCGGCATAGGCCCCGACCCCGAAGACCTGATGCATATGCGCCGTACGGCCGACCGCCTGTTCGGGCACGATTACCAGTGGTCCATATTGGGCGCGGGCCGCAATCAGATACCCCTGGCCACCATGGGCGCGGCCATGGGCTCCAACGTGCGTGTCGGCCTGGAAGATTCGTTGTGGATAGGCCCGGGCCAGTTGGCTTCGTCCAATGCCGAGCAGGTAAGCCGCATGCGCGTCATCCTGGAAGCCCTGAACCTGGATGTGGCGACGCCGGACGAAGCGCGCGCCATCCTGCACCTGAAGGGCGCCGACAAGGTCGCGTTCTAAGCATTACGATCGACTCCAGGGAGACTGTCATGTTCGATTTCTCGGGCCGAGTGGCGCTGATTACCGGTTCTTCACGCGGCATAGGCTATGCGGCGGCACAGGCATTGGGGCGCAAGGGCGCAACCGTGATCCTCAACGGCCGCGACCCCGTCACGCTCGAACAGGCGGCCAAGACGTTGCGCAAGCAAGGCCTGGACGCGCATGCGCTGCCCTTCGATATCGCCGATGTCGAGCAGGCGACCCGGGCCGTGGACGGCATGCTGGAGCGGCTGGGTCGAATCGACATTTTCTTTTCCAACGCCGGCATCCAGCATCGCGAGCCGCTGTCGAGCTTTCCGCTGGCCGATTTCGAGCGGGTGCTGTTTGCCAACCTGACCTCGCAATGGGCCTTGGGGCGGCACATTGCCGCCAGCATGGCCAGGCAGGGCTATGGGCGCATTATCTTTACCGGATCGATTACGGCGCTGGCCGGCAGAAAGGGCATTACGGCCTATACCGCCGCCAAGTCGGCGCTGCACGGTCTGGTCAGGCAATGGGCCGCCGAGCTGGCCGAAGACGGCATTACCGTCAATGCCATCGCGCCGGGCTATATCCGCACCGAGCTCACTCGCAATCTGTGGGACGACCCCGATTTCACTTCCTGGCTGTACGACAGGGTGCCGCAGAAGAAATGGGGCGAGCCCGAGGACATCGCGGCCGCCGTGGTATTCCTGGCATCGCGCGAGTCGGGCTTCGTCACGGGGCAGACCATGGTGGTGGACGGCGGTATGACCGCCTGTATGTAGCCCCCGGGCGGGGCGCGGCGGCGCCGGCCGCGCGGCCCTAGGC
>JBARWC010000216.1:0-1548 GCA_049646585.1 Burkholderiaceae bacterium | reverse complement strand
GCCCCGAGCGCCTGGCCGACGCAGGGATCAGCCCTGGCTGGCTTCGCCTTGGGGCATTTCGATCTTGACCTCCAGGATCTCAAGGGAGTCCTGCCGGTCGAGATTGACCTTGATGTCGTTGGGATCGATCTTGACGTAGCGCGATATGACTTCGACCAGCTCTTTTTGCAAGCGCGGCAGGTAGTCGGGCGTTACCCCGTCGCCGCGCTCGTTGATAAGTATGAGCTGAAGACGGTCGCGTGCGACACTGGCCGAGGTTTTCTTTTGGCCGCGCAGAAAGGACAGGAAGGACATATTACTTTCCTCCGAACAGGCGCTTGAACAGGCCGGGCTTCTCGTAGTCGACGAAACGCAGCGGCTTTTCCTCGCCCAGGTAGCGCGCTATGACGTCCTGGTAGGCGGCGGCAACGTCGCTGTCGCGCAGATGGATGGCGGGAATGCCCTGGTTCGAGGCTTGCAGCACGGCTTCGGATTCGGGAATCACACCGATCAGCTTGATGCGCAGGATGTCCTCGATGTCTTTCAGCGAAAGCATTTCGCCTTCGGCCACGCGCTTGGGGTTGTAGCGGGTGAGCAGCAGGTATTCCTTGATGGGCTCTTCGCCTTTTTCCGCACGCCGGGACTTGGCCGACAGTATGCCCAGGATGCGGTCGGAGTCGCGCACCGAGGAGACTTCGGGGTTGGTCACGACCAGCGCGTCGTCGGCGAAGTAGGACGCCATCAGGGCGCCGGTTTCAATGCCGGCGGGCGAATCGCAAACAATGTATTCGAAGCCCATGTCGGCCAGGTCGTTCAAGGCCTTTTCCACGCCTTCGCGGGTCAGGGCGTCTTTGTCGCGGGTTTGCGATGCGGGCAGGATGAACAGGTTTTCAAGCTGCTTATCGCGAATAAGCGCCTGATTCAACGTGGCTTCGCCCTGGATGACGTTGACGAAGTCGTAGACCACGCGCCGCTCGCAGCCCATGATCAGGTCCAGGTTGCGCAAGCCGACGTCGAAGTCGATGACCACGGTTTTGTGGCCTTTCATCGCCAGGCCCGATGAGAAGCTTGCACTGGTGGTGGTTTTCCCCACCCCGCCTTTGCCGGAAGTCACCACAACAATTCGCGCCATGACGTTAGAAGTCCTTTAGGTTTTTATAAATCACGTAATCGTAATGCAAAACTGCATCAAAACACCCTAAGCCGGCCTTAATTCGTATCCGGCTTGGAAACAAAAAATATCCGTCATTGCCCCAGCGCCGTCGTGCGCAGGATGTCGCCATCCAGATGGACGATGCAGGGCTGGTTGCGCAAGGACGGGTCCAACTGCGTTTCGATGACGCGGTACACGCCGGCGATGGCCAGCAGCTCGGGATCCAATTGCGTGGTGAAGATGCGGGCGGTGGCGTCGCCGCGTGCGCCCGCCATGGCCTTGCCGCGCAGCGGGCCATACACATGGATGTTGCCATCGGCAATCACTTCGGCGCCCTGGCTGACCACGCCGATGACGATCAAATCGGTATTGCGGGCATAGATACGCTGCCCGGACCGCAAGGGACGATTGATGAC
>JBARWC010000215.1:0-4357 GCA_049646585.1 Burkholderiaceae bacterium | reverse complement strand
TGAAGCCGTGTGGCCCGAGGTTGGCCAAGCTTTCCATGGTGGCCGGGACCAGGCATGCGATGGCCGTGAATCCGAGGATGCTCAACGGATGGGCGAGCACGGCGATCATCACGTACTTCATCTCCCGCGCCTCGACTTTTTTGCCAAGGAACTCTGGAGTTCGGCCGATCATCATGCCCACGAGGAATACCGTGAGGATGGCGTAAGTGATCAGATTAATCAGGCCCACGCCATCTCCACCGAATACGTTGTTGAGCATCATCTGCGCCAACGGCACGAACCCGCCCATCGGGGTGTAGGAGTCGTGCATCGAGTCGACCGAGCCGGTGGTCGCGGCTGTGGTCACCGCTGCAAACATGCTGCTTTGAGCCACGCCAAAGCGCAGTTCCTTGCCCTCCATGTTGCCGCCTCCTTGCGGCGCGGTTTGCGTCTGATCCACGCCCAGGGGAGTTAGCATCGGGTTGCCGCCGTGCTCCGCGTTGTAGATCAACGCCAGGAAGCCTACGAACATCACAACGAAAGCGCCAAAGAAGGCCCAGCCTTGGCTGCGGCGCATGATCATCGAACCGAACGTATACGTCAGCGCCGAAGGGATCAGCAGCATGCTGAGCATGTGCAGCGTGTTGGTCAGCGGCGTCGGGTTCTCAAACGGGTGTGCGGCATTCATGCCAAAGAAGCCCCCACCGTTAGTGCCGATGTGCTTGATCGTCTCGAAGCTTGCGACTGGCCCCATGATGATCTGTTGCTTGGCTCCTTCGAGCGTGGCAACAACCGCGTCGGCACTCAGCGTTTGCGGCATGCCCTGCCAGACATAGACCAGTGCCATCACAAAGCACAGCGGCAGCAAAAGCCGATAGAGCACACGGGTGAAATCCACCCAGTAGTTGCCGATGTCGCCAGAGGATCTGCGGCTCAGGCCCCGAATGAAGCCGCCTGCGGCAGCCACGCCCGTCGTTGCGCTGACAGACATCAAGAAGGTGATGACTGCCATTTGCGAAAAGTTCGACAGGCTGCTTTCGCCGGAATAGGCTTGCCAGTTGGTGTTGGTGATGAACGAAGCCGCAGTATTGAATGCGAGATCAGGCGTTTGAGACGCTCTCTGCAGCGCATCACCGGGTAAATACTGCTGCACGCGCAGTAGAACGTAGCCAAGGAGCATCATGGCGGCGTTGCTCAGGACGAGGACCATCCCGTAGCGCTTCCATGACATCTTCTCCGACGGATCAATGCCAAGAACTCGATAGGTACCGCGCTCCAGAAAACTGTGCGCAGGACTTGTGAAAAGACGTGCCATCCATTTCCCGAGCACCACGACCAAGCAGGTCATGGTCACCAGGATGATGGCGAATTGAACAGTGTCGACAGTCATCTTGGACTCCGATCAGATTTTTTCGAGGCCAACGATGAACCCCACCGTGACTAAGAAAAATCCGCAAGCTAATGCCAAAAACAAGAAATCACCCATAAATGCACCTCGATTGATTTATATGATTTGCGATCAAAAATTCTCGGGTTTGATCAGTGCGTAAAGCAAATATGCAAACAATCCAAGCGATATCAATCCGATAATGAAATCCATTTTTTTTCCTTTTGTTGAGCGTTGGGCATCGTTGCTACGTTGGGTGTTCAAATAAGACGCTCGGTTTGAGCCATATGCAACAAGCGGCCAGCGCGATAACCCAGTTAGCCAGTTAATTATCTATACCCGGATCCAATTATCCAGCCTTAGGGCGTAAATTTTCTATCTCAAAATGCCTTGCCCGCATAAAATCTGTGTAACTTTATCGCTATCCATATTCAGTGGATCGGTCGGTAGAGTGCTCGTGTTGGATGCATAGACTTTTTTCGCCAATCCCTCACTGCACGCGGGCTTACCCCCTGCGCTGCGGTCGGTACGCCGCTTTGTGCGTTTTTGATCAAGTCGCTGTTCCTTAACAACCTGCGGACCTGTCTGAGCTTGAATGCATGCTCTTGAGTGGCGGGAAGAGAGTTGCCTGGGTTTTGAACCGCAATGCCATGACTTTCGAGGTTGCAGTCGGTGGACGGAGACAGATCAATTGCATCGATCTGATGCAGCGACCGGCAACGCCGGGCATGAGGGTGGCTGTGCTGTCCAAGGAAAACACCGTCGAGGGTGACGAGCAGGGCCGGCTCAATCATTTCTGCCCGAGTGGTACGGGCCTTCGGCGCCGGTTTACGCCATCAACGAAACCCGACATTTTCCGGCCAAGACGCAATGTTTTATTGTTTACATCGGTGAGAAGCTTGAGAGTAGGAGTCTTCTGTAGCATAAGCGTGCATGACGTGTTGCCAAGAATGGCAAGCGCAATACTTGGTTCGGCTTTTGACGCATTTAGTCTGCTTTGACGGGTTTCCCACTGCCGAAGGCTCGATTTCAAGAGGCCGTACGGCTACTCGGTTCAAGAAAGGCGCGAGCGCGTTTTTTGGGCGGTTGTGTTTGTGATATGCTGTGGCGCATGTTGGCCCTTCGACAACCACTTCGGCATAGAAGTACGCGAGTCTGGCATGTTTTGTTTTGCCTGACTGTTCTGTCGTTTCTCTGCCGTGCGGTCATTCCCATGGGTTACATGCCGGATCTTTCCGGCGGGCGTGACGGCAACTTCGCCATTACCTTCTGCACTGTGGGTGGCGGCACGAGCACACTGCTGGTGGATTTAAACGATCAGCCCGATCAGCCGTCTCCTAGCGACCACTTCGATAATCAGGATTGCCCTTTCGGCATCGTTGTATCGCAAGCGTCGATGCCCGGCCAGGAATCGGTCGCGCTGGCAGGCATCATTGCCCATCATCCCATCTCGCTGCCACATCGCAATCATGCTCGGGCGCCGATGCCCGCGCTGGGTCCGCCACTGGGCTCACGTGCTCCCCCTTCAAACCTCGGTTGATTTTTCGTAAGTGATCGTGCTTGACCCGGTCACTTTCCAACGATTTCATTCCCGAGGTTTTTTCATGTCCATTCTTCGCGTTCGCACGCGTGCCACCGTCATGCTGGCCGCATTCTTTCTCGCCCCTGCGGCGTACTCGCACGTAACGCTTCAAATCAAGCAAGCGCCGGCAGACAGCGGCTACAAAGCCGTTTTCAGCGTTCCGCACGGCTGCAAAGGTTCACCCACCACAAAAATCCGCGTCCGTGTCCCTGAAGGGGTCGTCGGCGTCAAGCCTCAACCCAAGGCCGGGTGGACGCTTCAGACCGTCAAAGGCGATTACGCCAAGCCCTACACACAATACGGCGCCAAGGTCACGTCAGGCGTCAAAGAGGTGATCTGGTCAGGCGGCCCGCTGCTGGACGAACACTACGAGGAATTCGTCTTTGTTGGCTACCTGAGCGGCGAATTGGCGCCTGATACCACGCTGTACTTTCCTGTCGTACAAGAGTGCGAACAGGGTGTGGCGCGCTGGATCGACCTGCCTTCGGCCAACAAGAAAGCGCCAGATGACCATTCCGATTCTCCCGCACCGGGACTGACGCTGCTGCCCAAGCAGTAGCCACCCACACTGGTGGCCGATGCCTCAAAGAGCGCGTCGGCTATGAAGGGAGAGACGATGCATACGCATATCTTGTGCCGTGTCGACGCACGCGCGTCCTTACCCGGCTTGCTAAGCATGCTGATCAGAGGGCTTTGTGCCCTGGTGATGCTCGCCTGGGCGCCGGGCGTACTAGCCCATGCGTCGCTCATCGCCAGCACACCCGAGGCTGGCGCTGTTCTGGCCCAGGCGCCGGCCACGGTGCGCTTGATGTTCAACGAGCCTGTCTCACCGCTGCTGATCAAGATCATCGCGCCGGATGGCGCGATCGAGGACATCACCCAGACCGAGGTGCTGCCCGCGGGCCTGGAGTTGCCTTTGCCGATATTGAGCCAGCAGGGCTCGTATGCGCTGAGCTGGCGCGTGGTGTCGGCGGACGGCCATCCCATAGGCGGCACCGTGCCATTTTCAGTCGGGACCCGGGGAACCAGCAGCATACAGGAGCCCATAACACACCCAGCCAGGAACTTTCTCATCTGGCTTTCCCGTTTGGGCGGGTACATCGGCCTATTTTTCGGTATCGGATTGGCGGCCTGCCATGCGTTGGATGCGGTGCGCGCCGACAAGCGCCGCATGGCTTTAGCCGTGCTGGCTTTAGGTGCAGGCGCCACCTTGCTCAACCTAGGTTTATTGGGTATCGATGCGCTCGATGAGCCTGTTTCGGGCCTCTTCCGTCTTGGCCCTTGGCGCACGGCGTTCTCGACCTCATTCGGCCTGGCCGCCGCATTGGCGCTGGCCGCCCTGACATGTGCCGCGTTGGCCTGGCAGACGGCCGCCTCCAGAAAGCGGATGGCGGCCATGGCGCTCATGC
>JBARWC010000214.1:0-4542 GCA_049646585.1 Burkholderiaceae bacterium | reverse complement strand
GCTGGAGCCGGCCGCCACGACCTTGATGTCCAGCTTGGGTATCTGGCACTCGACCTCGAACATCTGGTTATGCGCGGCGCCGTGCGTGGCCACCACCGTATACAGGGGCAGATCCAGTTTACGCGCCTGCAGGAGTTCCTGCAGCAGCGTT
Organism: Burkholderiaceae bacterium; assembly: GCA_049646585.1. Lineage (GTDB taxonomy): Bacteria > Pseudomonadota > Gammaproteobacteria > Burkholderiales > Burkholderiaceae_B. Next base: position 4,391 of record JBARWC010000214.1, on the reverse strand, counting down.
TTGGGATCCTTGCCCAGCGTCTTGGGATCGACGTTGACCAGCACCGGCTCGTACTGGCGGGCAATGACTTTCTGGGCCGCGTCGAAGCCGCCATCCAGGAATACGGCGCCGAACAGCGCCTCGAGCGCGTCGGCCAAAATCGAAGGACGGCGAAAACCGCCGCTTTTCAGTTCGCCCTCGCCCAGGCGTAAATACTGCGACAGGGACAGGCGGGTGGCGATGTCGGCCAGCGAGGCCTGCTTGACCAGGTTGGCGCGCAGGCGCGACAAATCGCCTTCGTCGATGTTGGCGAAGCGCCTGTACAGCAAGGCGGCCACCACGAAATTAAGGACCGAATCGCCCAGGAATTCCAGGCGCTCGTTGTGATGCGCGCTATGGCTGCGATGCGTCAGCGCCTGCTCCAGCAGGGAAGCATCGGCGAACTGATGCCCCAGCGCCGCCTGCAAGGAAGCCAGCCCGGCCATTAGCGGAATCCGCCTATGCGGCTGGGTGAGCTGAAGTTCATCCAGATGAAGAAGGCCCGGCCGACGATGTATTCATCGGGCACGAAGCCCCAATAGCGGCTGTCCAGGCTGTTGTCGCGGTTGTCCCCCATCATGAAGTAATGTCCGGGCGGGACAGTGCAGCGCACGCCGTTGCCCAGGTATTCGCAATTCTTGCGGAAGGGGTAATCGGAAATGGCCATGTAGTCCTGCGGCGCCTGCTTGTTGAGCAGGATGTCGTGCTTGACCGGGCCCAACTGCTCGGCGTAGCGCCCCACATAGGCCGAGCGATCGGGCTCGAAGTAGTCGCCGTCGCGCTCATGCGCGACTTCCTGGCCGTTGATGGTCAGCACCTTGTTCTGATATTGCACCACGTCGCCCGGCAAGCCGACCACGCGCTTGATGTAGTCGACACTTGGGTCGACCGGATAACGGAAAACCATGACGTCGCCCCGGCTGGGCGAGCCGATATCGATGACCTTCTTGTCGATGACGGGCAGGCGTATGCCGTACTGGAATTTGTTGACCAGGATGAGATCGCCGTTTTGCAAGGTGGGCAGCATGGACCCGGACGGAATGCGGAAGGGCTCGACCACGAAAGAGCGCAGCGCGAACACGAAGAGGATGACCGGAAAGAAACTGACGCAGTATTCGACCCACCACGGCGCCCTGTTGGCCTTGTCGTAGGCTTCCTGGCGCACGCGCAGCGCCTCGGCCGCCCCCAGGCCCGCAACAGCCGACTCGGCGGCGGCCATGGCGGCCACGGCATCGGCCCGCCGCTTGGCGCGCAGATGGAAGAAATCCAGGCACCAGACGAAGCCCGTCAGGATCAGCAGCAAAAATAAGATAAGGGCGAAATCCCAGCTCATACCCGGCACACCTTGTTGTTGTTCAAGTTATTTATCCTCGACCTGCAATATAGCCAGGAACGCTTCCTGGGGAATTTCGACGTTGCCAACCTGCTTCATGCGCTTCTTGCCGGCCTTCTGCTTTTCAAGCAATTTCTTCTTGCGCGAGATATCGCCGCCGTAGCACTTGGCCAGCACGTTCTTGCGCAGGGCCTTGACGTTCTCGCGCGCGACGACCTCGGCGCCTATGGCCGCCTGTATGGCGATGTCGAACATCTGGCGGGGAATCAGGCCGCGCATCTTGGACACCACCTCGCGCCCCCGGTAGCGGGCATTGGAGCGATGGACGATCATGGACAATGCGTCGACCCGGTCGCCGTTGATCAGCAGGTCGACCCGCACCACGTCGGCCGCGCGGTATTCCTTGAACTCGTAGTCCATGGAGGCATAGCCGCGCGACACCGACTTGAGCTTGTCGAAGAAGTCCAGCACGATCTCGGCCAGCGGCATTTCGTAGCTAAGATGCACCTGGCGGCCGTGGTAGGTCATGTTCAACTGGACGCCGCGCTTGACCATGCACAAGGACATGACCGGCCCCACGTATTCCTGCGGCATGAACAGGGTTACCGTGACGATGGGTTCGCGTATTTCGGTGATGTTGCCGACCTCGGGCATGCGCGAGGGGCTTTCTATCATCGAGACGGAACCGTCGCGCTGCTCGACCTCGTACACCACCGACGGCGCGGTGGTGATGATGTCCATGTCGAATTCGCGTTCCAGGCGCTCCTGCACGATTTCCATGTGCAGCAGGCCCAGGAAACCGCAGCGAAAGCCGAAGCCCAGCGCTTGCGAGACCTCGGGTTCGAACATCAGCGAGGAATCGTTCAATTTCAGTTTTTCCAGCGAATCGCGCAACTGGTCGTATTCGCTGCTTTCCACGGGATACAAACCCGCAAACACCTGCGGCTTCACCTCTTTGAAACCGGGCAAGGCCGTCTCGGCCGGCTTACCGGCCAGTGTAATGGTGTCGCCCACCTTGGCGTGCTCGAGCTCCTTGATGCCGGCGATGACGAAGCCCACTTCGCCGGCTGACAGCTCGTTGCGGCTTACGGACTTGGGCGTGAATACGCCTATCTGTTCGCACAGGTGGGAATAGCCCGTGGCCATCAGCAGGATCTTGTCCTTGGGCTTGAGTACGCCATTGACGATGCGCACCAGCATGACCACGCCCACGTAGTTGTCGAACCAGGAGTCGATGATCAGGGCCTGCAGCGGCTTGGCGGGGTCGCCCACCGGGGCCGGCACCTTGGCGACGATGGTCTCCAGGATGTCATCGATGCCCAGGCCGGTCTTGGCGCTGCACAGGATGGCGTCCGAGGCGTCGATGCCGATCACGTCCTCGACTTCCTGGCGCGCCCCTTCCGGGTCGGCCGAAGGCAGGTCCATTTTATTCAACACGGGCAGGACTTCGACGCCCAGCTCGATGGCGGTATAGCAGTTGGCGACAGTCTGGGCCTCGACACCCTGCGAGGCGTCGACGACCAGCAAGGCCCCCTCGCAGGCCGACAGCGAGCGGCTGACCTCGTAGGAGAAGTCGACGTGCCCCGGGGTATCGATAAGATTCAGGGCGTAGGTCTTGCCGTTTTTGGCCTTGTAGCTGAGCGCCGCCGTCTGGGCCTTGATGGTGATGCCTCTTTCGCGCTCGATGTCCATGGAATCAAGAACTTGCGTGGACATTTCGCGATCGTCCAGGCCTCCGCAACGATGAATCAGGCGATCGGCCAGTGTGGACTTGCCATGGTCGATGTGGGCAATGATGGAGAAGTTGCGGATGTGATCCATAAACCTGCAAAAAGAAGCCCATTTACCAAAAATGAGCGGATGAATTGGAGACAAACATGAAAAAGGGAGCGCCAGAGGGCGCTCCCTTCTTGCTTTACGCCATTTTAGCTGTTTCTGAGGATTATTTTCCGGGCGTAACGGTTATCCACTGCGATTGATCGTCGCGCACCACCAACAGTGCCGCGGCGCGAGACTTGTCCAAACCGGACACTACCTTGGCGTACTGCTGCGGCCCGGCGATGTCGACATCGTTAATTGTAACAATGACGTCCCCCGCGGCCAGGCCGGCGGCGGCGGCTGGGCCTTCGGCCTGCACCACTTGGACGCCGCCCTTGATGTCGAGCTTGCCGCGCGCGGCATCGTCGACCTCGGTGACCTTCAGGCCCAGCACGTCGGCGGGAGCGGCCTTGGGCGCGGCCGGCTTGGCGGCTTCACCTGCCTTGTCGGCATCGGGCATCTCGCCGACCTTGACGGTCAGGGCCTGGGTCTTGCCCTTGCGCCAGACTTCCATGTCGGCCCGCACGCCGGGCTTGGTACCGCCCACGATGCGCGGCAGATCGGTCATGTGCTTGATGCTCTTGCCATCGAACTTGACGATGACGTCGCCCGCACGCACGCCGGCCTGCGCCGCGGGACCGCCTGGTTCAACATTGCTGACCATGGCGCCCTTGGCTTCCTTCAGGCCGATGGCCTTGGCGACATCGTCGGAAACGGGGCCGATCTGCACGCCGATGCGACCGCGCGTGACCTTGCCGTGCGCCTTCAACTGTTCTACCACGCGCATGACTTCGTCGATGGGGATGGCCAGGGAAATACCCATGAAGCCGCCGCTTTGCGAAATGATCTGCGAATTCACGCCCACGACCTGGCCGGCCAGGTCGATCAGCGGGCCGCCCGAGTTACCCGGGTTGACCGCCACGTCGGTCTGGATGAAAGGCAGGTAATCGCCGGTGTCGCGGTTGATGGCGCTGACAATGCCGGACGTGACCGTGGAATCCAGACCGAAGGGCGAACCGATGGCCAGGACCCACTGCCCTTTCTTGAGCTTGGTCGAATCGCCGATGGGCAGCGGCACCAGGCCTTCGGCGTCGATCTTGATGAGCGCCACGTCGGTGCGCGGATCGGTGCCTATGATCTTGGCCTTGTATTCCTTGCCCGAAGTCAGCGTGACGAAGATGCCGTTGGACTTGGCGACCACGTGGTTATTGGTCAGGATGTA
>JBARWC010000213.1:0-24364 GCA_049646585.1 Burkholderiaceae bacterium | reverse complement strand
CTGCTGGAACAAGCCTCGTCGGCGCTGGCACAACTGCTGGTCCCCCTGGTGGGCCGCGTGGCCGCCGGCAACCCCATCCTGGCCGCCGAACACGTCGAACGCGAAATCGGCATCGAGCCCGCCCTGTTCAGCCAAACCCCCGACTACCTGCTGCGCGTGCGCGGCCTAAGCATGCGCGACGCCGGCATCCTCGACGGCGACCTCCTAGCCGTCAAGAAGTCGCCCGACGCGCGCAATGGGCAAATCGTGGTCGCCCGCCTGGGCGACGAAGTCACCGTAAAGCGCTTCGCGCGCGCCGGCAAGCACATAGAGCTTCTGCCCGAAAACCCCGATTTCCAACCCATCGTGGTCACCGCCGCCGACGAATTCTCCATCGAAGGCATTGCCGTCGGGCTTATCCGCAACACGCCGCTGCACTAAGGGCGTTTCCGGCGCCCGTTGGCTTCACCTTTCTTTTCCGCACCCGCCCTCGCCCCGACCCAACGTTACCAAACGGTATGGACACCGTAATGTTGGGCGGAGCCGTCTGTGGCTATCATTTTGTCTGGAACCCGCCATCCGGGCCGTCACTATCCCGACAAGAGACCGACGCATGGAAAACGTATACGTCAGCCGCAGCCTGGCCCCGGATCAACGCATAGTCAGGCCCGTCAGCTTCTATGAGCTGATCGAGCTGATGACCTTCAGCCAAATTATTTTCGGCCTGCCCGATCAAATGCGGCCCGGCAGCCGGCAAACCCCTGCACTAAAGCACCTGTCCTGGGTATTGCTCGACGACGGAAGCGCCATAGACTGGGGCCATGCCGGCACACCGGAATCCACGCTATATCTGGTCTCCAGTGTCAAGGCGCTATCCATGTCCCTGCTTCCCGATCAAAAGGCCAATATCTTTATCGAGCCCATGCGCCGCGTCGCTCAGCTTCCAGACAACTGGGCGGCCCCGTCCATCCACACCAACGCCCGGAACACGACGCCGGCAAGACGGGCAGCGCCGCTGCCCGTGCTGGAAGACAATACCGTATCCATCATCGTGAACACCTCGAACGACGACAGCCAAGTCGACCAGCAGCCCGGCCAGTTCAGGCTGCTGGTCGATCTGGACACCTTGCTGCTTGGCGTCATCGTCTACCCCGGCGCATCGACCCGCTATATGGAACTTATCGCCCAGATCGTGCAGCGGACGACCCGGGCCTTCGTCGCCCGGGCCAGCGATCCGGGCGACCGCCGCTATAAAAAGGCCCTGTCCGCCCGGCGCCGCGGCGCCCAACTGTCCTGAAGGCGCATCTGCTCAAGGCGCATAAGCGCATCAACTCAATAAAAAAGGCTGGCCCCGTGCCATACGAGAACCAGCCTTTCGTTGCGGCCGCCCTTTGAAACCGATGCGCTGGCTTCAAGGAGCGCCGCCTGGAAGCGCCGACATCAATGCTTCATTACACCACCCGCTGCTTCACCGGCGGGCTTGGCGCTGGCGACCGCTTCCGCGGCCAGACGGGCGACTTCCTCGTCGGACAAAGGCGTGGGCATGTTCTGCAAGGCGACCTCAAGCACCCGGTCTATCCAGCGTACCGGAATGATCTCAAGGTGATTCTTGACGTTGTCCGGAATATCCGCGAGGTCTTTCACGTTTTCTTCCGGGATCATCACCACCTTGATGCCGCCGCGATGCGCCGCCAGCAGTTTTTCCTTCAGGCCGCCGATGGGCAGGACTTCGCCGCGTAGCGTGATCTCGCCCGTCATGGCCACGTCGGCGCGCACCGGGATGCCGGTCAGGGCCGATACCATGGCCGTCGTAATGGCGATGCCGGCCGAAGGGCCGTCCTTGGGCGTGGCGCCTTCCGGAAAGTGCACGTGCAGATCGCGCTTTTCGAAAGCGGTGTTGGCAATGCCCCACTTCTGGGCCCTGGCGCGCACGACCGTGCGTGCCGCCTCGACGGATTCCTTCATGACGTCGCCCAGCAAGCCGGTGCGCAGCACCACGCCCTTGCCCGGCATGTCGGCGACCTCGATGGTCAGCAGATCACCGCCCACCTCGGTCCAGGCCAGGCCGGTAACCTGGCCGACCTTGTTTTCTTTTTCGGCCATACCGAAATTGAAGCGCCGCACGCCCAGGAAATCGCTGAGGTTCTCGGAGGTGACCGAGATGTGCTCCAGGTTTTGCGCGGGCGCCGCCTTGCGCCGGCCGCCGGAACGCGCCACCGGATTGGCGGCGAGCAGCTTCTTGACCACCTTGCGGCAGATCTTGCTGATCTCGCGTTCAAGCGCCCGCACGCCTGCTTCGCGCGTGTAGTAGCGCACGATGTCGCGCACCGCCGACTCGTCGATGGCGACCTCGCCTTCCTGCACGCCGTTGTTCTTCATGAGCTTGGGCAGCAGGTGGTCGAAAGCGATGTGCACCTTCTCGTCTTCGGTGTAGCCCGACAGGCGTATGACTTCCATGCGGTCCAGCAGAGCCGGCGGAATGTTCAGGGTATTGCTGGTGGCCACGAACATGACGTCGGACAAGTCGAAGTCGACCTCGATGTAGTGGTCCTGGAAAGTGTGGTTCTGTTCCGGGTCCAGGACTTCGAGCAGGGCCGACGAGGGGTCGCCGCGGAAGTCCGCGCCCATCTTGTCGATTTCATCCAGCAGGAACAAGGGATTGCGCACCGACACCTTGGCCATGTTCTGCAATATCTTGCCCGGCATGGAGCCGATATAGGTGCGGCGGTGGCCGCGGATCTCGGCTTCGTCGCGCACGCCGCCCAGAGCCATGCGCACGAACTTGCGATTGGTTGCGCGGGCAATGGATTGCCCCAGCGAGGTCTTGCCCACGCCGGGAGGCCCGACCAGGCACAGGATGGGGGCCTTGAGCTTGTCGACGCGCTGCTGCACCGCCAGGTATTCGATGATGCGTTCCTTGACCTTTTCCAGGCCGTAGTGGTCCGCGTCGAGCACGCCTTCGGCGTTCGATATCGAATTGTTGATGCGGCTTTTCTTGCGCCATGGCAAGCCGATGAGCGTATCGATGTAGTTGCGCACCACCGTGGCCTCGGCCGACATGGGCGACATCAGCTTGAGCTTCTTGAGCTCGGCCTCGGCCTTCTTTTGCGCTTCCTTGGGCAATTGGGCGGCGATGATCTTCTTTTCGAGCTCTTCGATGTCGGCGCCGTCTTCGCCTTCGCCCAGTTCTTTCTGGATGGCCTTGACCTGCTCGTTCAGATAGTAGTCGCGCTGGCTCTTTTCCATCTGCTTCTTGACCCGGCCGCGTATGCGCTTTTCGACCTGAAGGATGTCGATTTCGGATTCAAGCTGCGACAGCAGGCTTTCCAGGCGTTCGGCGGTGCCGGTCACTTCGAGCATTTTCTGTTTTTGCTCGAGCTTCAGAGGCAAATGGGCCGAGATCGTGTCGGCCAGGCGGCCGGCATCGTCGATGCCCGTAAGAGAGGTCAGGATCTCTTGCGGTATCTTTTTATTGAGCTTTACGTACTGCTCGAACTGGGCGACCACGGCGCGGCGCAAGGCCTCGGACTCGGGGCCTTCGCCCGCTTCGGGTTCGACCGGCACCACCACGGACATGAAGTGGGTTTCGGCTTCGATGACCTTGCGCACGCGCGCACGCTGCAGGCCCTCGACCAGCACCTTGACGGTGCCGTCGGGCAGCTTGAGCATCTGGAGGATGCTGGCGACGCAGCCGATGTCGTAAAGATCTTCAGGGGTGGGATCGTCTTTGCCGGCGGACTTTTGCGCCACCAGCATGATGTTGTTGCCCGATTCCATGGCGAGTTCCAAAGCCTTGATGGAACGTGGACGGCCAACAAACAGAGGAATCACCATGTGCGGAAATACCACCACGTCGCGCAAAGGCAACAGCGGCAAGTCCGTGGGTTCTGAAGTAAGAATCTGGCTCGCAGACATAGTAATTTCCTTAAAATTTACCTCTAGATCTAGAAGCAAAAGGGAAGCCAAGGCCTCCCTTTTCTAGTACTACCTGTAGGTGTATGTGGTGACGATAGCCAGTAATTCAAGTCTACAACGGCAATCCCGGTTTACCTAGGGGTAATTCTAAAGGTAATTCCCTAGGCGGCCGCATCCTTGAGCTTCTTGTCGGCGCGCTCGGAGGCCTCGCCCGCCGTGGCGGCTTCGTCGGCATAGATGAGCATGGGCGCACCCTGCCCCGTAACGGCGTTTTCGTCCAACACCACTCTTTTGACGTTCTTCTGTGAGGGAAGTTCGTACATGGTGCCCAGCAAGGACTGTTCCACGATGGAGCGCAGCCCGCGAGCGCCGGTGCGGCGCTTGATGGCGCGCTTGGCGATGGCGGCCAGGGCCGCCGGGCGTACTTCGAGCTCGACTTCTTCCATTTCAAACAGTTTCTGGAACTGCTTGATCAGGGAATTCTTGGGTTCGGTAAGAATGCGCACCAGGGTGTCTTCCTGCAGCTCCTCAAGGGTGGCGACGACCGGCAGACGCCCGACCAGTTCGGGGATAAGGCCGAACTTGATGAGGTCTTCGGGCTCGACTTCGGCGAAAAGCTCGCCCACGCCGCGCTCGGTCTTGGCGCGCACCGTGGCGGAAAAGCCTATGCCCGACCTTTCGCTGCGGTCACGGATGATTTTTTCCAGCCCGTCGAAGGCGCCGCCCACGATGAACAGGATGTTGGTGGTGTCGACCTGGACGAAATCCTGGTTGGGATGCTTGCGGCCGCCCTGTGGGGGCACCGAAGCCACCGTGCCCTCGATCAGCTTGAGCAGCGCCTGCTGCACGCCTTCGCCGGAAACGTCGCGGGTGATGGAGGGGTTGTCGGCCTTGCGCGAGATCTTGTCGATTTCGTCGATGTAGATGATGGCGCGCTGCGCCTTTTCCACATCGTAGCTGCAGTTCTGCAGCAGCTTCTGGATGATGTTCTCGACGTCTTCACCCACGTAGCCGGCCTCGGTCAGCGTGGTGGCGTCGGCCATCACGAAGGGCACGTCCAGCATGCGGGCCAGCGTCTGGGCCAGCAGGGTCTTGCCCGAGCCGGTGGGGCCGATAAGCAAGATATTGCTTTTGGACAGTTCGACGCCGTCGTCCTTGGCTTCGCCGTAGCGCAGGCGCTTGTAGTGGTTGTAGACCGCCACCGCCAGATTGCGCTTGGGGATGTCCTGGCCGATGACGTAACCGTCAAGGAAAGCCTTGATTTCGTGGGGCGTGGGCAGTTCGTTGCGGATCGCATCGCGGGCCGCTTCCTGGCTTTCTTCGACAATGATGTCGTTGCACAGGTCTATGCATTCGTCGCAGATGAAAACCGAGGGCCCGGCGATCAGCTTGCGCACCTCGTGCTGGCTTTTATTGCAAAACGAGCAATGCAATACCTTATCGTCCGCCGATCCTTTTTTGTCAGGCATAAAACTCTTCGTTCAGTTCAGGGGACAGGACAAGGTGATGGAACTTGCCTGTCGGGTAACAACCGGTGGGCACTAGGGCCCACCGACCGGCTGGCCTAGGCCCCGTCAGCGCGGGAGACCAGTACTTTATCGACTAAACCATACGATACCGCATCTTCCGCCGACATGAAATTATCACGCTCGGTGTCGACCTCGATGCGCTCGACCGGCTGCCCCGTATTGCTGGCCAGAATGCTATTCAGGCGCTCGCGCAGGCTGAGGATTTCTCGAGCCTGGATCTGGATGTCGGAAGCCTGACCTTGCGCGCCGCCCGAGGGCTGATGGATCATGATGCGCGAATTGGGCAAGGTATAACGCTTGCCCTTGGCGCCCGCCGCCAGCAGGAAGGCGCCCATGCTGGCCGCGATGCCCGTGCACAGCGTGGATACGTCGGGCTTGACGAACTGCATCGTGTCGTAGATGGCCATGCCCGCGTAGACCGAACCGCCCGGCGAGTTGATGTACAGCGAGATGTCCTTGTCGGGGTTTTCCGATTCAAGGAACAACAGCTGCGCCACCACCAGGTTGGCGGAATGGTCGTTCACGGGACCGACAAAGAAGATCACGCGCTCGCGCAGCAGGCGCGAGTAAATATCGTAGGAACGCTCGCCACGTCCCGACTGCTCTATCACGATGGGCACATAGCCCAGCCCCGTAGGGGTCACCGAGTCACCACCATACATTGAGGCGTAAAAATCGGTAAATCGCGACATTTAGTTGGTCCCCATGAGTTCTTCGAAAGCGACGTCCTCGTTGCTGACCTGAGCTTTGGACAGGACGTGGTCGACCACGTTGTCTTCCAGCACGATGGCTTCGATTTCGGCGCGACGCTGACGATCGGAAAGGTAGTAGGCCACGACTTGCGCGGGCTGCTCGTAGTTTTGAGCGAACTCTTCAATGCGGGCGCGAACTTGCTCGGGCTTGGCTTGCAAGTCGGCGCTTTGCACGAGTTCGGACACCAGCAGGCCCAGGCGCACGCGGCGCTCGGACTCGGCCGTGAACGCGTCGGCGGGAATGGGCATGGAATCGGCATTGGGCACGCCGCGCTGCTTGAGTTCCTCGCGGGCGGCGGCGACGCGGCCTTGCGTATCGTTCTCGACCAGCGCCTTGGGCACGTCGAAGGAGCAGGCTTCCACCAGCGCATCCATGACGCTGGCCTTGGTGCGTGCCTGGGCGCGGGCCTTGACCTCGCGTTCGATGTTGCTGCGCACGTCGGCCAGCAGCTTCTGGACGTCGCCTTCAGGCTGGCCCAACGACTTGGCGAACTCGGCATCGACCTCGGGCAGGACGGGCTCGGCGACTTCGGTAACGGTGATCTTGAATTCAGCCGTCTTGCCGGCAACCGCCTTGCTGCCGTACTCCTCGGGGAAGGTCAGCGGGAAAGTCTTGGATTCGCCGGCCTTCATGCCGCGCACGGCGGTTTCGAACTCGGGCAGCATGCGGCCCTGGCCCAGGACGAAGGGGAATTTCTCGGCGGAGCCGCCGTCAAAGGCCACGCCATCGATGGTGCCCGCGAAGTCCAGCGTGACGCGGTCGTCGTCTTGTGCGGCACGGCCGTCGCGTGCTTCGTATTTCGCGCGCTGCTTGCGCAGGATGTCGATCGTGCGCTGGACTTCGGCGTCGCCGACTTGCGTCAGGGCGCGCTTGACCTGCAAGGCGGACAGTTCGGGAACCTGGACTTCGGGATAGACTTCGAAAGTGGCCGAGAACGCCATGACGCCCTCTTCGACGCCTTCGGTCTTGGGTTCCAGATTGGGCGTGCCGGCGACGCGCAGCTTGGCTTCGCCGATGACCTTATCCAGCGAACGGCCGACTTCGGTATTGATGACGTCGTAGCGAATGCCAGGCCCATGGCTGCGCTCGATCAGGGCAAGCGGCGCTTTTCCTGGACGAAAACCCTGAACTTTAGCGGTGCGGGCGACACGCTTGAGCTGAGCCTGGACTTCTTTTTCCACATCGGCAATCGAAACGGCCAGATCAACACGGCGCTCCAGGCCGGACAAAATTTCAACCTCGGGTTGCATTCGGGACCTATCTATAAATGAGTAATTGAACGAATAAACGAGTCATTTTACCGGAAAGTCGGAAGGCCCATGTAAACGCGATTCTGAAACCGCGAGCCGCCCGCGCACAAGGCGCCGACGCCATGGTCAAGGCCTGCCGGCGGGCCGTCCGGCGATACCGGCCCGCGGTCAATAATCCACCGTCACCACGATGGTGTCGGAATAGCTGCCGCTGTTACCAATGTTCTGCGCCGGCACCAGACCGTATACGGTCAAGGATTGCGCCTGCCCCGTGCCCGTGCCGCCCACCGCGTCGTGCCAGAAGTTGTTGCCCCAGCGCTGGCTGCGGGACGCATCCCGGTACAAGTCGTAGACCACATAGCCGTTGGGCCCCTTCATGCGTCGCTTGTTGCCCTCCGCATGCATGCCGTTGTCCAGGCCGACGCGATACGCCGTACCGTTGCAAGTAACCCTGATTGTCGATTGCGCATCCAAGGGGCCGGTGGCGCCGCCCGCCACCACGCCGAAGTCCATGGGCGTGGTGCCGTCGATGCGGCAATCGTTGGCGACGTGGGCCTGTATGTAGAAACGGGATGTGGCGTTGCCGGTGAAAGGCATGGCGCAACTTGCGGGAGCCTTGTGGCCGATTTCCATATAATCGATGCGGATGGGCCAATTGCCCAGGTAGCCCGTGTCATACCAGCCCTGAGGCAGGCCGGCCTGGCTTGCCGGCGAGATGCCGCCATAGATGGGTACGGTGGCGGTAACGCCGCCGTCGCCTGGCTTCTTCAGCACGAACGCCGCTCCGCCGGCCGAACCGCCCGACTCAACACTGCCCCATATCGTGGCCAGGGACGCGTCCTTGTAGAGGTTGAAGCCCAGCTTCTTGCCCGTACCGTCGTCCTGCAGATAGCGCTGCTCGTAGCTACCGGTAGGCCCAGCCCCCACGCTGATGCACACCAAGGCATCCATACCCTGCGATACGCCCGAGCAGCCATAGGTAATGGTGGCTGTGGCCGTCTTGACGCCAGGCTCGAGCAGGCTGATTTCGTTGAAAACCATCTGCGACCCGCCCACTTCCAGATGGCAACTTATCGCCGCCGCCGGCTTGGCCGCCGCCAGCCCGCAAACCGCAATGAAGAGCAGATGTTTCAGGACGCGCAAAAAGCTATGCATGATGTTTACTCGCATCGTAAAGGACCGATTTGCAAAATCGTATCGCCGGGATCGGTGTAGTCGAATTGGGCGGTGCAGCGAAAATCGGGAGCGCTGACGCCTATGGTATTGCGGGCTTGCAAGCCTTCCAGGTAGATCACCCCGTCGTAACCGACCAGGAAATCGCCGGCTGTGCCGTTCAGCGTTATCGCCGCCCCCAGCGGCACCGGCCGGCCCCGGCTGTCGTGCAGGGTCACCGAGGCCGCGCGTATCGGGCGGATGCCGAAGCGCACCAAGGCGCCGGATTGCTCACGGGTCGCCACATCGACCGCCACCCTGTCTATCTTCAGGTTGACGGGCAACCCTAGCGGGTCGATGGAAACCAGATTCTTCTGATAGGCGGACAAGGGCTCGACCAGCAGATAGCCGTTTGCATCGCTGGTGCCCACCGGGCTGTTATGCAGCTTGATGGGCACATTGGGCACGCCGTCGGTGGATACGACGGCAAAGCTGTCATAGATGCGCCGGCCCGCGAAAACGCCGCCGTCCATGGCGACCAGGGACCCGCTGGTGCCCAGATAGGCAGAGCCACTGCTGCCATAGGCATTCACGCCCGCGCGGTAATCGCCGTGACGGCCGCTGTAGTTGACCTGGGCCGAGCCGCTGGAGACGCCGGGTTCTTGCCGGCCGTACAGCGACCAGCCCCAGCCGGTATTGCCTTGCGTCGTCCGGTTGGCGCTGACACCATAGCTGGTCTTGTCACCATTGCGCTGCATGGATGCCGAGGCGTTGACGCGGCCCTCCAGGCTGATGGACAAGCCCACGTAAAAATACCTGTCGGTCTTGATATCCAGATTCTGGTTGAAGCTTGCGCTAAGCATGGCCCGCTCGCCTAGCGGACGGCTCCAATACGCGCCGGCATAGCGGCTGGCCGCCTCGCCCGGGTAGGCCTGCTTGATATAGCTCAGGCTGACGGAACCTATGGACTGGAAGCTGGTGCCCACTATCACGCTGTCCGTGACGGCGGGCGGCCGCGTGCCGTACTGGGCGGCAACGTCGCGGTAGTCGCCCGACGTGCGGGTGGTGTTGACGCCGATATTGAAATGGCGCCCCACCCACTGATAGCCCGCGCTGTACTGCCTGCCTTGGCTCCCGCCCGCGCTGCTGACGGCATAGGAACTGGACACCTGGCCGTAGCTGCCCAAGGTGGCGACCGCCCCCACCCCGCCCACCCGCGTCTGGCGGCTGCCCTCGGCATGCGTCTCCACCGTCAGGGATTTCGCCAGGCCGTAGCGCAGGGTGCCGCTGACGACGGGATCGCTGGCGTAGCGAAAGGAACTGATGCCGTAGTCCTGGCGCACATAGCCGGTTTCCACCGACCAGTCGGACAAACCTTCGTCAAGCATGGTCGAGCTGGCATAGAAGGGAATGTCCAGTTGCGTCTGCCGGCCGGCGGCATCGGTCAGGACGATGAGCGCATTGCCCCGGCCCGTGATGCCGGGAATGGCGTTGAGCTGGAAAGGTCCGGCCGGCACGCGGCCGTCATAGCGCTTGATGCCGTCAATATATAAATCGACGGCGGACGGCACCACCGCGCTGCCCATGAAGGCCGGCAGCGGCGTAATGCTACGGTAGGGCTGAAGAGCAAAATTGCGGCCCAGGCGTATGCCCCCTATGCGGGTCGACCTGGACCATTGCAATCCGCCGGTCAAGGTGTCGCCCAGTGTCAGGGTAATGGCCTTGCCGGGCCAGGAACTGCGCCACGACGTATCCAGGCGTACGTTGTGCGCGCTCCAGCCCTGTTGCCCGACCTCATCGATCTGAAACAGCGACTGGCCCCTGGCCGCTTGCGCGAAAGCGGTATTGCTGAAAACACCGTGGGAATTGAAGACACGAAACTCGCTGGCGGCGCTCAGCAGGCTGGCGCCCAGGTTATCGCGATTGGCGTACAAATCGTAGTTCAGCAATGCGCCGCGGCCTTCGGTAAGGGGGACGGCGCCTTCGTCGCCGGTATTCACCACTGTCGCCGCCAGGTCCAGCTCGGAAAGCGGCGCCTGTATGGCCAGGGACTGGGTCGCCTCGTCATAAACGGCGCGCACGCCCCGCAGGGATTCCAGTCGCAGGTAGCCGCCACTGCCTTCCGGCGCCTTCAGACCCAGGCCGCGCAAGACCGCGGGTGTCGCCCACAAGGCGCCATTCCGATAGCTGAAGGCTTGCAGTTGTTCAACGGGATTGCCATTGACAGTGACGGACAGATACAGATCAAGCTGAGCCGCGGTCGCCGCGGCTTGCGGCTGCGCCCAGGACCCGCCCGGCGCCAAGGCCGACAGAGTCCAGGACACTGCGATCAATGCGCTACGGAGCCGACTGTAGCGGTACCGAAGCAGCTTGCTCATTGATGGACAGATTCAGGGTTCCGCCCTTGGCGGCCTGCGCGGCTTCACGGCTCAGCGGCCAATGCCTGACGCTGCCGGGCAAGACATAGCCATACAGCCCTTGGCTGAGCACCAGCTTCTTACCGTCACGGCCCGACAGCGACGCATCGACCAGCTTGGCCCGGCTGCGACCCGTGTTGCGGGCCACCAGTTGCGCGCCCGCCGGACCGTGTTGCAGAGTCCAATCCAGCTTGGGGGCCGTGGCCGCCTGTCCGCCCGCCGCCGATGCGGGCGCGGCGGCTGCGACGAAAATGGGCACGGAATAACGCAACACGAACTTCACCCCCTCGGCGCCGCCACCGACGGGAAGCTCGTCGATCACGACCCGATAGGCTTGTTCTATCGCCGGCGCCGCTTGCCCCGCCCCGACCCGTACCAGACGCACGATCTGGCGCTGCTCGGGCTGTATGGTCACCATGGGGGGGCTTACCACCATATCGTTGGTGGGCTTGAGGACGTCTTCGCCGTTTTCCTGCACCCAGGCATAGATACGGACCTGAGCCTGCAAGGGCTGGCTACCCGAATTGCTGAGCCAAAGCCCTTCGGCATTCTGGCGTGCTTGCAGCTCGACGGTAATGGGGGAAACCTGCAAGCTGGCCGAAAAGGCAGGTGCGCCAAACAGGCCTGTGGCAAGCGCAAGCAGGCCGGCACAGCGCCTGGCGGCCGCCGCATATGAACTAAACATGATCGATGCGCGCCGCCGGTCGGCGGCGCGGCCTGTATTGCGAAATAAGATCAGAAATCGACCGAAACGGTGACGGTGTCGGCGAATACGCCGGACTTGTCGCCAACGTCAGCCACCTTGGCCTTGATCTGGAACACTTGCTCAGAGCCGGAGCTGGTATTGGTGTAGGCGCGGCCGTTGGTCTGGTTCCATTCCTGGTTGTCCGCACCGTACAACTTGTAGGAAATGGTGCCGCCGCTGGTGTCCTTCAGCTTCCAGTCGGTGCTGATCAGCTTCACGTTGGCAACGGAGCCCTTGGTGCATTGCACGCGGACTTCGGTGGTGCCCTCTACATTTTTCGTATTGACGGGTTTTTCGCCCAGCTCGATGTTGCTGATGGGGGTGGAATTGAACTGACAACTGGACTGGACGGTCAGCTTGACTTGGAAAGTGCTGGTGGCAGAGGTGGCGCCCACGGAAGTGGACAATGCAAGGCCGGCAACAGCCAGCGCCAGGGCGGTGAATTTTGCTTTCATTTGATTGCACCATTACAAATGCAATACCGTCCCCGACGTAAGCGGTGTACGGAAGCGGCATGCAATAGGGAGTGTGGGGATTTACGTGGCAGGTCGAACACAGCAGAATGTGTATTCGAACATTGACCCCAACACTCCGGATGCGGAATCAAAGGCGCCGTTGCAGACAACAGCCACAGATGTAACTATACGCAATTACGTAAGGCTTTGCAACAAAAAAAACATATTCGCGTGATAGAGATGTAGCACGCCGACAACTGCGCCCTGGCGCAATCGGCGCTATCGCCCGTCGATCCGGAATTTCAAGGCGCCCTGAAAAACACGCTATAATGCTTGGCTTGCCCATGCGAACGTGGCGGAATTGGTAGACGCACCAGATTTAGGTTCTGGCGCCGAGAGGTGTGAGAGTTCGAGTCTCTCCGTTCGCACCATGATGATGGTTTTGTTTTCTGTGCTGTCAGGCGCAATACCGGCTAATGCCTTACCGGTGCAAAAACAAGGGGCGCAGCCGCTACGGCGGCCCCCACCATCGCGCCGGACCGCGACGCGTCCGGCGGGCGCGAACGCTTGCTAGAATCGCCGGCCCACGCCTTTCGACCCGGCAACCATGAATCCCCGACTTAGCGCGCTGCAACCCTACCCCTTCGAAAAGCTAAGGCGTTTGCTCGCCCAGGCAGCCACCCCGCAAGCGGCCCCCATCAATCTTTCCATAGGCGAACCCAAGCATGCCGCGCCGGCCCTGGTGATCCGCGCCATGCAGGAGGCCATGGGCGGCCTGTCGGCCTACCCCCCGACCAAAGGCGACCCGGCCCTGCGCTCGGCCATTGCCGACTGGCTGGCCAGGCGCTACGGCATAGACCGCCCCGATCCCGACACGCAGGTGCTGCCCGCACTGGGTTCGCGCGAAGCGCTTTTCGCTTTTGCGCAAACCGTGGTCGACCCCGGCGCCGACGCGCTGGTGGTCTGCCCCAACCCCTTCTACCAGATATACGAAGGCGCGGCCCTATTGGCGGGCGCGCAGCCCTATTTCATCAACGCGCAAGCCGACCGGCGTTTCGGCTACGACTGGAAATCGGTGCCGGCCGATGTTTGGCGCCGCTGCCAGTTGCTGTTCGTCTGCTCGCCGGGCAATCCGGCCGGCAACGTCATGCCCCTGGACGACTGGAAAACGCTGTTTGCCTTGTCCGACGAACACGGCTTCGTCATCGCGGCGGACGAATGCTATTCGGAAATCTACTTTGACGAAGCCAGCAAGCCCCTGGGCGCCATGCAGGCGGCCAGCCGGCTGGGCCGGCGCGACTACCGCAATCTGGTTTGCTTTTCCAGCCTGTCCAAACGCTCGAACGTCCCGGGCTTGCGATCCGGTTTCGTCGCCGGCGACGCCGGGCTTATCGCCCAATTCCTGCTGTACCGCACCTACCACGGCAGCGCAATCAGCCCCGTGGTGTCGCAGGCCAGCATCGCCGCATGGGGCGACGAGGCCCACGTTGTCGAGAATCGCCGCCTCTACCGCGAAAAGTTCGAAGCCGTCGTGCCCATACTGAAACCGGTGCTGGACCTGGACTGGCCCGACGCCGCCTTCTATCTATGGGCCCGTACGCCCGGCGATGACGCGGATTTCGTGCGCGACCTGTACGGCGCCACCGGCGTGACCGCCCTGCCGGGCAGCTTTCTGGCGCGCGAAGCGCATGGCGTCAACCCCGGCGCCGGCCGCATACGGATCGCGCTGGTGGCCCCCAAGGAACAGTGCGTCGAAGCCGCCGAACGCATTGCCCGCTATCTGCGCAGCGGCCTGCGGCAATAGGCATGGGCCGCCTCAAGCCTCAAGCCCTCGCAAGAAAGCCGCAAGCCCGGCTTGTTCCTTATCCATCCAACTAGAACGCCTATGACCGCAGACCTGCAAAGCACGATAGAACAAGCATGGGACATCCGCGCCGATGTCTCCCCGACCTCTGGACACACCGCCGTACGCGCCGCCGTACTGGCCACGCTGGAAGCCCTGGACCAGGGCCGTTTGCGCGTGGCCGAAAAACAAGGCGCCGAATGGGTGGTGCACCAGTGGATCAAGAAGGCGGTGCTGCTGTCCTTCCGCCTGGAAGACAACCGGGTCATGGACGGCGGCGGGCTGCGCTACTACGACAAGGTGGCAAGCAAGTTCGAAGGCTATGAAGCCGGTGACTTCGCCTCCGCGGGCTTTCGGGTCGTCCCGCCCGCTGTGGCCCGCAAAGGCGCTTATATAGGCAAGAACGTGGTGCTGATGCCCTCTTACGTGAACATCGGCGCCTACGTCGACGAAGGCACCATGGTGGACACCTGGGCCACCGTGGGCTCCTGCGCGCAGATCGGCAAGAACGTACACCTGTCGGGCGGCGTGGGCATAGGCGGCGTGCTGGAACCCCTGCAGGCCGGCCCCACCATCATTGAGGACAACTGCTTTATCGGCGCACGCTCCGAAGTCGTCGAGGGCGTCATCGTCGAAGAGAACTCGGTGCTGGCCATGGGCGTCTTCATTTCCCAAAGCACCAAGATCTACGACAGGGAAACGGGCCAGATCAGCTATGGCCGCGTGCCTTCGGGCTCGGTGGTCGTGCCCGGATCGCTGCCCTCGGCCGACGGCACGCACAGCCTGGCCTGCGCGGTCATCGTCAAGCGCGTCGACGCCAAGACCCGCTCCAAAACCAGCATCAATGAACTGTTGAGGGCCTGATGTCCGATTCCTCCGTCCTTGAATTGACCCGGGAACTCATTTCCCGCCCCTCCGTGACGCCCGACGACCAGGGCTGCCAGAGCCTGCTGGCGGCCCGCCTGCAAGCCTCGGGCTTCACCTGCGAAACGCTGGCCTTCGGCGACGTGACGAACCTGTGGGCGCGGCGCGGCGACAGCGGCCCCTTGCTGGTATTCGCGGGCCACACCGACGTCGTGCCCACCGGCCCCCTGGAACACTGGGACAGCCCGCCCTTCACGCCGACGGAACGCGACGGCAAACTGTACGGCCGGGGCGCGGCCGATATGAAAAGCTCGATCGCCGCCTTTGTGGTCGCCGCCGAAGAGTTCGTGGCCGCCCATCCCGGCCACAGCGGTTCGATAGGCCTGCTTATCACGGCCGACGAGGAAGGCCCGTCGGTGGACGGCACGGTCAAGGTCTGCCAGGCGCTGGCGGCGCGGGGCGAGCAACTGGACTACTGCATCGTGGGCGAGCCCACCTCGGTGGACAAGCTGGGCGACACCGTCAAGAACGGCCGGCGCGGCTCGCTGTCGGGCCGGCTGACCGTCAAAGGCAAGCAGGGCCACGTGGCCTACCCGCATCTGGCGCGCAATCCTATTCATCTGCTGGCGCCCGCCCTGGTCGAACTGACCATGCAGGAATGGGACGCCGGCAATGAGTACTTCCCGGCGACCACCTTCCAGGTATCGAATCTACATTCAGGCACGGGCGCGACGAATGTCGTACCCGGCACAGCGGTCCTGGACTTCAATTTCCGTTTCTCCACCGCCAGCACGCCCGACGGCCTGAAGGCGCGGGTCGCCGCCATTCTCGAACGCCACGCACTGGACTACGATATCGCCTGGACGCTGGGCGGCGAGCCTTTCCTGACCCCAAAAGGCGAGTTGAGCAAAGCGCTGGAACAGGCCATACTTGACGAAACCGGAGTGACGACGCAGTTGTCCACAACGGGCGGCACATCCGACGGGCGCTTCATCGCCAAGGTGTGCAAGCAGGTCATCGAATTCGGCCCCATCAACGCCAGCATCCACCAAATCAACGAACACATACGGCTCGACACCCTTGAGCCACTGAAGAACATCTACCGTCGCACGCTCGGGCTATTGCTGCCCGATCCAGACTGACCGGAGCCCGCATGCATGAAACCGCCCGCCACGAACTCCTGACCCTGCGCGACCTGCTGCGCTATGCCGTCAGCCAATTCAACGCTTCCAGCCTGTCTTTCGGACACGGCAGCGACAACGCCTGGGACGAAGCCGTCTATCTGCTGCTGCACACCCTGCACCTGCCGCTGGACACCCTGGACCCCTTTCTGGATGCGCGCGTATTGCCCGAAGAGCGCGAGCGCTTCCTGAAGCTGCTGGAACGCCGCATCACGGATCACGTGCCCGCCGCCTACCTGACCGGCGAAGCCTGGCTGCAAGGACATCGCTTCGTGGTCGACCCGCGCGTCATCATTCCCCGCTCGCCGATATCCGAACTGCTGGCCGACTCCCTGAGCCCCTGGGTGGCGGACCCCGACGAGGTCGATTTCGTGCTGGACCTGTGCACCGGATCGGGCTGCCTGGCCGTGCTGGCCGCCCTGGCCTTTCCCAACGCCCAGGTCGACGCCGTCGACATCTCGGAACACGCCCTGGAATTGGCTGACCAGAATATTGAACTGTCGGGCCTGGACGGCCGGATCACCACCCATTGCAGCGATCTGTTCGACCAGTTGCCGCAGTGCGAATACTCGCTTATCGTTTGCAACCCGCCCTACGTCAACAGCCATTCCATGGAAAGCCTGCCGCAGGAATACCGCCACGAGCCCACCCTGGCCCTGGCCGGCGGCGAAGACGGCATGGACCTGGTGCGTCGCCTGCTGGAGCAGGCGCCCGATTTTCTGGCTCCCGGCGGGATGCTGGTGCTGGAAATAGGCAATGAATACTCGAATTTCATCGCGGCCTTTCCCGACCTGGACCCGGTCTGGCTGAGCACCGAGAATTCCGAAGATCAAATCCTGCTGCTGACGCGGGAGCAACTGGCCTCGTGATCCGCGCTACTGGTTTGACATTGCGCCGCGGCACCAAAGTGCTGCTGGAAGAGGCTGATTTCGTCGTCAACCCCGGCGAGCGGGTCGGCATCGTCGGCAAGAACGGGGCCGGCAAATCCACCCTGTTCTCACTGCTGCAAGGCAGGCTGGACCCCGACGCGGGCAGCCTGCTCATTCCGGCCGGCTGGCGCATCGCCAGCGTGGACCAGGAAATCAGCCACAACGATATGCCCGCGCGCGAGTTCGTCATCGACGGCGACACGCATTTGCGCGCCCTGCAAGCCGAGCGCGCGGCCGTCCCGGACAGCAACGGCCACCACATCGCCGAACTGGAATCAGCCCTCGTCGAAGCCGGCGCCTGGAGCGCGCCTTCGCGTGCCGAGCAACTGCTGGCCGGCCTGGGCTTTGCCCCGGCGCAATGGATGAGCCCGGTCAAGAGTTTTTCGGGCGGCTGGCAGATGCGGCTGGCGCTGGCCCGGGCGCTGATGGCGCCTTCCGATCTATTGCTGCTGGACGAGCCCACCAACCACCTGGACCTGGACGCCATGCTGTGGCTGGAGCGCTGGCTGGGCGCCTACCAGGGCACCGTCCTGCTGATCTCGCACGACACCGAATTCCTGGATGCCGTGGCCAAGGCCATACTGCATTTCGACCAGGCCAAGCTGCTGCGCTACAAGGGCGGCTATGAAGACTTCCTGACCCAGCGCGCCGAACGCCTGCGCCAGACCCGCCTGGCCTGGGACAGGCAAACGCGCGAAGCGGCCAGGCTGCAAGGCTTCATCGACCGCTTCAAGGCCAAGGCCACCAAGGCCAAGCAGGCGCAAAGCCGCGTCAAGGCGCTGGCCCGCATGGAAGTGCTGGCGCCCCTGCAGGCGGAAGCCGGCATAGACATACGCATACCCGAGCCCACCAGCATGCCCGACCCCTTGCTGGTGCTGGACAAGGTAGCCACCGGCTACCCAAGCGACGGCGGCAGCCGCCGCATCCTGTCCGACGTGCAGCTTATGGTCCGGGGCGGCGCCCGCATCGGCGTGCTGGGCGTGAACGGCGCCGGCAAAAGCACCCTGATCAAGACCCTGGCCGACGAACTGCCGGTGCTGGCCGGCGAGCGCCGCGCCTCCCGGGGGCTGGAGATAGGTTATTTCGCCCAGCATCAGTTGGACATGCTGGACCCCGAATCGACGCCGCTACAGCACCTGCTGCGCCTGGCGCCGCAAACCCGCGAACAGGAATTGCGCAACTACCTGGGCGGATTCGGCTTCAGCGGCGACACCGTCAACAGCCCCATCGCGCCCATGTCGGGCGGCGAGAAAGCCCGCCTGGCACTGTCGCTAATCGTTTGGCAAAGGCCCAATCTGCTGCTGCTGGACGAGCCCAGCAACCACCTGGACGTGGACACCCGCGAGGCCCTGGCCACCGCGCTGGCCGAGTTCGCCGGCAGCGTGCTGCTGGTTTCGCACGACAGGCATTTGCTGCGCACCACGGTGGACAGCTTCTGGATCGTGGCCGACGGCACGGTGCGGGAATTCGACGGCGACCTGGAGGATTACCGGGATTGGCTGGCCGAGCGCAGTGCCACGGCCCGCGCCGAGGCCCGCAGCGATGCGCAGGCCGCCGCGCCCGAATCCATGGTGGACCGCAAGGCCCAGCGCCGCCAGGAGGCCGAAGAGCGGCAGCGGCTGGCCGGCTTGCGCAAGCCGCTTGAATCCCGGCTGAAGAAAATCGAAGCCGACATGGACGCGGCCGGCCGGCGCCTGCAAACCCTGGATGCGCTTATCGCCGACCCCGAATTCTATTCCGACGCCCGCCGCGAAGAGCGCCTGAAGGTGCTGGAGGAGCACGGCGACCTGAGCAAGCGGCACGGCCTGCTGGAAGAGCAATGGCTGGAGATACAGGAAGAGCTGGAATCGCTATCCGCGGGCTGATGCCGCCCCTCCCTGCTAGGACTCGTCGTAGCTGATGATCACCACGTCGGCCGCCTGCCGGCGCAGCGGGACGAGCGCCCGGTATGCCGCCGAATCATGCCAGGCATCGACCGCCGCGCGATCCGGAAAGCGTATCACCACGGTATCGGTATAGGCGTGCTCGCCGGCCAGCGCCTGGGCCTTGCCGCCCCGAAACACCAGGGACGCGCCCCAGGGCGCCACCGTGTCCGGAACCCGGCGGCAATACTCCGCCCACTTCTCGGAATCTTTGACGGTAATGTGGCCGATGATATAAGCGCTTTTGCTTTCCATATTGTCTCGCTTGCCTTGTCGTCTTGTTGTCGCTTCGTTGCCGCGCCCCCCAGCCCTGCCGCTTGAACCAGATGCCGGCAGACCTAGCCCGCCACGATGTCCAGCTTGGCGACACCCAGGGCCAATGTCTTGGTGCCCACCTCGCGGAACTGGATCTGCGCCTGCGCATCCTGGCCGGAACCGCTAAGCCCTATGACCGTGCCTTCGCCGAACTTGGCATGCCGGACGCCGGTGCCGATGCGGAACTGCTTTTCACCCACCGTCACACCCGTCGTCAGGCTGCGCGGCATGCGGGGCGCAATCGTGCCGCTGTCAGGCCGGTTGTAGGCATCGCCGCGCCGGAAGGCGCCGCTCCAGGCATTGTTATCGCGCATGGCAATCCGCCCTTCCTTGGGCGTCAGCCACTTCAGGTGTTCGTCGGGTATTTCGTCCAGGAAGCGCGAGCGCATGGCGTAGCGCGTCTGGCCGTGCAGCATGCGGCTTTGCGCCAGTGTCAGGTACAGGCGTTCGCGCGCACGGGTAATGGCCACGTACATCAGCCGACGCTCTTCTTCCAGGCCGGCGGCTTCGAGCAGGCTGTTCTCGTGCGGGAACAGGCCTTCTTCGACCCCCGTGATGAAAACGGAATCGAACTCCAGGCCTTTGGCGGAATGCACCGTCATAAGCTGGACCGCGTCCTGGCCGGCCTGGGCCTGGTTGTCGCCCGCTTCCAGCGAAGCATGGGTCAGGAATGCCGCCAGCGGCGACATGGGCGCGACGGCGTCGCTAGGCTGGGCCGATGGCGCCAGCGCCGCTGACGCGCCATCGGGAATGCGGCCGGCCGGCAAGCCTTCGAAGTTTTCCTCTGCCACGAAGGCGGCCGCGGCATTGACCAGTTCGCGCAGGTTCTCCAGGCGATCGGCGCCTTCCCTATCGTTCTGGTAATGTGCCAGCAAACCGCTGTGATGAACCACGTGGTCGATCAGCTCGGGCAGTGAAAGAATCTGCGCCTCGTGGGCCATCTGCTGGATCAGTTCGGCGAAGCGCCCCAGATTGCTTCCGCCCTTGCCCGACATCATGTGGACGGCGCGGAACAGGCTGCTGCTCTGCTGCCTGGCCGTGTCGGCCAGTTGCTCAAGCGTGCGCGCGCCTATGCCGCGCGTGGGGAAGTTCACCACCCGCAGCCAGGACGTGTCATCATGCGGGTTGTCCATCAGCCGCAGATAGGCCAGCGCATGCTTGACCTCCTGGCGCTCGAAGAAGCGCAGCCCGCCGTACACCTTGTAGGGTATGCCGGCGGAAAACAGGGCGTGCTCGATGATGCGCGACTGCGCATTGCTGCGATACAGTATGGCGATTTCGCGGCGCAGCCGGCCGTCGTTGATCAGGGCCTTGGTCTCGTCGATGATCCACTGGGCCTCCAGCAGATCGGACGGCTGCTCCACCACCCGCACCGGTTCGCCCTCGCCCTGCTCCGTCCACAGGTTCTTGCCCAGGCGCGCCGTATTGTGCGCGATCAGTGCGTTGGCCGAATCCAGGATATGTCCGTAAGAGCGGTAGTTCTGCTCCAGCCGGATGACGTTGCCCCGGGCGTAGTCGCGCTCGAAGTCCGACATATTGCCCACATTGGCGCCGCGAAAGGCGTAGATGGACTGGTCGTCGTCGCCGACCGCGAAGATGCTTGCCCCGCCGCCCGCCAACAGGGTCAGCCAGCGGTATTGCAGGGTATTGGTGTCCTGGAACTCGTCGACCAGTATGTGCTGGAAGCGGCGCTGGTAATGCTCGCGTATGGGCGCGTTGCGCTGCAGCAGCTCGTAGGCGCGCAGCAGCAGCTCCGCAAAGTCGACCACCCCTTCGCGCTGGCACTGGTCCTGGTACAGCTGATAGATTTCCACCAGGCGGCGGCGGTGGGCATCCCAGACCTCGACGTCGCCCGGGCGCTGCCCTTCTTCCTTGGCCCCGTTGATGAAACGCTGGACGTCGCGCGGCGGGAATTTTTCGTCGTCTATCCCGGCGCCCTTGAGCAGGCGCTTGATGGCCGCCATCTGGTCGGCGCTGTCCAGTATCTGGAAGGTCTGGATCAGGCCCGCATCGCGGTGATGGGCGCGCAGCAGCCGGTTGCACAAACCATGGAAGGTGCCCACCCACATGCCGCGCGTATTGATGGGCAGCAAGGCGGAAAGGCGCGTAAGCATTTCACGCGCCGACTTGTTGGTGAAGGTGACCGCCATCAGCCCAAAGGGGCTGGCCTGGCCGGTTTGCATCAGCCAGGCCATGCGTGTCGTCAGGACCCTGGTCTTTCCGCTGCCCGCGCCGGCAAGAACCAGCGCGTGGGCGGGAGGTAGTGTGACAGCGGCTTTTTGTTGCGGATTGAGGCTGTCTATCATGCCGCGTAGCGGCGCAACCGGTAGGCGAACTGCTCGAGGCTTTCAATACCGCTTTGCTGGGCACGCTGGCACCATGCTTGCAGGTCGGCCAGCAACTGTTCGCTGCTGGCGCTGGAGCTTTCCCAAAGGCGGACCAGCTCGCGGCGCATTTGCACCAGTGTCGACAGCGACTGGTTCTGGGCCAGGACGGTGTCGACCTGAGCGCGCTGGGCGGGTTCAAGGGCGTCGTCGGTCGTGGTGATCCAGTCTTTGCAGCGGCTGAGCAACGCCCAGCTGCAATCGGGGCTGCCTTCCTTGCGGGCGGGCTTGAGCTTGCTGAGCTCTTCGCTGGCCGCTTTCTTGACCAGGTCGGTATAGCGGGCCAGGATTTCGTAGCGGTGGGTAATGACGCCTTGCAAGGTGCTGGCGTCGGCCAGGGCCTTGGGCGCATCCAGCTTGAGCTTGGGCGCGAGCTTCTTGACATGGGCCAGGCCCAGGAAGCTCAGGACGCGTATATAGCACCAGCCCAGGTCGAATTCATACCACTTGGTGGAGAACTTGGCCGAGGTGCCGTAGGCATGGTGGTTGTTGTGCAGTTCTTCGCCGCCGATGATGATGCCCCAAGGCGACACGTTGGTGCTGGTATCGGGACTGGCATAGTTGCGATAGCCCCAGGCATGGCCGATGCCGTTGACGACGCCGGCGGCCCAGAAGGGAATCCAGGCCATCTGGACGGCCCATACGGTAAGGCCCAGCACGCCGAACAGGGCCAGGTCCAGGCCCAGCATGATCAGGATGCCCATCAGGCTGTGGGGGGTGTAAAGCTTGCGCTCGAGCCAGTCGTCGGGCGTGCCGTGGCCGAAACGCTTGAGGGTTTCAGGATTTGTGGCTTCTTCGCGGTACAGCTCGGCGCCGCGGAAAAACACCATGCCCAGGCCGAACACGACCGGCGAATGCGGGTCGCCTTCTTTTTCGCATTTGGCGTGGTGCTTGCGGTGTATGGCCACCCATTCCTTGGTGACCATGCCGGTGGTCATCCAAAGCCAGAAACGGAAGAAATGCATGACCGCCGGATGCAGGTCCAACCCTCGGTGGGCCTGGCTACGGTGCAGGAATACCGTAACTCCGACTATCGTGATGTGGGTGAGCACAAGGGTAACCAGAACGACTTGCCACCACGAAAGCTGCAGCAAACCGCCTGATAATAAAGTAGTAATTTGGTCCATAAACCTGTATAGGCCTCATGTTAAGACAGGGAAAAGTGTAGCCCAGTTGTAAGGCTTATGACAGCGGAATTTCAATTTAGTTTTGATGGAAGTCAAGAAACGGCGCGGCTTGGCGCGCCATTCCCGGCCCCGCGGACCGGCAGCAAGAAGCCTGCCCGGCCGCAAAAACGCCGCAGGAGCGGCTGCGGCGTTTTCCTGGATATAACTACAGCTCGCCCTCGTCGGGCCGCTGGACGGCTTCCTGGGGCTTTTCGGGGCCTTTTTCGGCGGCGGCGGGCTTGGCGCGCTCCAGGACGGCGGCAAAGAAGCCGTCGGTGCCGTGCAGGTCGGGCCGCATCCTTAAGTAGGGGCCGGTCTGTGTCAGATTTTCGCAACGATCTGCGGCGATTTTGCCGGCATCCAGAAGGGTAAATTCGGGATTTTCGGCTAAAAACGCTTCAACCTGGCTTTCGTTTTCCTCAGGCAGCACGCTGCAGGTGGCATAGACCAGGCGGCCGCCCGGCGCGACACAACGCGCCGCCTGCCGCAAGATGCGTGCCTGGGTTTCCTGCAAGGCCTGCAGCGATTCTGGATGCTGGCGCCATTTCAGGTCGGGATTGCGCCGCAATGTGCCCAGCCCGCTGCATGGCGCGTCGACCAGCAC
The DNA here is from genome assembly GCA_049646585.1 of Burkholderiaceae bacterium. Classification (GTDB taxonomy): domain Bacteria; phylum Pseudomonadota; class Gammaproteobacteria; order Burkholderiales; family Burkholderiaceae_B. The sequence goes on along the minus strand of JBARWC010000213.1, from coordinate 961 downwards.
CCTGTGCGCCTTGCCGCGCAGGCGCTTGACGCGCTGATCGTTGTCGGGGTCGATGACCACCGGCACGATGTTGGACAAGCCGCTGCGGGCAAAGCGTGGCTTGGCGCGCGCCAGCCGCGCCGCCGACACGTCGAAGGCATACAAGCGGCCGGTGGAGCGCATCAGCGCCCCCAGCAGCAAGGTCTTGCCGCCGGCACCGGCGCAATAATCGATGATCATCTCGCCGCGCTTGGGCGCGACCAGGGCCGCCAGTATCTGGCTGCCCTCGTCCTGGACTTCGATCTCGCCCTTTTCGAACATGGGCCAGCGATTGACCGGGGGCCTGCCTTGCAGGCGTATGCCCCAAGGCGAATACGGCGTGGGTTCGGGGTCGTAGCGCAGCGCAGGGCCGCTGCGCAATTGCTTCAGCATCTCCTTGCGGTCGGCCTTCAAGGGGTTGACGCGTATGTCCAGCGGCGCCGGCTGGTTCAGCGCCCGGACCAGGGAATCGGGCTGGTCCAGCGTCGCCAGGCGTTCATCCAGCCAGTCGGGCAGGCTGTCGCGCACAGCGCGGGACAGGGCCTGCACATCTATCTTGCTGACATGATCCAGCCAGTGCTGTTCTTGCTCGGACAGCCCCGTGTTCAGCACCGACCTGTCGAAGACCGAGGCCAGGCCCAGAATGGCCAGCCGGCGGGCGGCCGGGCCGGTGCCGCTTTCGGCGTACTGCCGGTAGCGCCGCAAATGGCGCAGCACGTCGAAAACCGCTTCGGCCACTTCGCCACGGTCCCGCATGCCCAGTTTGGGGTGGGCCCGCAGCCAGTGCGACAAGGCGGCGTCGGCGGGGTATTCCCATTGCAGGATATCACCCAGCACGCCGCGAACTTGCTCGATGCGCACGGCGGCCATGACATAGGGGCGGCTGGCGGGCGCGCCGGCTTCCCGGGGCGCTGCCCCGCCCTCGCGGCGCGGAGCCTGGCCC
>JBARWC010000212.1:0-34196 GCA_049646585.1 Burkholderiaceae bacterium | reverse complement strand
GTGATCGCCGGCCACGACGGCGGCACGGGGGCTTCGCCCGTGTCGTCCATCAAGCATGCCGGCACACCATGGGAGCTGGGCCTGGCCGAGACCCAGCAAACGCTGCTGCTGAACAACCTGCGCAACCGCATCCGCGTGCAGGCGGACGGGCAGATGAAGACGGGCCGCGACGTGGCCATCGGCGCTTTGCTGGGCGCCGACGAGTTCGGCTTCGCCACCGCCCCCCTGGTCGTGGAAGGCTGCATCATGATGCGCAAATGCCACTTGAACACCTGCCCGGTCGGCGTCGCCACCCAGGACCCCGTCTTGCGCAAGAAATTCCAGGGCAAGCCCGAACACGTGGTGAACTTCTTTTTCTTTATCGCCGAAGAAGTGCGCGAGATCATGGCGCAGCTGGGCATACGCCGCTTCGACGACATGATAGGCCATGTGGAGCTGCTCAACATGCGTCCCGGCATCGAGCACTGGAAGGCGCAAGGCCTGGACTTCAGCCGCGTCTTCCACGCCGTGCCGGTCTCGACCCCGCTGTACCAGACCGAAGAGCAGGACCATGCCCTGGACCACGCCCTGGACCATCAGTTGATAGAACGCAGCAAGGCGGCCATCGAGCGCGGCGAGAAGGTCTCCTTCATCACGCCCGTGCGCAACCGCAACCGCACCATAGGCGCCATGCTGTCGGGCGCGGTGGCATCGCGCTACGGACACGAAGGCCTACCCGAGGACACCATACATATCCAGTGCAACGGCGCGGCAGGCCAAAGCTTCGGCGCCTTCCTGGCCCACGGCATCACCCTGGACCTGGTGGGCGAAGCCAACGACTATGTCGGCAAAGGCTTGTCGGGCGGCCGCATCGTGGTGCGCTCGCCCAATGATTTCCGGGGCTTCGGCCCCGACCACATCATTGCCGGCAATACCGTGCTTTACGGTGCGCTGTCGGGCGAAGCCTACTTCAACGGCGTGGCGGGCGAACGCTTCGCCGTGCGCAATTCGGGCGCGGCCGCCGTGGTCGAAGGCACCGGCGACCATGGCTGCGAGTACATGACGGGCGGCACCGTCGTGGTGCTGGGCGCCACCGGACGCAACTTCGCCGCCGGCATGTCGGGCGGGGTGGCCTATGTGTGGGACCCGGACAATACCTTCCGCCAACGCTGCAACCTGTCCATGGTGGAGCTGGAGCGCGTGGCGCCGCATGCCGAGCAAAGCGAGCTGAACCAGATCGACACCTGGCATAGCGCGGTGCGCGGCGGCGAACGGGAAACCGACGAAACCATTTTGCGGCGCCTGATCGAGAACCACTACCGCTATACCGGCAGCTTCCGCTCGCGCGATGTGCTGGACGACTGGGAGCAGTCGCGCAAGGCCTTCGTCAAGGTCATGCCCGTCGAGTACCGCCGCGCCCTGGGCGAGCTGTGGCGCTCGTCCAACCCCCAACAAATTGCTGCCTGAGGAAGAAAAATGGGCAAGATCACCGGCTTTCTTGAATTTCAACGCGTCAAAGAAACCTATGAAGCGCCGCTCGTGCGCGTCAAGCACTGGAGCGAATTCGTCCACACCCTGACCGACGCCGAAGCCAAGCAACAGGGCGCGCGCTGCATGGATTGCGGCATCCCGTTTTGCAGCAACGGCTGCCCGGTCAACAACGTCATCCCCGACTGGAACGACCTGGTCTACAAGCAGGACTGGCGCCGCGCCCTGGACGTGCTGCACTCGACCAACAACTTTCCCGAGTTCACCGGCCGCATCTGTCCGGCGCCCTGCGAAGCGGCCTGTACGCTGAACATCAACAACGACCCCGTGGGCATCAAGTCCCTGGAACACGCCATCATCGACAAGGGCTGGGAACAAGGCTGGGTGACGCCGCAGCCCCCCAGCAAGAAAACCGGCAAGAAAGTCGCCATCGTGGGTTCGGGGCCGGCCGGCCTGGCCTGCGCGCAGCAACTGGCCCGCGCCGGCCATTCCGTCACCGTATTCGAGAAAAGCAATCGCATCGGCGGCCTGCTGCGCTACGGCATTCCCGACTTCAAGCTGGAAAAAACGCATATCGACCGCCGCCTGGCCCAGATGGAAGCCGAAGGCGTGGAGTTCTGCCCATCCACCTATGTGGGCGCGCAGGAGCATGCCGAGGACGGCCTGAACGTGCGCACGCCCGAGTCGTTGCAGGAAGAGTTCGACGCGGTGGTGCTGACCGGCGGTTCGGAAACTCCGCGCGACCTGCCCGTGCCGGGACGCGAACTGCACGGCGTGCATTTCGCCATGGACTTCCTGCGCCAGCAGAACAAGACCATCAACGGCGATCACCTGAGCAAGCAGATATCCGCCAAAGGCAAGCACGTCATCGTGATCGGCGGCGGCGATACCGGCTCGGACTGCGTCGGCACCAGCAACCGGCAGGGCGCGGCCTCGGTTACGCAGTTCGAGCTGATGCCCAAGGCGCCCGACGTGGAGGACAAGCCGCTGACCTGGCCCTACTGGCCGCTCAAACTGCGCACGTCTTCATCGCACGAAGAAGGCTGCGAGCGGGACTGGGCCGTGGCCACCAAATCGTTCGATGGCAAGAACGGCAAGCTGGAAAAACTGGTCGCCGTCCGCCTGGAATGGTTCAAGGACAAGGCCACCGGCCAGATGAAGATGCGCGAAGTCGAAGGCTCGCAGTTCGAGCTGCCCGCCGACCTCGTGCTTCTGGCCATGGGCTTCGTGGCCCCGGTCAAAAAGGTGCTGGACGCCTTCGGCGTCGGCCTGGATGCGCGCGGCAATGCCCGGGCCAATACCGACGACTATGCGACCGACGTCGCCAAGGTTTTCGCCGCCGGCGACATGCGGCGCGGACAGTCCCTGGTGGTCTGGGCCATACGCGAAGGCCGCCAGTGCGCGCGGTCGGTCGATCAGTTCCTGATGGGAAGCAGCACGCTGCCGCGCTAGGCCAGCAGCGCCGACACCATCTCGCGCGCCCGGGTCCCCACCAATCTGGCGGCCCGGGACAGCGGCCTTTGACGGGTAAAGCTTAACGCGACGGTACGCCGAAGCGCCGGCTTGTCGAGCCGGGCCGCGGCAAGCCGGCCCGAATCGACCTCTTCCTTGATCGCCTGCATGGGAAGCAGGGTAAACGCATGCCCGCTCATCGCCACGTCTTTCATGGCCGTCAGGGTGTCGACTTCCATGACGATATCCAGGCCGACACGGCGCTGCCTTTCCAGCATGTCTAGCATGGTGCGCAAGCCATTGGGCGCTGACGGCAGCACCAGCGGCAATCCGCTCAGGGCGCGATACGCCACGGAGGCCCCCAGACCCAAGGCCGACATGGCCTGGGGCTTGCCCGCCAGATAGGTGTCGGCCCTGCCCAGGACGTCTTCGCCGCGGCCCGCCGCCGCGCCGTAGCGGTTCACGATGATCATGTCCAGGCGGCCCGACCCCAACTGTTCGTCCAGATCGCCGCTAAAGCCTTCGGTGACGTGCAGCCGCACTAAAGGCGCCAGGGCGCGAAGATCAGCGAAAAGCATGGGCAGCAATTCACGGCTCATGGATGGCAACACCCCGAAATGCACCGTGCCCGTCAGCACCCCCGATGCGTCCTTGACCGTGCCCTCGAGCCGGGCAAGCTGGATCAGCAGCAGCTCGACCTCTGGCCGCACGCGCCTGCCGAATTCCGACAGCACCATGCCCCGACCCGTGCGCTCGAACAGGCGATCGCCCCATTCCGATTCCAGCTGGGCCAGTTGCCGGCTGACCAGCGACTGCGCCGTGCCGGTCGCCGTCGCCACGCGAGACAAGGAGCCAAGCTCGGCAATCAGCGAAAACGTCTCCAGTTGCTTGAGATTCATGGGTATCACAAAAATAGAAACCTGATATACACCATATTACTCTTGTCGATACCTGGCCGCCTGCCTAGACTTGATTGCGTCTTTCCGCAAGCGAAAGAAATCCAAACACATACACAAGGAGACAACATGAGCATTTCCCGTCCAGCCAGGATGGCTCCGATACTGATGGCGGCCGCGCTGCTCGTCGGCGGCACCGGCGTTGCACAGGCGGCCTACCCCGACAAGCCCATCAAGCTGATCGTGCCGTTTCCCGCCGGGGGTCCCACCGACGCCATGGCCCGTATCGTCAGCGAGCAGATGACCCATGCCCTTGGGCAAACCGTCATTGTCGAGAATCGCGGCGGCGCCGGCGGCGTCATCGCCACGGAAGCGGCGGCGGGTAGCGCAGCCAATGGCTACACGCTGTTTTTCGCGACCACCGGCACCATGACGATCAACCCCAGCATTTATCCCAATATGGCGACCAAGCCGCTTAGTGCCTTCGATCCCATAGGCATGGTGGCCAGCACCGAAAACGTCCTGGTCGTTGCGCCTTCGCTGAAGATCAACACCGTAAAAGACCTGATCGCCCAAGCCAAGCGCAAGCCCGGCACCCTGACCTTCGGCTCGGCCGGCGTGGGCAGTTCCAACCATTTGTCGGGTGAGCTGCTTAAAGACATGGCGGGCATAGACATCCTGCACGTGCCTTACAAGGGGTCGGCAGCGGCGCTGACCGACCTGCTGGGCGGGCGGATATCCATGATGTTCGACACCATTTCCAATGCGCTCCCCAATATCCAGGCCGGCAAGGTGATTCCGCTAGGCGTGACGGGCAGCACAAAATCGTCGGCGCTGCCGAAGGTGCCCACGATTGCCGAGGCGGGCCTGCCCGGCTTCCAGGTAAGCATCTGGTTCGGCCTGGTCGCGCCGCATGGAACGCCGCCCGAGGCGATCAAGACCCTGAACCAATCCCTGAACAAGATTCTTGCCGAACCCGACGTGCAGGCCAAACTGCAGTCTTTCGGCGCCACGCCCACACCGGGCTCACCGGAAAGCTTCGCCAAGCAGATGCAGCAGGACGAGGCGAAGTGGAGCAAGCTGATCAAGACTTCCGGCATGAAGGTGAATTAAGCGTGAAGCCTTTGCAACAAGCCACGTTCGATGCAAGCACGGCCGGCGTCGCCGGCGTGTTCAACCCCGCCTCCGTCGCCATCATCGGCGCTTCGGACAACCCCAACAAGGTAGGCGGGCGGCCCATCCACTACATGCGCAAGTTCGGCTATGGCGGTCGTATCCTCCCGGTCAATCCGGCCAGGGACACCATACAGGGCATGGCCTGCTATGCCAGCCTGGAAGACGTCCCCCTGGTGCCCGACGCCGCCATCATCGCCGTCGCAGGCAAGGACGCGATTGCCCAGGTGCATCGCTGCGGACAACGCGGCGTATCGACCGCGGTGATCATGTCTTCGGGCTTTGCGGAAGTCGGGGCGGCCGGCCGGAAGCTGCAAGAGCAACTGCTTGACGCCGCACGCGCTTACGGAATGCGCCTGGTGGGGCCCAACGCCCAGGGCATCGCCAATTTCGCCAGCGGCGCCATCCTGAACTTCAGCACGATGTTCACGGAAATCGAGCCGCAAGACGGGCCCATCGCCATCATCAGCCAAAGCGGCGCCGCCAGCGTCATGCCATACGCCCTGCTGCGTGAAAAAGGGCTGGGGGTGCGCTACCTGGCGTCCACCGGCAACGATGCCGATCTTGGCGTATCGGAACTGGTGCGCAGTGTTGCCAGCGATCCCGGCATACGTCTTATTCTGGTCTACGTGGAAGCGATCACCCGCCCCGATCTGTTGGCCGAAGCGGCCCGCCTTGCCCGCCGGCACGGTACCCGCATCATCCTCCTGAAAGGGGGCAGCAGCCGCAAGGGCGCGGCGGCAGCATCGTCGCACACCGGAGCCTTGGTGGGGCAGGACGTCGCGCTGGACGCTTTTCTGGAAAAGAACGGCATATGGCGGGCGCAGGACGTGCATGGCCTGGTCAATGCCGCCGCCCTGTACCTGGGCGGCTACAGCCCAAAATCCGGTCGCACGGTGGTCATGAGCCACAGCGGCGCCGTGGGAGTGCTCTGCGCCGACGCGGCGGAGCGCGCCGGCCTGCCATTAAGCGAATTCGATGCCGCCACCCTGGAAGCATTGCGCACGCTGCTGCCGGGCTTCGCCACCGCCGCCAATCCACTGGACTTGACGGCCGCGCTGCTGGGCAATGGCGACATGTTTCCCCGCGTGCTCGAGGCGCTGGGCAATAACGAGGAAACCGACATGCTGCTGGTCGGCATCCCCGTGGCGGGCCCGGGCTACGACATCCCCGCCCTGGCGTCGGCGACGGCGGCATTCGCCACGCAGCACCGCAAGCCGGTCGCCGTGACCGCCGCGCAGGCATCCGTCAGGAAGGAATTCCAGCAACAGGGGGTGGCGACATTCGGCAGTGAAACCGATGCCGTACAAGCCCTGAACCAATACTTTCGGCATAGCCAGTTTCAAGAGCCTCCCGCTTCCGCAGCCCCCCCTCCGTCCTCCGACACGGGCGGCGGCCAGCCTCACGGCTTGCTGGACGAGGCCGACAGCCTGGCCCGCCTGGCCGCTTTCGGAATCTCCGTGGTCGAGCATGTCGTTTGCCGCGATGCGGACGCCGCCGCTCAGGCCGCCGCCCGGCTGGACGGCCCGCTGGTCGTCAAAGGCTGCTCGGCGCAGATTCCGCACAAAACCGAGCACGGCCTGGTTCATCTGCATGTGTCCGGCGCGGACCAGGCGCGCATCGCCGCCGGCGACTGCCTGGCGAAGCTTGCCGCCTTGCACGCGGCGGAGCCCCGGGTGCTGGTCGCACGCATGGTCCGGGGCATGCACGAATTCATGCTGGGTGTCACGGTGGACCCGGTATTCGGCCCCGTGATAACGGTGGGCGAAGGCGGAATTCTCGTCGAGGTCCGCAAAGATGTCGTTTCTCTTTTGGCGCCTTTCAGCGAAGAAGAAGCGCTGGCCGCCATCATGAAGCTTCGCATCGCGCCCGTGCTACAAGGTTATCGTCATGCGCCGGCATTGGACGCCGGGGCGCTGGCCAGAGCGGCCGTGGCCTTGAGCCACTTTGCCCTTGCGCATCGGGACACGCTGCAATCGGCCGACCTGAACCCCGTCATGGTCATGCGCCAGGAAGACGGCGTCAGCGTGGTGGACGCCATTGTGGAATTCAAGGAAAAGGCATGAAGAACGATACGGTATTGATCCAGGTTCAGGACGGCGTTGCCATCGTCACCCTGAACCGGCCGCATGCGCTGAACGCCGTCAACGGCGAAATGCGCAGCGCCTTCATAGACGGCCTGGGCCGGATGAATGCGGACCCGGCCGTCCGCGCCATCGTCATCACCGGCGCCGGCGATAGGGCGTTCAGCGCCGGGCAGGACCTGGACGAAGCCGCCAAGGCCGCCTGGCAGGACCTGGTGCCATGGCTGCAAGCGCAGCGCAATACCTATCAGGCCGTGCGCGACCTGGACAAGCCCTGCATCGCCGCCCTGAACGGCATCGCGGCGGGAGCCGGCTTCCAGATAGCCCTGTGCGCGGACTTGCGGGTGGCCAACCCGGAATCCAAATTGGGACAGCCCGAGGTCAAGGCCGGCCTGGCCAGCATCGTGGGCTCCTACCTTATGACGCTGCACGTGGGCATGGGGCATAACGCACAGCTTTCCTTGCAGGGCGAACTGATCGGAAACCGTCGGGCCTATGAAATCGGATTGGTCAATCAACTGGCCGACGACGCCTTGGCCGAAGCCGTGGCCACAGCGCGGCGCCTCGCCCTGCTGCCGCCCACCGCCGTGCGCCTGTCCAAGCAGCGCTTGCGCCACATGACGCAAGCCGGCTTCGACGATGCCTACACGGCAGGTGTCCGGGCGCAGCTGGAGTGCTATGCAAACGGCGAACCCCAAGCCGCAATGGGCGCCTTTCTGGAAGCGCGCCGCAACAAAGGAATCAAGACATGATGTATGGGCAGCATTTCATCGACGGCGGCTGGCGGGATGCCGAAGGCGGCAAAGAAACCGTTGTGCACGACTCGTATACCGAGCAGGAAATCGGCAAGGTAAAACATGCCACGGCGACGGAAGTCGACACCGCCGTGCAGGCCGCCAAGTCGGCCTATGCGGGCTGGTCACAACGCCCGGTCGACGAGCGGGCGGCCTATATCCGCGCCATCGCGGACCGCCTGGAAGCGCATGCCGACGCGCTCGCATCCGGAATCTGCGCCGAAACGGGGATGCCGCTGAAGCTCGTGCGCCGCATCCAGGTCCAGGCACCCATCGCGGCATGGCGCATGACGGCCGACGCCGCCGCCCCGGCCCTGGCGGAAACCCAAGCTGCGCATTCCCGTATCGCGCCCGTTCCCGTGGGCGTCGTTGCCGCCATCACGCCGTGGAACTATCCCCTGCATCAGGTCACCGGCAAGCTCGCCGCGGCGCTCGCGGCGGGATGCACCGTCGTGCTGAAGCCTTCGGAACTGGCGCCCACGGCGGCGCAGGTTCTCGGCCAGGCTGTTGACGAGGCCAAGCTGCCTCATGGCGTGGTGAACATCGTATTTGGAGACGGTGCCACGGGCGAATCCCTGATCACCCATCCCGACATCGATATGGTGTCCTTCACGGGCTCCACATCGGTGGGCCGACACATCGCCGGCGTCGCCGGCCAGGCCTTGAAGCGGGTGGCCCTGGAATTGGGCGGAAAATCCGCCAGCATCGCCTTGCCCGAAGCCGACCCGGCGCTGGTGGCCAGGCATGCCGTTTCTTCCTGCTTCCTGAATTCGGGCCAGACCTGCAATGCCATCACGCGGCTACTGGTCCCGGAAGATCAGTATGCGCAATACCGCGATCTCTTGAAAGCCGCGGCCGAAAAAATGACCTTGGGCGATCCGCGCGACGAAGGCACGCGCATGGGCCCGCTGGTATCGCGCGAGCACCGCGAACGCGTGCTGTCTTTCCTGGCCGAGCCGGGCGATTCAGGCCTGGATCTTATCGCCGGCGGCCCGCATGCCGCCATACCCGCTCAAGGCTACTTCGTGGCGCCGACGATAGTCGGCCGCGTGCCCACGCAAGCGGCGATCGCCCGGGAAGAGATATTCGGCCCCGTGCTTGCCGTGCTGACCTACGCCAGCGAAGACGAGGCGGTATCCATCGCCAACGATACCGGCTACGGCTTGGCCGGCGCCGTATGGGGCGAGAGCGACCGGGCCATGTCCATCGCACGGCGGCTGCGTGCCGGCCAGGTGGACGTCAACGGCGCGCCCTTCAACCCGCTGGCCCCTTTCGGCGGATTCGGGGCATCCGGCATAGGCCGCGAAGGCGGCATCCATGGCATTGTCGAATTCACGGAACCACGTGCCATTCAGACACCACCAACAAGCAAACCCTGAGACAGAGGCATTATGTTTACTCAAGTAGAACTGGCTTTCGCCGGCACGGACCAGCACGTCGCCATCGTGACCTTGTCGCGGCCGGAACAAATGAACGCCCTGACCAAAGTCATGGAAGCCGAGCTGCGCGCCATGCTGGAACAGCTCGACAAAAACGAGGACGTGCGAGCCATCATCCTGACGGGAAAAGGGCGCGCCTTCTGCGCGGGCATGGACATGAACGAACTGGAGGTCCTGCCCCCGGAAGACATCCAGGCCGCGGAATGGATGCGGCCCTACGACATGAGCCGCAGGCCGGACTACCAGGCCCGCTATGCCTACTTCCAGGCGATACGAAAGCCGATCATTTGCGCCATCAACGGTGCGGCCGCGGGATTGGGGCTGGTGTTCGCGTTATATAGCGACATGCGCTTCGCCAGCGACAAGGCGGTATTCGCCACGGCATTCGCCAAGCGCGGCCTGATCGCCGAACACGGCATTGCCTGGATACTGCCCCGCATCGTCGGGCCCGGCAACGCCGCCGACCTGCTGTTCTCGTCCCGCAAGATCGGGGGGGACGAAGCGCGGCAAATGCGCCTGGTCGACCGCGTCATACCGGCCGACCGGCTACTGGACGAAACCATAGCCTATGCCGACGAACTGGCGATGCATGTATCGCCCCGGTCGCTGCGAGTCATGAAGCGGCAGTTGGGCGAAGCTCCCTTCCAGACCTTGTCGGAGGCCATCACCCTGGCAAACGACGAAATGTTCCGGAGCATACAAAGCGAGGATTTCAAGGAAGGCGTGGCGCACTTCCTGGAGCGCCGCCCCGCCAGATTCAGCGGGAAGTAAGCGTTACGCGGCCACGGCGCTTGTGGCGGCGCCCATATCACGCGAAAATGGGTGCCCCCAAGCAGGGAGCCTCTGAACAAATCGAGCGGTAAGCAGCCGCTGCGGATCGACTTGCTCAGAAGTTCCCGATATACGCATGATGAACACGCCGCCGCTTACCTCCCCACCCTCTTTGATCACTCTGTTTCTGGCATTCTCGCGCCTGGGCGTCACCAGTTTCGGCGGTGGGCTTAGCGGCTGGATCATGCGCGAGTTCGTGCACCGGCGCAAATGGATTTCGGAACAGGAATTCGTCAGCGGCCTGGCGCTGTCGCAGGCGTTTCCGGGCATCAATGTGGTCAACCTGTCCATCTGGATAGGCTATCGCCTGCAAGGCGGCAAAGGCGCGCTGGCGGCCGCGCTGGGCATGGTGGTGCCGGCCATGTGCGTGGCCATACTGATGGCCATGGCCTTTGCCCAAGTTGCGCATTCCAGAACCGCCCACCTGGCGCTGGCCGGCATTGCGGCGGCGGCCATCGGGCTCTCCCTGGAGATGGGCGTGCGCACCGCCCGGCACGCCATGGACGGACTGGCCCCCATTCTGATCATGGCCGGCACCTTCATCGCCATTTTTGTTTTCCGGCTGAACCTGATCGGCGTCATCGCCGTCGCGGCGCCCGCCTCCATCGCCGTGGCATGGCTGCGCCTGCGCCTGAAGCACGGCAGGAAGCCGCCCCAATAAGCCGCGCCGCCCCTCGCGCCAGCCTGTAGCCCGCCCGAACGCCATGACCGAAATACTGATCCAATTCCTACGCGTCTTCGCCCCGCTGTCCTTCTTGACCATAGGCGGCGGGCAAAGCATCATTCCCGCCATACACCAGCAATCGGTGGTCGTGCACCAATGGATAAGCAACACGCAATTCCTGGACATGTTCGCCCTGTCCCGACTGGCGCCCGGCCCCAAGACCCTGCTGGTCACGCTGGTGGGCTGGCAGGCGGCCGGCCTGGCCGGCGCCCTGGTGGCGTCCTTCGCCATCTTCGTCCCATCCGCCGTGCTGGTGTACTACCTGGCCAAGCTATGGGCGCGCTATGAAGGCCGCCCCATGATACAGGCCATCGAACGGGGCCTGGTGCCGGTGGCCGCCGGCATGATCCTGGCCGCCACCGGCACCATTTTGCGCGCGGCCGAAGGCGGCATCTGGGCCTGGGGCGTGGCGGCCGTCTCCACCGTAGCGCTGTTGTATACCCGCGTCAGCCCCTTTCTGCTGCTGGGCTTGGGCGGGCTGCTGTTCGTGCTGGTGCAGCCGGCTTGACGAAAAGCGACGCGGCGTGAAAGAAAACGAAGTATCCGCAAACATGGCAAAACACCGTTAAAGGATACAATGCAGGGTTCATCATCAGGCAAATGCCCATGAATTCCCAAACCGTCTCTGACCCGCTTGTCACCTTCACCGATGTGTCGCTAGGCTATGGCGACTTCACGGTGCTGCAAGGCATAGGCCTGGAAGTCCGGCGCGGCCAGGTCGTGGCCATGATGGGGGGCTCGGGTTCGGGCAAGACCACGCTGCTGCGCGCGGCCACCGGCCAGATCCGGCCGCAAAAAGGCTCCATACAGGTATTCGGCAAGGATATCGCCGCACTTACGGGCGAAGGCCTGCGCGAAGTGCGCCAGCGCATGGGGGTGCTGTTCCAGCAAGGCGCCCTGTTCACCGACCTGAACGTATTCGAGAACGTGGCCTTTCCCCTGCGCGAGCACACCCAGGTGTCGGAAAGCCAGATCGTCGAACGCGTGCTGGACAAGCTGGACGCGGTCGGCCTGCGCGCCGCGGCCCATCTGAACATCTCGGAGATATCCGGCGGCATGGCGCGGCGCGTGGCGCTGGCCCGCGCCGTGGTCCTGGAACCCGAACTGGTCCTGTACGACGAGCCTTTCGCCGGGCTGGACCCGATTTCGCTGGGCATTACCGCGCAACTGATACGCAGCCTGACCGACCGCCTGCATTGCGCTTCCATCCTGATTACCCACGATGTGGCTGAATCCTTCGCCATCGCCGACCAGGTCTACGTGGTCGGCCAGGGCAAGCTGATCGCCAGCGGCACGCCGCAACAGCTTTCGGGCTCGCAAGACCCGTATGTGCGCCAATTCCTGAACGGCGAGCCCGACGGCCCCATCGCGTTCCACTACCCCGCCACGCCCGCGTTCACGAAGTGGCTGGACCAACACACAGGACGCCCATGACCTCTCCCGTGCAATCCATAGCAAGGCTGGGCGGCCGGGTGCGCGGAGGCATCGCCGGCCTGGGCGCCTTCATGCGGCTGACCGGCGCCATCCTGGCGCGCAGCGGCGTGGCGCTAAAACGCCCCCGGCTGGTCACGCAGCAAATACACTTCATCGGCAACTATTCCCTGCTCATCATCGCGGTATCGGGCCTGTTCGTGGGCTTCGTGCTGGGGCTGCAGGGCTATTACACGCTTAACCGCTACGGCTCGGAAGAAGCCCTGGGGCTGCTGGTGGCGCTTTCCCTGGTGCGCGAACTGGGGCCGGTGGTGACGGCGCTGCTGTTCGCGGGCCGCGCCGGAACCTCGCTGACCGCGGAAATCGGCCTGATGAAGGCCGGCGAACAGATCGCCGCCATGGAAGTCATGGCCGTCGACCCGATACGGCGGGTGCTGGCGCCCCGTTTCTGGGGCGGCGTCATCGCCATGCCGGTGCTGGCCGCCGTGTTTTCCATGGTGGGCATCCTGGGCGGATGGGTGGTGGGCGTGCTGCTTATCGGCATCGACCCCGGCGCCTTCTGGTCGCAGATGCAAAACGGCGTGGATGTGATCAACGACGTCCTGAACGGCGTGGTCAAGAGCCTGGTGTTCGGCGTTGCGGTCACGCTGGTCGCCCTGCACGCCGGCTGGACTGCCAAGCCCACGCCCGAAGGAGTGTCGCGGGCCACCACGCGCACCGTCGTCACCGGCTCGCTGCTGGTGCTGGGGCTGGATTTTGTACTGACCGCGCTGATGTTCAGCAATTAACGATATACACGGATTAATCATGACGCGTGAAAAAACCGATTTCTGGGTTGGCCTGTTCGTACTGCTGGGCGCCATCGCCCTGGTATTCCTGGCCTTGCGGGCCGGCAACATGAGCTCGTTCTCGTTCGCGCCCACCTATCAGGTCCAGGCCCATTTCGACAACCTGGGCGGCCTGAAGGTGCGCGCGCCGGTCAAAAGCAGTGGCGTGGTGGTGGGCCGGGTCGCCAGCATAGGCTTCGACAACCAGCGCTACCAGGCCGTCGCCACGCTGGACCTGGAACAGCAATACGAGTTTCCCAGCGATTCGTCGGCCTCCATCCTGACCTCGGGGCTGCTGGGCGAGCAATACATAGGCATCACCCCCGGGGGGGACGACAAGATGCTGAAGCAGAACAGCCAAATCCAGTACACGCAAAGCGCGGTCGTGCTGGAAGAACTGATCAGCAAGTTCCTGTACAGCTCGGCCAGTAAAGAAGGCGGCGCGGATTCGGGCGCCGCCCCCGCGCCCAAACCTTGATATCTGCAACAGCAGTTTACAATCGGCAGTCTGTCGCCTTACGAACACGAACATGAAGCTATCCGATACCTCCCCTCCTTCCAAAGCCAAGCGCTTCCTGCGCCTGGGCAGCCTGCTGGGCGCCGTGGTGCTTGCAAGCGGCTGCGCGACCGTCACGCACCCCAATCCGGACGACCCCTGGGAAAGCTATAACCGCGGCATGTATGCGTTCAACGACACCCTGGATCGCGCCCTGCTCAAGCCCATCGCCACCGGCTACGATCAGTTGATGCCCGACCCGCTACAAACCTGCGTCCACAATATTTTCAACAACCTGGAAGACGCCTGGTCGGCGATCAACAGCTTCCTGCAAGGCCGCGGCCATGACTTCTTCAATACGCTGGGCCGCGTGCTGTTCAATTCCACCATGGGTCTGGGCGGCTGCATCGACGTCGCCTCGATGAACGGCGCCAAGCGCATTCCCAACGACTTCGGCGTTACGCTGGGCGTCTGGGGCTTCGATTCCGGCCCTTATCTGGTCCTGCCCTTCCTGGGGTCCAGCTCGCTGCGCGACGGCACCGCCACGCTGGGTACCTTCGCCGCGGGCGTGTCGCCGGTTACCCCCGTGTTCGAGCTCGACAACGTGCCGGTGCGCAACTCGATCGTCGCCCTGTATTCCATCGACGCCCGCGCCAACCTGCTGGACGCCGACAAACTTATTAACGAGGTCGCGCTTGACCGCTACAGCTTTATCCGCGACGCTTACATACAACGGCGCAATGCCATGGTAAACAGCCGCCGCAACAATGCGTCCCTGCCGGACTACTCCGACAACGGCGATCTGCCCGACTACTCGGACGACGCCGACATCAGCGCCCCGCCCAAGGCGGGCGCCGACGCCGCCAAGGCCGCGCAGTAACAGGAGTCTTTATGTACCGTTTCATCCATTCCGTACTTCCTTCGTCCCGCATGCTGCGCCTGGCCGCGGCCGGCCTGCTCAGCCTGTCCTGGCTGGTAGGCGGCCCGGCGCTGGCCGAAAACCAGGTCGACGCGAACGGCGCCCCCAATGATTTCGTCCAGGCCGTCGCCGACAACGCCCTGGCGGCGGTCAAGAAAGACCGCGCCGTAACATCGGGCAACATGGCCAGCATCAACAAGGTCATCAACGAATACGTGCTGCCCTACGTCAACTTCGAGAAAACCACGCGCCTGGCCGCCGGCCGCTACTGGCGCCAGGCCACGCCGCAACAGCAGCACGACCTGGTCGAAGCCTTCAAGGGCACCCTGATCCGCACCTATAGCGGCGCCTTCACCCGCGTGGACCAGAAGTCCGCCTTCAGCATGCAGCCCTTCCGGGGCGACGCCAAGGCGGACGACGTCGTCGTGCGCTCCACCTTGTCCCAGGGCAACGGACCGTCGGTGGGCATAGATTACCGCCTGGAAAAGACCCCGCAAGGCTGGAAAATCTACGACCTGAACGTGGAAGGAATCTGGCTTATCCAGAACTACCGCAACCAGTTTGCGCAGCAAATCACGCAAAACGGCATCGACGGCCTGATCACCGCCCTGAACCAGCACAACCGCTGATAGGGCGCGGCGGGCGCACGGCCCGCCTGCCGCCTGCGCCGACCTACTATAATGCAAAGCTTGGCTCACTTGAGCCGAGCTTTTTTTATTGCCTCATGTCTGCCCTGATCCTAGAAAACGTCTCGAAAATATATGCGCCGCCCGGCCGGGGCTGGAAGGGCTGGCTCTCGGCCTCGCCCGCCAAACAGGGCTTCCAGGCGCTGAACAACGTAAGCCTTACGGTCGAGTACGGCGAGTTCTTCGGCCTGCTGGGCCCCAACGGCGCGGGCAAGACCACCCTTATTTCCGTGCTGGCCGGCCTGGCCCGGGCCACATCGGGTACGGCCCGCGTCTGCGGCCACGACGTGGTGGCCGATTTCAAGCAGTCGCGCCGCATGCTGGGCGTTGTGCCCCAGGAAATCGTCTACGACCCTTTCTTCACCGTACGTGAAACCCTGCGCCTGCAATCGGGCTATTTCGGCCTGCGCAAGAACGACGACTGGATAGACGAGGTCCTGAGCAACCTGGGCCTTTCGGACAAGGCCGACAACAATATGCGTTCGCTGTCGGGCGGCATGAAGCGCCGGGTACTGGTGGCGCAGGCCCTGGTGCATCGGCCCCCGGTCATCATCCTGGACGAGCCCACCGCGGGCGTGGACGTGGACCTGCGCCGCACTTTGTGGGATTTCATTTCACGGCTGAACAAGGCGGGCCACACCATTTTGCTGACCACCCACTACCTTGAAGAAGCCGAAGCCTTGTGCGGCCGCATAGCCATGCTGAAAAGCGGGCACGTGGTGGCCCTGGACACCACGCAGGCGCTGCTGGCCAAGGTCGGCGGCACCGACCTGGAAGACGCTTTCGTGCGCATCATGCACAACGACGAGTTCCTGGGGGTGACTGCATGAGCTCCACACCGCTGCTCAAGCCGCGCGAGGACCTGGGCTCGGGCTTTCCGGCCTTGCTGCGCAAGGAATTGCTGCGCTTCTGGAAGGTCGCCTTCCAGACAATTGCCGCGCCGGTCCTGACCGCGCTGCTTTATTTGCTGATCTTCGCCCATGTGCTGGAAGACCGGGTACAGGTATACGGCAGCGTGCCGTATACCTCTTTCCTGATTCCCGGGCTCATGATGATGAGCATGCTGCAAAACGCCTTTGCCAACCCCTCGTCGTCGCTGATACAAAGCCGCATCACCGGCAACCTGGTGTTCATATTGCTGCCCCCGCTGTCGCACCGGGAAATCTTCTGCGCCTACATACTGGCCTCCATCGCCCGCGGCCTGTGCGTGGGCGCCTGTGTCTGGATGGTGGCGCTGTTCTTCCTGCCGCTGCCGGTCAACAACCCGCTGTGGGTGCTGGCCTTCGCGGTGCTTTCCTGCGGCATCATGGGAACGCTGGGCATCGTAGCCGGCCTGTGGTCCGAAAAGTTCGACCAGTTGGCCGCCTTCCAGAACTTCCTGATCATGCCGGCCACCTTCCTGTCCGGCGTGTTCTACTCCATACACAGCCTGCCGCCCTTCTGGCAGGCCGTCTCGCGCTGGAATCCGGTCTTCTACACCATAGACGGATTCCGCTACGGCTTTTTCTCGGTATCGGACGTATCGCCGTGGCAAAGCCTGGCCGTCGTCGCGGCCGTATTCGCCGCGCTTTGCCTGTTCGCCCTGCGCCTGCTGGCCAGCGGCTATAAACTTCGGAACTGATCCCATGCTGCCTACCCCCGAACAAGTACGCCAATACATCGCCGACCATCTTGCCTGCGAGCACCTTGAAGTCCAGGGCGATGGCGCGCACTTCGAGGCGCTGATCGTCAGTCCGGCCTTCGAAGGCAAGCGCCTGATCGCCCGCCACCAGCTCGTGTACAGCGCGCTGGGCGAGCGCATGAAGGCCGAGATCCACGCGCTGTCCATGCGCACCCTGACACCGGCCGAATACAAGGCGAACCCGAATGGATAAGCTACAGATTGTCGGCGGCAACCGCCTGAACGGCGAGATCACGATATCGGGCGCCAAGAATGCGGCGCTTCCCATCTTGTGCGCCAGCCTGCTCACGGCCGACGACATCACTCTGCACAACGTACCCCAGCTGAACGACATCGGCACGACGCTGAAGCTGCTCGATTGCATGGGCGTGCGCTCCGAGCGCGGCGCCGACGGGGTCGTGCAACTGAGCGCCGCTCAGGTCCACAGCCTGGAAGCGCCCTACGAACTGGTCAAGACCATGCGCGCCTCGATACTGGTGCTGGGCCCGCTGCTGGCCCGCTTCGGTGAAGCCCGCGTCAGCCTGCCGGGCGGCTGCGCCATCGGCCAGCGCCCCGTCGACCAGCACATCAAGGGCCTGGAAGCCATGGGCGCCGAGATCAAGATCGAACACGGCTTCGTGGTCGCCAAGGCCAAGCGCCTGAAGGGCGCCTCCATACGCACCGACATGGTCACCGTGACCGGCACCGAAAACCTGATGATGGCCGCCGTGCTTGCCGAAGGGCGCACCACGCTGGAAAACGCCGCGCGAGAACCGGAAATCGTCGACCTGGCCGAGCTGCTGATCAAGATGGGCGCGCGCATCCAGGGCCATGGCGGCGACAGCATCGTGATCGACGGCGTGGACCGCCTGCACGGCGCCAGCCACCAGGTGGTGGCCGACCGCATCGAGGCGGGCACCTTCTTGTGCGCGGTGGGCGCCGCGGGCGGCGACATCACGCTGCGCCGGGCAGCCCCCGGCACCATGGGCGCCACCCTGGACAAGCTTCAGGAAGCGGGGCTGACCATAGAGTGCGGCGACGACTGGATACGCGGTTCCATGAACAAGCGCCCGCGCGCCACCGGTTTCCGCACGCGCGAATACCCCGGCTTCCCCACCGACATGCAAGCCCAGTTGATGGCCCTGAACACCATCGCCGACGGCACGGCCGTCATCGTGGAAAACATCTTCGAGAACCGCTACATGCACGTCCAGGAACTGGGCCGCATGGGCGCCCAGATCGACATCGACGGCCATACCGCCGTGGTCACCGGCGTGCCCCAGCTGTCGGGCGCCACCGTCATGGCCACCGACCTGCGCGCCTCGGCCAGCCTGGTCATCGCGGGCCTGGCCGCCTTCGGCGAGACCACCGTCGAACGCATCTACCACCTGGACCGCGGCTATGAACGCATGGAAGAGAAGCTGCGTATGCTCGGCGCCAACATTCAACGCGTGAAACGGAAAGCCGCATGAGCCCTGCCAGCCTCGACAAACCCCTGACACTCGCCCTGTCCAAAGGGCGGATTTTCGACGAAACCATGCCGCTGCTCGAGGCGGCGGGCGTGCAGGTCGGCGAGAACCCCGAAACCTCGCGCAAGCTGATCCTGCCCACCAGCAGCCCCGACCTGCAACTGATCATCGTGCGCGCCTCCGACGTGCCCACCTACGTGCAGTACGGAGCCGCCGATTTCGGCATCGCCGGCAAGGATGTGCTGTACGAGCACGCCGCCATCCACCCGGGCGGCCTGTACCAGCCCATAGATCTGAACATCGCCCGCTGCCGGTTGTGCGTGGCCGTGCGCCAGGGCTTCGACTATGAAGCCGCCGTGCGCCAGGGTTCGCGCCTGCGCGTGGCCACCAAGTACGTGCAGGCCGCCCGCGAGCACTTTGCCGGCAAGGGCGTTTACGTGGACCTGATCAAGCTGTACGGCTCCATGGAACTGGCGCCCCTGGTGGGCCTGGCCGACGCCATCGTCGACTTGGTCTCCACCGGCGGCACGCTCAAGGCCAACAACCTGGTCGCCGTCGAAGAGGTCGCCCAGATATCGTCGCGGCTGATCGTCAACCAGGCCTCGCTCAAGACCCGCTCGGCCAAGCTGCAGCCCCTGATCGACGCCTTTGCCCGCGCTTCGGCGCCGAATGGCCAGGGAGCCCGCTGACCCCGCCATCCGGCCGCCCGGCGACGGGACTGAATCGATATCCGCTTACGGTATACACTCATTGGTGTATACGCCATTGCCGTCCCCTTCATCATGTCACTGATCAAACGCCTTAGCACCCAGTCCGAGCAGTTCGGAAACAGTCTGCGCACCCTGCTGGCCTTCGATGCATCCCAGGATGAATCCATCGAACGCGCGGCGGCCGAGATACTGAAAAGCGTGCAAAGCCACGGCGACAGCGCCGTGCTGGATTACACCCGCAAGTTCGACCGCAACCCGGCCGAGTCGGTGGCCGCGCTGGAGATCGAACGCCGCGAATGGCTGGCCGCGCTGGACGCCCTGCCGGCAGACCAGCGCGCGGCGCTGGAATCGGCCGCCGACCGGGTACGGCGCTATCACGAGCACCAACAGGCCCAGACCTGGACCTACACCGAAGCCGACGGCACGCTGCTGGGCCAGAAGATCACCCCGCTGGACCGCGTGGGCCTGTATGTGCCTGGCGGCAAGGCCGCCTACCCGTCCTCGGTGCTGATGAATGCCATTCCGGCCAAGGTGGCCGGCGTGCCGGAAGTCGTCATGGTCACGCCCACGCCCGACGGCGCGCGCAACCCCATCGTGCTGGCCGCGGCCGCGCTGGGCGGGGTGGATCGCGTCTGGGGCATAGGCGGCGCCCAAGCCATCGGCGCCCTGGCCTACGGCACGCAAACCATCGCCCCGGTCGACAAGATCGTCGGCCCCGGCAACGCCTATGTGGCGGCCGCCAAGCGCCGCGTGTTCGGCACCGTGGGCATAGACATGATCGCCGGACCCAGCGAAATCCTGATCATAGGCGACGGCAGCACGCCGGCCGACTGGATCGCCATGGACCTGTTTTCGCAGGCCGAGCACGACGAACTGGCCCAGGCCATCCTGCTCTGCCCCGACGCTGCCTACCTGGACCAGGTCGAGGCCGCCATCGAGCGTCTGCTGCCCGCCATGCCGCGCGCCGAGATCATCCGCGCCAGCCTGGGTAGGCGCGGCGCGCTGATC
Source organism: Burkholderiaceae bacterium (assembly GCA_049646585.1). GTDB lineage: Bacteria > Pseudomonadota > Gammaproteobacteria > Burkholderiales > Burkholderiaceae_B. The sequence goes on along the minus strand of JBARWC010000212.1, from coordinate 14,130 downwards.
CAGGTGGCCGACCTGGACGAAGCCTGCGCCATCGCCAACGACATCGCCCCCGAGCACCTGGAGATCTCCACCGAGAATCCGCAGCAATGGGCCGATAAAATCCGCCATGCCGGCGCCATTTTCCTGGGCCGCTACAGCTCGGAAGCGCTGGGCGATTATTGCGCTGGCCCCAACCACGTGCTGCCCACCTCCCGCACGGCGCGGTTTTCCTCGCCCCTGGGCGTGTATGATTTCCAGAAGCGCTCCAGCCTTATACAGGTTTCACAGCAAGGGGCCCAGTTCCTGGGGCGCATCGCCGCCAAGCTGGCCTATGGTGAAGGCCTGCAGGCCCACGCCGCCAGCGCCGAATACCGACTGAACCCCACCGATTCCAAGTCCTGATCATGCGTACAGCCGACATTACCCGCAACACCAACGAAACCCGCGTGCGCGTTTCCATCAATCTGGACGGCACCGGCCGCCAGACCATCAACACCGGCGTGCCTTTCCTGGACCACATGCTGGATCAGATCGCGCGCCACGGCCTGATCGACCTGGACATCCAGTGCGACGGCGACACGCACATCGACGACCACCACACCGTCGAGGACGTGGGCATCACCCTGGGCCAGGCCTTTGCCGCCGCCGTGGGCGACAAGGCCGGCCTGCGCCGCTACGGCCATTCCTACGTGCCTCTGGACGAAGCGCTGTCGCGCGTGGTCGTCGATTTCTCCGGGCGCCCCGGGCTGTACTACCACATACCCTTCACGCGCTCGCATATCGGCCGCTTCGACGTCGACCTGACGCGCGAATTCTTCCAGGGCTTCGTCAATCACGCCCTGGTCACGCTGCACATCGATAATCTGCGCGGCGAGAACTCGCACCATCAGTGCGAAACCGTCTTCAAGGCCTTCGGCCGCGCGCTGCGCATGGCCACCGAGCACGATCCGCGCAATGCCGGCGTCGTGCCGTCGACCAAAGGCGTGCTCTAAACCGCACATCCGCACAACCCTAACGGCTGATTACCGTGAATACTATCGCCATCGTCGACTATGGCATGGGCAACTTCCACTCCGTGGCGAATGCGCTGCGGGCGGCCGCGCCCGACGCCGACATCCGAATCTGCAACGAAGCCAAGGGCATCGACCAGGCATCGCGCGTGGTCTTCCCCGGCCAGGGGGCCATGCCCGACTGCATGCGCACGCTGGACCGATCCGGCCTGCGTGAAGCCGTCATCCGCGCGGCCCGCAACAAGCCCCTGCTGGGCGTTTGCGTGGGCGAGCAGATGCTGTTCACCGAGAGCGAAGAAGGCCCCGTGCCTTGCCTGGACATCTTCCCGGGCCGCGTGAAGCGCTTCGCCGGCCCGCAGTACGCGGACCCTTCCGCCGGCCCGGCGGACCAGGAATTGCTGAAGGTTCCCCACATGGGCTGGAACCGGGTGCAGCAGGCGCGCGGCCATGCCTTGTGGGACGGCATACCCGACGGGGCGCATTTTTACTTTGTGCACAGCTACCATGCCGAACCGGCCGATCCGGCGCTTATTGTTGGGGTAAGCCACTACGGAGCAAGCTTTACCTGTGCCGTGGCAGCGGCTAACATTTTCGCAGTACAGTTCCATCCCGAGAAAAGCGCCGACCACGGTTTGCGCCTGTATCGGAATTTCGTTGATTGGAATCCATAACATCATGCTACTCATCCCCGCCATCGATCTCAAAGACGGGCGTTGCGTGCGCCTACGCCAGGGCGACCTGGACGACGCCACCATTTTTTCCGACGACCCCGCGGCCATGGCCGCGCAGTGGCTCGAACAAGGAGCCAGGCGCCTGCACCTGGTCGACCTGAATGGCGCCGTAGCCGGCAAGCCCAAGAACGAGGCCGCCATCAAGTCCATCATCAAGGCCGTGGCCGACGACATTCCGGTGCAGATCGGCGGCGGTATACGCGACCTGGACACCATAGAACGCTATCTGGACGCGGGCATTTCCTACGTCATCATCGGCACGGCGGCGGTCAAGGACCCCGGCTTCCTGCGCGATGCCTGCAGCGCCTTTCCCGGCAACATCATCGTCGGCCTGGACGCCCGCGACGGCAAGGTCGCCACCGACGGCTGGAGCAAACTGACCCGCCACGACGTGCTGGACCTGGCCGCCAAGTACGAAGACTACGGCTGCGAGGCCATCGTCTACACCGACATCGGCCGCGACGGCATGCTGTCGGGTGTCAATATCGAAGCCACCGTCAAGCTGGCCCAGCACGTCAATATTCCCATCATCGCCTCGGGCGGCGTCACCGACCTGCGCGACATCGAAGCGCTGTGCGCCGTCGAAAGCGAAGGCGTCGAAGGCGCCATCCTGGGCCGTAGCCTGTACGAGGGCACGCTGGACTTCGCCGCCGCGCAGAACATGGCCGACGAACTCGGAACGACATGACCCAGAACACCGCAACACCCGCCGACACCGAGCTGACGCGCCGCATCATCCCCTGCCTGGATGTCACCGCCGGCCGCGTGGTCAAGGGCGTCAATTTCGTCGACCTGGTCGATGCCGGCGACCCGGTCGAGATCGCGCAGCGCTACAACGAACAGGGCGCCGACGAGCTCACCTTCCTGGACATCACCGCCACCAGCGACGCGCGCGACCTGATCCTGCCCATCATCGAATCGGTGGCCAAGCAGATCTTCATCCCCCTGACCGTGGGCGGCGGCGTGCGCCAGGTGTCCGACGTGCAGCGCCTGCTCAATGCCGGCGCCGACAAGGTTTCCATGAACAGCGCGGCGGTATCCAACCCCGACCTGGTGCGCGAGGCCGCCGATTATCACGGCTCGCAGTGCATCGTCGTGGCCATCGACGCGCGCCGCGTATCCCAGGCGGGCGAGCCCGCCCGCTGGGAAATCTTCACCCATGGCGGGCGCAAGGCCACCGGCATCGACGCCGTGGAATGGGCCCGCAAAATGGCCGAATACGGCGCCGGCGAACTGCTGCTGACCAGCATGGACCGCGACGGCACCAAGTCGGGCTTCGACCTTGAACTGACGCGCGCGGTATCCGACGCGGTCGCGGTGCCGGTCATCGCCTCGGGCGGCGTGGGCAATCTTCAGCACCTGGCCGATGGTGTCACCACGGGCCGCGCCAGCGCCGTCCTGGCCGCCAGCATCTTCCATTACGGCGAATACACGGTACGGCAAGCCAAGGAATTCATGGCCAGCCAGGGTATTAAGGTACGATTGACGGCATGACGCAAGAAAGCACCTGGATCGACGCCATCCATTTCGACGAAAGCGGCCTGCTGCCGGCCATTGCCCAGGACTTTAAAACGGGCAATATCCTGATGGTGGCCTGGATGAACGCCGAGTCGCTGGAAGAAACCATTGCCACCGGCCGCGCCGTGTACTGGTCGCGTTCGCGCGGACGCCTGTGGCGCAAGGGCGAAGAATCCGGCCACGTGCAGGTCGTTCACGAAATCCGCCTGGATTGCGACGGCGACGTCATTCTGCTCAAGGTGCAGCAAGAGGGCGGCATCGCCTGCCATACCGGCCGCGCGAGCTGCTTCTTCCGGCGCCTGGACGGAGCGGCCGGCCAAGCCGTCTGGACCACCGTGGACCCCGTCCTGAAAGACCCCGAGCTAATATACAAATGAATCCAGATGCTTCCACCGTTCTGGCCCGGCTGGCCGATACGCTTGAATCGCGCCTGCCCGCCAGGGGCGGCGACCCTTCCGTCTCGTACACCGCCAAGCTGCTGGCGCGCGGTCCGGACGCCTTCCTGAAGAAGATAGGCGAAGAGGCCACGGAGCTGGTCATGGCCGCCAAGGACAACACCCCCGATCGCATCGTGGCGGAAACGGCCGACCTGTGGTTCCACTGCATGGTGGCCCTGGCCCACTACGGACTGCGGCCCGAGCAGGTGCTGGCGGAGCTGGCGCGCCGCGAAGGCGTGTCCGGCCTGGCCGAGAAAGCCAGCCGGCCCAAATCCTGAAACACTTGAGACGAGGCTTACATGAGCGACAACTGCCTGTTCTGCAAAATAGCCAAGGGCGAAATACCCTCGAAAAAAGTGTACGAGGACGACGATTTTTTTGCTTTTCACGACATAAATCCCGCCGCTCCCGTACACTTGCTGTTGATACCCAAGCGCCATGTGACATCCATGCAGGATATCGGCCCGCAAGATGCCCAATGGTTGGGTAGAATGATGGCCCTGGCGCCCAAGTTGGCGAACGAAAACGGCTGCACGCCGGGGCCGGAAGGCGGCTTCAGGATGGTGGTCAATACAGGCATCGAAGGCGGGCAGGAAGTCGCCCACCTTCATTTACATATTATCGGGGGCCATCGCCCCTGGGACAAACGCGCGGCACCAGCCGCCTAACGGAGACAGCATCATGGGTAGTTTCAGCATTTGGCATTGGCTTATCGTTCTGGTCATCGTCGCCTTGGTGTTCGGCACCAAGAAAATCCGCAACATGGGTGAGGACCTGGGCGGAGCGGTGAAGGGCTTCAAGAAGGGCATGCGCGACGCCACCGAAGAAAAGAAACCCGAATCCGTCACGCAACGCGTCCAGGGCGAAGAGACCATCGACGTCCAGGCCAAGGAAAAGACCGACGCCTGAAAAAGAGGGCTGTATCCCATCACTAACCTCTTTTTTCTTTAAGCGAATTTCCTAGCCATGTTCGACGTCAGCTTTAGTGAGCTTATGCTGATCGGCGTGATCGCGCTGATCGTCATCGGGCCTCAGCGCCTGCCCAAGGTCGCCCGCACCATAGGGCATCTGGTCGGGCGCGCCCAGCGCTACGTCAGCGATGTCAAGACAGACATCCAGCGCGAGATGGATCTGGACGAGTTGAACAACTTGAAGGGCCAAATGGAAGAAGCCGCCAATTCGGTCAAGTCTTCCATGCGCGACGCCACCGACAGCTTGCGCAAGCCGCTGGACGAAGCCCAGCAGGCGCTCAAGGACGCCTCGACGTCCGTCGAAACGCTGGTCGACAGCGCCAAGGCCGAAGCCACGGCGCCCGCGCCCGCCGCTGAGCCGCCACGCGAAGAGGCCGCCTCGCTTCCCCTGCCCGGCTTCTCTGACCCCCCCACCAACAGCACCGACACCGGCAAGGCCAAACCAGGGGCGCCCACGTGACACAAGAAGACGCTAGCCAAGACACGTTTATTTCCCACCTTGTCGAACTGCGTTCCCGCCTGCTGCGGGCCGTGGTCGCGGTGATGGTCGTTTTCGTGGTCTTGTTCATCTACCCCGGGCCATCCGCCATCTACGACATGCTGGCCCAGCCCATGCTGGCCTCGCTGCCCGAAGGCACGCGCATGATCGCCACCGGCGTGATCACGCCCTTCATGGTACCTATCAAGGTCACCTTGCTGGCGTCCTTCGTGCTGGCGCTGCCCATCGTCCTGTACCAGGCCTGGGCTTTTGTCGCGCCTGGCCTGTACCGGCACGAGCAAAGGCTGGCGCTGCCGCTCATCGCCTCCAGCACGCTGCTATTCCTGCTGGGCATGGCCTTCTGTTATTTCGTGGTGTTCGGCACAGTCTTTCACTTTATTGCCAACTTCGCGCCCCAGTCGATTACGCCCGCACCGGACATCGAAGCCTATCTTAGCTTCGTCATGACCATGTTCCTGGCCTTCGGCGTCACCTTCGAAGTCCCCATCGCGGTCATCCTGCTGGTGAAAAGCGGCATGGTCTCCGTACAGAAGCTGCGCTCGGCGCGCGGCTACATCATCGTCGGCGCCTTCATCATCGCCGCCGTGGTAACGCCGCCCGACGTGGTCAGCCAGTTCATGCTGGCCCTGCCCTTGTGCTTGCTGTTCGAGCTGGGCGTGCTGGTCGCCAGCAGCCTCAAGGCGCACGAGGCGCCTAAGCAGGAAGACGACGATTCCGACGAAGAAGACCTGGGCTCCGACGAGATCGCCCCGCACAAGGATTGACACACGACGCGCAGCCATCGCCCGCCGGCCACCAAAACGCCCCGATTGCTTTCGGGGCGTTTTGGTATCCGGCCATGATCAATAGCGCCAAGACGCATGCCATCCCGCGCCCGCGCCGAATCGGCCCCCGTCAGGGCTTGCGGATGCGCGGTCGTGTGCCCACCTGAACGTCCAGGTCGCGCTTCTTGCCGTCGCGCACGATGGTCAGCGTAACGGTCTGGCGCGGCGGCAGCGGCGCAATCTGGTTCAGGAAGCCGATGGAATCGTAAACCGTCTGGTCGTTGAGCTTGAGCACGATGTCGCCCACCCGCACGCCGGCACGCCAGGCGGGGCCATTGTGCAGCACGCTGGCGATGATTACGCCATCCTTCTCCTTTAATTTGAAGGCGCGCGCCAGATCGGGCGTGATGTCCTGCGGCTCGATGCCCAGCCAGCCGCGCGTTACCGTGCCGGTCTTGATGATCTGGTCCATGATGGTGTGAGCCGCCTGAGCCGGGATGGCAAACCCTATGCCCAGCGAACCGCCCGTTTCGGAATAGATCGCCGTATTGATGCCGATCAGCCGACCCGTGGTGTCGATCAGGGCGCCGCCTGAATTGCCGGGATTGATGGCGGCGTCGGTCTGGATGAAGTTTTCGTAGATATTGATGCCCAGGCGGTTGCGCCCCAACGCCGATACGATGCCCATGGTGGTGGTCTGCCCGACACCGAAGGGGTTGCCGATGGCCAGCACCACGTCGCCCGTGCGCACCTGGTGTTCGCCGTTGAAGGCGATGGCCCGCAAGTCGGGCAGGCCTATCTTCAGTACGGCCAGATCGCTTTCGGGGTCGGCGCCCACCAATTCGGCCGGCGCCTGCCGGCCGTCGCTCAATGCCACCTCGATGGCATCGGCCGCTTCTATGACGTGGTAGTTGGTCAATATATAGCCGTCGCCGCGCACAATGACGCCCGAACCCAGATTGGTGGATTCCTTGCGCCGGCTGAAGCCGGGAATCTCGCGGAACAGGCGTTCAAGCTCAGGGTCGGCGGGCAGGGGTAGCAGCGGCACGTCGACATGCTTGCTGGTATAGATGTTGACGACCGAGGGCGTGGCCTGCGCCACCGCCCCCGCATAGGACTCGCGCACGGCGGGGGCCGACGCCGGCGACGGCGGTGACGAATGCAGCCAGTCCGGACGCAAGGTGGCAACGATGAATAAAATACCCAGGCATACTGTTACCGTTTGGGCGAATAGCAACCACAATCGACGCATAAGGCAATAAGGGAAAAGACAGCGATGAATCAGGTATCCACGCAACAACTGGCCGGCTGGCTCGATGCGACCCTGCAAGCCCAACGCTTCAGGGACTATTGCCCCAATGGACTGCAAGTGGAAGGCAAAAGCGCCATCCGCCACATTATCACCGGAGTTACGGCTACGCAGGCGCTATTGGAAGCCGCCATCGAGCGCGAAGCCGACGCCGTGCTGGTGCACCACGGCTGGTTCTGGAAGAACGAGAACCCCTGCGTGCGCGGCCCGAAACGCAAGCGCCTGTCGCTTGCCTTGCGCCACGACCTGAACGTTTTCGCCTATCACCTGCCCCTGGACGCCCACCCCGTACTAGGGAACAACGCCCAATTGGCGCGGGTTCTGGGCCTGGAGCCCGAGCGGGACGCCAATGGCGATCCCGTCGTCTGCGGGCCCGACGGCCTGGTCTGGCTGGGCCGCTGCGAGCCGGCGAAAACCCTGGACGAGCTTGGGCAAAGCATTTGCAATACCTTACAACGTCGTCCCTTGCTTGTGGGCAATTCACAACAAGCGATACGGCGCATCGCCTGGTGCACCGGCGGAGCCCAAGGCATGATGGAAGCGGCCGTGGCGGCGGGCGCCGACGCCTACCTGACCGGCGAGGCGTCCGAACCCACCTTTCATCTTGCGCAGGAAACCGGCACCGCCTTCATCGGCGCCGGCCACCATGCAACCGAGCGCTACGGCGTACAGGCCCTGGGCCAGGCCGTAGCGGACGAATTCGGCATCAAGGTGGAGTTCATCGATATCGACAACCCCATCTGAGCCGGTCGGGCTATTTCTTGAGCAGGTCGCGGATTTCGCGCAGCAAAGCGACGTCTTCGGGCGTGGGCGCGGCGGCGGCCACGGCCTCTTCCTGGCGCACGACCCGATTGCGGGCCGCATTCACGGCCTTGACCAGGCAAAACACCACGAAGGCCAGCAAAATGAAGTTAATGAGTATGGTCAGGAAGTTGCCCCAGGACAGCACCACGGCGCCGGCCTTGGTCAGGGCGTCGTAGGTTTCGGGGCCGGAAAAGTTCTCCGGCGCGCGCAGCACCCAGAACTGGTTGGTGAAATCGACCTCGCCGCCGATGATGAAGGAGATCAAAGGCATGATGATGTCTTTGACCAGCGAATCGATGATCTTGCCGAATGCCGCGCCGATTATGACGCCGACGGCCAGATCTATCATGTTGCCCTTGACCGCGAACTCTTGGAATTCTTGCAGGAAACCCCGTGCTTTGCTCATGTATTCTTCCTTTCCCGTTACACCCGGATGCGGGCTAACGCTATAATACGCGGTTGATAAGATAGTACATAGCCAAAAACTGTGAATTGGTATGCCCCGCTCGGGCATGAATTAAGGATACTAGAATGAGCCAGACTACGACACAGCTCGACGACTCCGCTGCGGTAGATCCCAACCTTCCACCCGATCCCTCGCGTCGATTCTGGGTGGCGTCGGCCTGTGCGGTGGGCGGTGTGGCGGGTGTCGCCACCGCCGTCCCCTTCGTGGGTTCTTTTGCGCCGTCCGAAAAGGCGCGCGCCGCCGGCGCTCCGGTCGAAGTCGATGTGTCCAATATTGCCCCCGGCCAGATGATCACCGTCGAATGGCGCGGCAAGCCGGTCTGGATCATGCACCGCACCCCCAGCCAGCTCGAGCACCTGAAAGACAACGACGCGGAACTGGCCGACCCCAATTCCAATCGCCCCGGCTTCACCCCCGAATACGCCAAGAACGAGTACCGTTCGCGCAAGCCCGAACTCTTCGTCTGCGTGGGCATCTGCACGCACCTGGGCTGCTCGCCCTCGCCGGCCTTCACCCCCGGTCCCCAGCCCGGCCTGCCGGCCAACTGGGAAGGCGGCTTCAACTGCCCCTGCCACGGCTCCACCTTCGACCTGGCCGGCCGCGTGTTCAGCAACAAGCCCGCACCCGACAACCTTGAAGTGCCGCCCTATACGTACTCGGCCGACGGCACCCACATCACCATCGGTGTCGACGAGAACAACAAGGCCTGATGCACCGAACCGGGCGCCACCAGCGCCCTGCGAACCGAAACCCGTTATACGCCGTAAGATAAGATAAGGAGCCGTTTCATGGCTGGCGAAAAAACCGTCGAGACGACAGGACTTTTAGGCTGGATAGATAGGCGTTTTCCGCTAACCAGTCTGTTCAAAGACCACATGTCGGAATACTACGCACCCAAGAATTTCAATTTTTGGTATTTCTTTGGGTCGCTGGCAATGCTGGTGCTGGTCATCCAGATCGTGACCGGCATTTTCCTGGTCATGAACTACAAGCCCGATGCCAAGCTGGCGTTCGAATCGGTCGAATACATCATGCGCGAAGTGCCATGGGGCTGGTTGATCCGCTACATGCACTCCACCGGCGCCTCCATGTTCTTCGTGGTCGTCTATCTGCACATGCTGCGCGGCCTGTTCTACGGTTCCTACCGCAAGCCGCGCGAGCTGGTCTGGATCTTCGGCGTCGCCATCTTCCTCTGTCTGATGGGCGAAGCCTTCTTCGGCTACCTGCTCCCCTGGGGTCAAATGTCCTACTGGGGCGCCCAGGTCATCGTGAACCTGTTCTCGGCCATCCCCTTCATCGGCCCTGAACTGGCCATCTGGATCCGCGGCGACTACGTCGTGTCCGATGCCACGCTGAACCGCTTCTTCGCCTTCCACGTCATTGCCATCCCGCTGGTCCTTATCGGCCTGGTGGTCGCTCACATCATCGCTCTGCACGAAGTGGGCTCCAACAACCCCGATGGCGTCGAAATCAAGCAAGGCCCCAAAGACCGCAACGGCCATCCGGTGGACGGCATTCCCTTCCACCCCTACTACTCGGTGCACGACATCATGGGCGTGGCCGGCTTCCTCATCGTCTTTGCCGCCATCATCTTCTTCGGCCCCGAAATGGGCGGGTACTTCCTTGAGTACAACAACTTCATCCCCGCCGATCCGCTGAAGACGCCTCCGCACATCGCTCCGGTCTGGTACTTCACGCCCTTCTACTCCATGCTGCGCGCCACCACGGCCGACTTCACATGGGTGCTGGTCGCCGGCGCCGTCATCGCCGCCGTCGCCCTGTTCCTGAAGGGCAACCTGAAGGGCATCTGGCGCCTCGCCGTACCCGTCATCCTGCTAGTGGTTGCCGTTCTGCTGCGCGCCATCGACGCCAAGTTCTGGGGCGTGGTCGCCATGGGCGGCGCCGTAGTCATCCTGTTCTTCCTGCCGTGGCTGGACCATTCGCCGGTCAAATCGATCCGCTATCGTCCCACCTGGCACAAGTACCTGTATGCGATTTTCATCGTCAACTTCCTGGTGTTGGGTTATTTGGGCACGCAAGCGCCTAATCCAACCTTCAACCTCATGAGCCAGATCGGAACCGTGATCTACCTGGGCTTCTTCTTCCTGATGCCCGTCTGGAGCCGCGTGGGCACCTTCAAGCAGGTACCCGACCGCGTCACGTTTCAAGCTCACTAAGGCCACCAATACGTTACGGAACAATCATGATTAAAAAGCTGCTGGGTACTATCGCTTTATCACTGGTCTGCGGGGTTTCGGTCGCCGCGGGTGGTGGTTACAAGCTTGATCGCGCGCCTGATCGCATCAACGACATGGCCGCATTGCAGAACGGCGCCAAGCTGTTCGTCAACTATTGCATGGGCTGCCATAGCGCCTCGTCCATGCGTTACAACAAGCTGGCCGACATCGGCCTGACCGACGAACAGATCAAGAAGAACCTGCTGTTCACCGGAGATAAAGTCGGCGACCTGATGAAAATCGCCATGACGCCCCAGGACGCCAAGAAGTGGTTCGGCGCCGCGCCTCCCGACCTGTCGGTCATTGCGCGCGCCAAATCCGCCACCATGGGTCCCTCGGGCGTGGACTACGTCTACACCTTCCTGCGCACCTTCTACCGCGACAGCTCCAAGGCCACCGGCTGGAACAACCTGGTCTTCCCCAGCGTGGGCATGCCCAACGTGCTGTGGCAGCTGCAAGGCCCCCGCTCGCTGGAACACGTCACCATCCATGACGCGGCCCAGGCCGACGGCAGCCTGAAATGGGAACGCACCACCGCCAAGTACGACGCCCAGGGTTTCTCTGAAATCAAATCGGAAGTCCTGAAGGACTATAGCGGCTCCACCGTCGACAAGGCGGTGTTGTCCTCGCCCGATCCCAGGCAAACCGCCGCTTTCGAGAGCGACGTTGCCGACCTCAGCAACTTCCTGGGCTGGATGGCCGAGCCCATGCAGCTGCAGCGCAAGCAAATGGGTGTCTGGATCCTGTTGTTCCTGGCTTTCTTCTTGCTGGTGGCATGGCGCCTGAACGCCGCCTACTGGAAAGACGTCAAGTAAAGCAGACTACCGGTAGCGCCGGTTGGCGCGGCATGTCAGCTACCGGTCAAGAAATAGGCGTAGTTTGATACGCCTATTTCCCTTTTCGGAGCCGCATTTCGGTGCGTGCTCTTGTTCTTATTTCTACGATTGGAACCCGCGACATGATGGTGCTCTATTCCGGAACGACTTGCCCGTTCTCCCAACGCTGCCGCTTTGTGCTGTTTGAAAAAGGCATGGATTTTGAAATCCGCGACATCGACCTGTACAACAAGCCCGAAGACATCGCGGTCATGAATCCCTACGGCCAGGTGCCCATCCTGGTCGAGCGCGACCTGGTGCTGTACGAGTCCAACATCATCAACGAGTATATCGACGAGCGCTTCCCGCACCCGCAGCTCATGCCGGCCGACCCGGTCATGCGCGCCCGCACCCGCCTGTTCCTGTACAACTTCGAGAAAGAGCTGTTCGTACACGTTTCGGTGCTCGAGGATCGCAGCTCCACCGACACCCGCGCCCAGGACGTCGCCCGCCAGAACATCCGCGACCGTCTTGCGCAACTGGCCCCGCTGCTGTTAAAAAACAAGTACATGCTGGGCGAAGAGTTCTCCATGTTGGACGTGGCCGTCGCGCCCCTGTTGTGGCGCCTGGACCACTACGGCATCGAACTGCCCAAGAACGCGGCCCCCATCCAGAAATATGCCGAACGCATCTTCTCGCGCCCGGCCTACATCGAAGCGCTAACCCCGTCCGAAAAGGTAATGCGTCGCTAAGCAGCCATGCAAGAGTCCTCAACCAAACCGTACCTGATACGCGCGCTGCACGAGTGGTGCACCGATAACGGCTACACCCCTCACATCGTGGTAACGGTCGACGCCAATACCGTCGTGCCCCCGGCGCACATACACGATGGCCAGATCACGCTGAACATCGGCACCCTGGCCACCAATCGCCTGACGCTGGGCAACGAGTACATCGAGTTCCAGACCCGCTTCGGCGGCGTCACCGAACAGATCTACGTACCCGTAGCCGCCGTATCGGCCATATACGCGCGGGAAACCGGCGCCGGCATGGGGTTCGACGTGGCAGAGTCGCAACCTCATCCGGCCGGCGAGGCATCCGATGCCTCGGTCAAGGCAGCCGACAGCGCCCCCCCAGAGGACAGGCCCAGCGCCGCCTCCGGCGACGCCAAGCCACCACGGCTGACCCTCGTCAAGTAGGCCGACCGTCGCGGATCAAGGGCGGCGGCAAGCCAGCCGTCGCGGCCAAAGCAAGAATCCCGTTGGCGGTAACGCACAACGGGATTTTTATTTCCAGGCCGCGGGCCTCAGCTTCGGAAACGCGCCGCCAGCTTGTCGGCTTCGCGAGTGAGTATGGCCAGATCCATGCCCACCGCAGTAAACAGCGAGCCCGCGTCCATATAGCGGCGCGCCAGGGCTTCGTCGAAGGTCAGCACGCCGGGCGCCTTGCCGCTGGCGCGGATGCGGCGTATGGCGTCTTCTATGGTCGAAGCCACGTCGGGGTGGGTCAACTTGCCCAGATGACCCATGCTGGCGGACAGATCGGCGGGGCCGATGAATACGCCGTCGACACCGTCGACCGAAGCAATCGCTTCCAGATTGTTCAGGCCTTCAAGGGTTTCGACCTGAACCAGCAGGCATAGCTGATCCTGGCACTCGTGAACGTAGTTGCTGTTACGCCCGAATCCGCTGGCACGCATGGTGCCGCCCACGCCGCGCATGCCACCCAGCGGATAGCGCATGCCGGCCACCGCCTGCTCCGCCTCCTGGGCGTTCTGCACATAGGGAATCAGCAAGGTTTGCACGCCGATGTCCAGATAGCGTTTCTGCTGCACGGGATCGTTCCAGCTGGGGCGCACCATGCAGGAAACCGGATAAGGCGCGGCGGCCTGCAATTGCCCCAGCACCGTCTGCACGTCGTTGGGCGAATGCTCGGTGTCGAACACCAGCCAGTCGAACCCCGAACCGGCGACCACCTCGGCGCTGTAGGGGTGGGCCAGCGACACCCACAGCCCAATTTGCTGCTGCCCGGCGCTTATGGCTTGCTTGAAGCGATTGACGGGAACCTTCATGAATCGATCTTCCTGTAAAGGACGGCCCCGCGTTGGTCGGGGCCGATTCAGGAAGCCGGAATCTGGCCCAGGAAGTTGCGGGTGTTTTCTTGCCGTGGATTGCTGAAAAATTGCCTGGACGATGCCTGCTCGATGATCTTACCATCGGCCAGGAAGATCATGCGGTCCGCCGCGGCGCGGGCGAAGCCTATTTCACGCGTCACGCACAGCATGGCCACGCCCTCTTCGGCCAGCCGCGTCATTGCGTCCAGCAGGTCCTTCGCCGCTTCCGGGCCCAGCGCCGTGGCGGGCTCGTCGAACAGCATGATTTTGGGCATCATGCACAGCGCCCGCGCGATCGCCGCGCGCCGTTGCTGCCCTTCGGACAATTGGCCTGGGTGTTTATAGGCGTATGCGCCCATGCGCAGCCGGATCAGGTGCTTCAAGGCCAGCGCCTCGGCTTCCAGCTTGCAGATGCCGCGCAAGCACATGGGGGCCAGCATGCAGTTGCGCAGCACGGACAGATGCGGGAACAGGCCC
>JBARWC010000211.1:0-6469 GCA_049646585.1 Burkholderiaceae bacterium | reverse complement strand
GGCAGGGTCAGCACGATGCCGACCCGAAAGTAATACCCCCAGCCTATGGCCACGCCTTTACGCGCCAGCACATGCAGCCACAGCAGGGTGGCCAGACTGCCGATGGGGGTGATTTTCGGGCCCAGGTCGCTGCCTATGACATTGGCGTAGATCATGGCTTCCCTGACGACGCCCGAGGTCTGGCTGGCCTCGATGGACAGGGCGCCCAGCAGGACGGTGGGCAGATTGTTCATGATGGAGGAGAGCAGGGCGGTCAACAGCCCGGTGCCCACCGTGGCGCTCCACAAGCCGCCCTTGGCAAGATGATCGAGCAGGCCGGCGATCCAGGCCGCCAGGCCCGCGTTGCGCAGGCCGTACACGACCAGATACATCCCCAAGGAAAATATGACGATATGCCAGGGTGCTTCACGCATGATCTTGCGCGTGCTGATGGCCCGGCCCCGGCCTGCCACGACAAGCAGGGCGGCGGCGCCCGCCGCGGCGATGGCGCTGATCGGCACATCCCAGCGCTCCAGCACCAGGATGCCCGCCAGCAGCAGCGCCAGCACCACCCAGCCCGCCCTGAAGGTGTTCAGGTCGCGGATGGCGCTTGCCGGCGCTTTCAGGCTCTGGACCGCGTACCGTAGCGGCAGGTCGCGGCGAAAGAACAGCCACAGGACCAGCAGCGATGCCAGCACCGAGACGACATTCACGGGGACCATGACCTGCGCATAGCGGGCGAAGGAAATGCCGAAGAAGTCGGCCGAGACGATGTTGACCAGGTTGGAGATGAGCAGCGGCAGGCTAGCGGTGTCGGCGATGAAGCCGGCCGCCATGACAAAGGCCAAGGTCGCGGCCTGGGAGAAGCCCAGCGCCAGCAGCATGGCCATGACGATGGGCGTAAGGATAAGCGCGGCGCCGTCGTTGGCGAACAAGGCCGAGACGGCGGCCCCCAGCAGGACGGTCAGCGCAAACAGGAGATGTCCGCGCCCGCCGCCCCAGCGGGCCACGTGCAGCGCCGCCCATTCGAAGAAACCCGCTTCATCCAGGACGAGGCTGATGACGATTATGGCGATGAAGGTGGCGGTGGCATTCCAGATGATGTCCCAGACCAGGGGGATGTCGGACAGGCTGACGGCGCCGAAGGCCAGCGCCAGCAAGGCCCCGATCGATGCACTCCAGCCTATGCCCAGGCCGCGAGGCTGCCAGATGACCAGTATCAGGGTTGCAAGAAATATGAGGGCCGCGGGCATGATGAGTCGGGATTTCGTTTTTGGCCTGATCCCGGATCGGCCTTTTCGCCGGGCCGCGCGGCCCGATGCTGATAACGCCCGCCGATGTCGGCAAGGCGCCATTATAAGCCAGGGTCGAAGCCGGCCCGGCTTGCGGAGCGAGCCCGCGCATCGCTCCTTTCGGCCGGCCCCCGCGTGGTTTAGCCGCCCAGCTTCAGCGTGCCGGTCATGATGGCCCAGTGGCCGGGGAAGGAGCAGAAGAAGGCGTAGTTTTCGCCCGCCGCCAGCTTGGCGACGTCGAAGGTGACGGATGTGGATTCCCCACCGCCTATGATCTTGGTCGAGGCAATGACCCGCGCGTCGCCGGGCTTGACGTAGTCCTTGTCAAGGCCGGCGGCCATGCCGTCCGTGGCGGCGCCTTGCTTGTCGGCCTCCTTGGTAAGCACCCAGTTGTGGCCCATGGCGGCCTTGGGCAGCTTGCCCACGTGCTTCAGGTTGACGGTGAATTCCTTGCAGCTTTTATCGACCGTCATTTCCTTGAGGTTGAACTGCATGGCATCGTTGCTCTCGATGGTGGCCTCGCATTGGGCGGCCATGGCGGGCACGGTCATGATGGAAAAGAGGGCGGCGGCGACGGCTTTGACCAGCATGGGAAGGGTTCTCCGGTAAAAGAAAGAATGGAACGGACAAGGCATTGTTGTGATGCGTGTGCTAATGCCCTATGCTGTTATTTAAGCCTTTAATCGCCGCGGACGTGTTGACGCAAATCAAGGTTTCCGCCAAGCGCTCAAGGCTTGTTCCTCCTAGTTATTTTTTAAAGGCCCACACCATGCTTGACCAAATCATCGAAACCCGCGTACACGACCTTGGCGGCGGCTTCAAAGTAGGGCGCGTACTGCCATTTCGCGAGCGCCGCATGGTCGGGCCTTTCATCTTCTTCGACCGCATGGGCCCGCACGAGCTGCCCGCGCCCATACCCAAGCACACCGACGTGCGCCCGCATCCCCATATCGGCTTGTCCACCGTCACCTATCTGTTCGAGGGCCGGATGACTCATCGCGACAGCCTGGGCATCCAGCAAGACATCCTGCCCGGCGCATTGAACTGGATGACGGCCGGCTCGGGCATCAGCCACTCCGAACGCTTCGACGCCATGCGGCAGGACGGCGGCCGTCTGGACGGCATACAGGCCTGGGTCGCCTTGCCCGAAAAAAACGAAGAGGACGACCCCGCTTTCAGTCACTACGAAGCCCAGACGCTGCCCCTGTTCACCGACACCGGCGTAAGCGGGCGCCTGATCGCCGGCAGCGCCTACGGCTTGAGCAGCCCCGCCAAAACGCATTCGCCGCTTTTCTACCTGCATGTGGAATTGCAGCCCGGTGCAAAGCTTGAATTGCCCGGCGGCTACGCCGAGCGCGCGGCCTACGTGGCGCTAGGCCGTGTGGAAATCGACGGTGCCCAGTACGGCCCCGGGCAGATGGCCGTGTTCGCGGCCGGCGGCACGCCCCATCTTACGGCGCTGGAAGCGACGCGCGTCATGCTGCTGGGCGGCGACGCCCTCGGCCCGCGCCATATCTGGTGGAATTTCGTTTCCTCGCACAAGGAACGCATCGAACAGGCCAAGGCCGACTGGTCCGCAGGCCGCATCGCGCTGCCCACGCACGACAACCAGGAATTCATTCCCTTGCCGCAAACGGTGGCTTGAGCTCCTTTATTTTGCCGCTTCGGGCAAGGGGGAATATTCGGCGGGTACCCACGCATAGCCCGCGTCGTCGCGCCGAACATGGCCCAGGCCCGGAAAGGGCAGGTGGGCGCCGGCTATCCATAGCTTTTCGCTGCTGGCTCGCTCAAGTACCTTCTTGCGGCTTGCAACGGCTTGCGGCGGATCGACATCGAATTCGATGGACACTTCAGGCTGCGGAAATTGCACGGCGTGGCTATGGATCACATCGCCCCAGATCAACAGTTTTTGCTGTCCCGACCCAAACAGATATCCGCCATGTCCCGGCGTATGGCCGTGCAGCGGCACCGATGCGACGCCGGGGATGACAGCATTTCCGGCCTTGAATTCCTTCAGCTTGCCCATTGCCGCATAAGGCGCGACCGATGCCTGGGCCATCTTGAAGAAAGCTTGCGCATCGGCCGGCGCTTTTGCCGCCACATCCGGATTCAGCCAAAAGGCGGCTTCTTCCTTCGCCACATATACCGTGGCATTGGGAAAGGCCGCCTTGCCGTCGACGCTCAAGCCACAGGCATGGTCGCCATGCAAATGGGTCAGCAATACCGTATCGATCTGGCCGGCCTCGTATCCGGCGGCGCGTATATTGCCAGTGATGGCACCCAGCGCGGGTCCGAAACACTTGGCGGCGCCGGCATCGACCAGAATGAGATTTTCGCCGGTATTGACCAGAAAGCCATTTACCGCGGTCTGGACGCCATCCGCGGAAAGCGGGACGAACATGCGGGCCAACAAGTCCCGGATGGTGTCCTGGCTAGCGCCTTTCAGAATCCCGGGATTCAATGAAACCTGTCCGTCGTATAGCGCGGTGACCTCAATTCCGCCCAGCGCCATGCGGTAGTATCCAGGAGCCTGGCTCAAGTGCTTGGCGGGTGCTTGCGCCTCCGCGGCTGCCGGTATCGATACTGCGCCGGCGGCCGCGGCCGCAATCAGGGCGCTCAGAAAAAAGCGGCTGGCGCTTGAGGAATGTTTTTTTGCCATGGCGATGCCCCGGTAAGAAGTAAGAGCACAAGTGTAGCGGGCAAATCGCTTATGCATTGGCAATTCGGCAGCCTCATCGGTACGCGTGTTGAACCTTGGGGCCATCGATCAGCTCTTGCGCCGGGCCAAGTCAGCCGCGATGAGTAAAAGGGTGCAAACGGCTGTTCAGGCTGCTGAGTTCGTCTTCCAGTTCCTTGATGCGGCCAAGCAGCCTCATGGCCACGGCCAGGCCTTGCTGGTCCAGTTCGAAGTCGTCGCGCAGGCGGCGAGCCTTGCGCGCCACGACTATGCATTCCGTATGGAAAAAGTAATTGCGCGGGTCGTCGTTGGACGGTTTCAGTATCCCTGTTTCGACCAGGTCCAGGATATCGTCGCGCGCCAGCCCCGACACTTCGACCACATGTTCCAGCGAACAGATATCGGATGCGTTCAGCCAAACGACTTCGGCGGTTCGGGTATTCATGGCTGTCCTCCTGCGTTCAGTTGCGCGCGGGGATCGAAAGACGAGAGGGCGGCCAGGCGGCCGAACAGCTCGCGTTCCGCTTCCGTGGGCTGACGCGGCACGTCGATGCGCACCGTGGCGTAAAGATCGCCCTGTGTTCCGTTGGGCCCGGGCATGCCTCGCTTGGCCAGGCGCAGCTTGCGGTCGGCCGTTGTGCCGGGCGGTATGGTCAGTTCCACCGGCCCGCCCAAGGTGGGCACTTGGACCTTGCCTCCCAGCACCGCCTCCCAGGGGCTTAGCGGCAGATCCAGATACAGGTCGTGCCGGTCCAGGCGATACAGCTTGTGCGGGCGCATCTGCATCACAAGATACAGGTCGCCCGGCTTGCCGCCATGCAGGCCGCTGCCGCCCTTGCCGGGCAGCCGCAGGCGCTGGCCTTCGGCCGCGCCTTTCGGTATGCGCACCTTGAACGTCCGCGGCACGCGATGCGGCAAGCCCTGGGCGTCGTAGTCGGGCACCGCCACGCGGATTTCGGTTTCCGCGCCGCCATAGGCCTGTTCCAGGCTTACCGGCAGTACCATTTCGAAGTCCTGGCCGTGCAGGACTTGGCCGGCCCGGCCATGCCGCCCGCCGCCTTGCGCGGCCGCAAGGGCCGCAAGCAGGTCGGCCAGATCGACATCGGAAAAATCTTGCGGGGCTTCGTGGAAACGCTCGCTCCATTCGTGTGGCGGCACGAAATCCTCGCCGGCGGGGCGTGTGCCCAGGGCATCGTAGGCAGCGCGTTTTTCAGGGTCCTTCAAGGTGGCATAGGCCTCGGCCACTTGCTTGAACTTGTCTTCCGCGCCGGCTTCCTTGGACACATCGGGGTGGTACTGGTGGGCCAGCTTGCGGTAGGCCTTCTTGATGTCGGCCAAGGTGGCGTCGCGCCCAAGGCCCAGCACCTGATAGTAATCGACGTATTTCATTGAGGCTCCCGCTATGGAAACGGCGCGGCCCGGCATGCCTGCCGGCTACGCTTCAGCAATTATCGCAGCCGTAAAAGGATACGGCCAGCGGGATACGGCCAGCGGCTCGCATTTTGTTTCCGGTGTTTCAGTTTCCCGCAAGCTTGCCCCTTTATCCTACTCACAAGAAAAAATGCGCCGCCTCGAAACGACAAGCGGCACACCTTCCATAACGGAGAGAATGGATGAAGGCTTTGTTTTCCTGGGGCTTGGTCGGCCTGTCTTTCGCTTGCTGCAATCCGCCCGTCCTGGCGCAGGGCACCGAAGCGGCCCTGTATGGCGTAATTGACGCGGGGCTGGCGTCCACCCATGTCGGTGATCCGGATGGGGCGCGGCGTTCAAAGACCGGTCTGGTCTCGGGCGGCCTGAGCGATTCGCTGATAGGCCTGAAGGGGAGCGAGGACCTGGGCGGCGGCTGGTCGGCGATCTTTGCACTGGAATCCCAGTTCAGCATGGCCGATGGCACGCTTGCGGACGAGAACGTCCTTTTCAACGAGTCGGCCTGGCTGGGGCTGGGCAACGAGCAATATGGTGAATGGCGGCTGGGCAAGCAGCATACGGCCGCCCAACAGGCCGGCAACGCGCTGGAAATCGCCTCCTGGGTCGAAATGGGCATGGGCGCGACCTTCAAGGCGTCCGACAACTACAAAGTGCCCAATAGCATCGCCTATTCGTCTCCGTCCTTGGCCGGCTTCAGTCTTGGAGCCAGCTATAGCTTCGACCTTGGCGGCGAACAGATCCGCGGCCGGCGATCGCCGCAGGCCAGCGTCGCCTTGCGCTATGAAAACGGACCCTTGTTGCTGATTGCGACCTGGGACAAAACCTGGCTGTCGGACACGCTCATGCCCGATGCGCCCGCGCCGACGGCCTGGCAGGCGGGCGCCTCCTACGACCTGGATGTCGCCAAGGTATCCGTCGCCTGGAGCCGGCAGCGCAACGGCTACGCCGGCCTGAACGGCGGCGATCCCGACAATCTGGGACTGGGGCTGGGCGCGCGCGAATTCGCCCAAGGCGGCAGCCTGGACAGCTATATGGCCGGCGTGGCCGTTCCGGCCGGCGAACGCGGCACGGTGCTGCCGCAATGGTCTTTGGT
>JBARWC010000210.1:0-14366 GCA_049646585.1 Burkholderiaceae bacterium | reverse complement strand
AGCCCGGCGCGCCCGGCCCATCGGCGGGCCAGGCCGCCACGGGCTTGTTCAAGCTGTTTGCGTTGAAGGAAATGGTCGGGACTTGAAGCGTCGCATCATGACGGCCCTGGCTGGTAGGCCAGACGTAGTCGTCGCAAGGTCTGGTCCGGAATGGTCATGGAAAAAAGCAAATGGCCGGTTGAATGAATCCAACCGGCCATTTGCTTGCGACGATTGCGGTTCAGCCCGCCTTGATGTTCCGTGTCTGCCCTTTGGCGCCCGCATGCGTGCGGCCGCTGGCATCGTACAGGTTGCCGGCGCCCGCCAGCACACGCAGGGCTTCCAGCGCTTGCTGATTGTGCGTCAGAAAGGTTTCGATGATGATGCCATTGGAGGCATTCAGCTCGTTGGCCTGACGGGCTTTTTCGTAGAGCTCTCCACAGGCGGCTCGCAGCGCCGGGGATTCCTGGGCGGCGCTGTCAAGACCCGCCTTGTCGGCGCTGTGGCCCAGCAAGGTCAGCAGGGACAGGCGGCGTTCCGAAAGCTTGGCCAATTCGTCGGCGTAGCAGTTCTTCAGTGTGGTGCTTTCGAGTAGAGCGTCCTCGCCGCCCTCGGTCAGGGCCAGGGTTTCGGTCTCGAGTACCTTGATGAAATCGCACACGAGCGCGGTTTCCTGCTGCAGGTTGGCATGGAGTTGAGCTAGCGTGTCGTTCATGGGAAGAGATGGCGGATTATTTCAGCAGGTCCCGCACGCTGGCCAGCAGGCCGTCGGCGATGCGGCTGGGATCGATCTTCAGTTGGCCCGAAGCAATGGCATCGCGGATTTCCTGCACACGCGCCACGTTCACGTCCTTGTCGCTGCCTTGCAGATTGGACAGATGGCGCGCGGCGGCGCTCAGGTCGACTTTGCCGCTGTTGGCCGCGCTCGTTGAAGGGGCGCTTGCACCGGCCACGTCGGCCCGGGGGCCGGCGACGGGGCTGGCGGCGGGGCCTTTCAATGAGGAGGGGGTGATCTTCAAGGTGTTCTCCGGATGCTGGCGACTAGTTTACTTTGTTTGCTGTGTTCTTTTTACGGCCAACAAGGGCCAAACTTTAGCCTTCCAACGGCTTTTTACCGAATCTTACGTCGCCGGCCTGTTTGTTACATGACGACCTGGACGGTATTGGCGTTGACCACCGTGCCGCTGACTATCTGCCCCGAGCTGGAGCGCACCTGTATCTGAGCCCCGGGGGCGCCGCTTTGCAGCGCCTGGCCTTCGCCGGTGGCGACGAAGCCGGCGCCCCGGGCTTCGGTGCGTACGGTCTGCCCGCGCTGTATCGAATCGGGATCGCGCAAGGCCCGCGACTTGATGGGGCTGCCCGCCGAAATGCGTTGCGATGCAATGTAGCCCACCGCCTGGCTGGGATCGAAGACCATGCCGCCCGACATGTGCAGGATGTCGCCTTCGCGCGGGCTCATGTCGTCCAGGCTGAGGACGTCGCCCGATTGGATGTTGCGGTTGGCGACGTAGTAATAGCCCTGGATGCTCAGGCTGGCTTGTACATAGCTGGTCCAGGGCTGTGGCGCCATGCAGCGCACGCCGACCGTAATGCGCGCGCGCAGACGTTGGCCGCTGGGCAGGAAGGCCTGTAACTGTGCGCAGGCCGGCTGGGCGGCGATGCGCGGCGCATCCACCTGAACCTGGGCCGATCCCGGGTAGCTGCTGGCCTGCCCCAGCAGGAAGCGTTCGACCTCTTCCGCCACCAGCGCCGCGTCCTGCGTCGAGGGTGTGGGGGCCGCTGTTGCGGCGCCGGTCCAGGCGCCGGCCGTCAGGGCGAAGAATGCAAGTAGCTTGAGCATGACGCCATTCTATAGAAGGCGCCTGGCCCGCATTCCCGGAATTGGCAGTCAATTAGCGGCTTATTTCATACTTTACGAAAGAGGGCGCCACCTTACTATTCTGGTGTATGGGCAGCGGTAGGTCGCGACCCCCGGTTTTCCAGCCTTGCCTCGGGCGGGCACTTATATTTTTCGGGTGGCAAATGATAGATCGTATCGGTGACGATTTGGGCTTTTACCAGAAGGCTATCGGCTTGCGTCAGCAACGCCAGGAGGTGCTGGCGGCCAATATCGCCAATGCCGACACGCCCAATTACAAGGCGCGCGATTTCGATTTCAGCTCGGCGCTGGAGCAGGCCATGGGCGGCGGCGGCAGCATGCGCTTGCCCGACACCCAGCTTGCCTTGACGTCGGCGCGCCATATACCGGCCAAGGCCGTGACGCCCGATCCGGCCCAGTTGCTGTATCGCCAGCCGCTGCAGCCCAGCATGGACGGCAACACGGTCGACATGGACGTCGAGCGCGTGCAGTTCGCCGACAACACCATGCGCTACCAAAGCGACCTGAGCATTATTTCGGCCCGCATCAAGGGCATCATGGCAGCCCTGCAGCAGTAAGCGCGGGCGGCATAGACGGGATCAGCAATGTCTTCATTGAGTATTTTCCAGATTGCGGGCTCGGCGCTTACGGCGCAGTCCCAGCGCATGAACGTCACCGCCAGCAACCTGGCCAACGCCGACAGCGTGGCGGGGCCGGACGGGCAGCCCTACAAGGCCAGGCAGGTGGTGTTCCAGATGGCGCCCACGCCCGGCCAGGCCTATTCGCAGTCGGTGGGCGGCGTGCGCGTGGCCGCCGTCACGGAAAGCGCCGCGCCGCCGCGCCTGCAGTACGACCCCAAGAATCCCCTGGCCAACGCGGACGGCTACGTCGTCATGCCCAATGTCGACGTGGTGGCGGAAACGGTGAACATGATTTCCGCATCGCGCTCCTACCAGGCCAACGTCGAGGTCATCAACACGGCAAAAAGCCTGATGACTCGCACCCTGTCCATAGGCCAATAGGTCTTATTCCCGCAAGCACACTTATACGGATCAAGGCATGGCTTCAGTCAACAATGTAGACGCGGCATCCGGCAATTCGGCCGCCATGGCGGCCGCGAACGCCGGCACCAACAATCTCATGGGCGACACGCAGGATCGCTTTCTGACCTTGCTGGTAACCCAGCTGCAGAACCAGGATCCGCTCAATCCCATGGACAATGCGCAAGTCACCTCGCAGATTGCCCAGCTCTCCACGGTCAACGGCATCAATCAGCTGAACAATACCCTGCTGGCGCTGTCCGGCCAGATGGACGTATCGCAGTCCATGCAGGCCGCCGCGCTTATCGGCAAGGACGTGCTGGTGCCCGGCGGCAAGATTTCCCTGGGCGGCGAAGCCGGCGCCAAGGTGGCGACGCCTTTCGGCGTGGACCTGATCTCGCCGGCCTCCAAAGTCACGGTCACTGTCATGGACGGTTCGGGCAAGGCGATACGCCAGATCGAACTGGGGGCGCAGCCCGCCGGTATTTTTTCGGTGGACTGGGACGGCAAGGCCGACGGCGGCGCCGAAATGCCCGACGGCGCCTACACCATCAAGGTTGCGGCGTCCGACGCCGATGGCAAGGAAGTGTCGGCGGGGCCGCTGACTTACGGCAAGGTGGCCAGCGTGGCCTATTCGTCCACGGGATTGCAATTGGATCTGGGGCTGGCGGGCAAGGTGTCCCTGCTGGATATTCGGAAAATTATGTAGTTTTGCGGCATTTGCCGCGGCGCCGAGGCGCGCCGCATCACTAATACGTCAATCGTAAACGAGGTCAATCATGAGTTTCGGTCAGGGTTTAAGCGGCTTGAGCGCCGCATCGCAGACACTGGACATCATCGGCAACAACATCGCCAACTCGGGCACAGTGGGCTTCAAGTCCGCAAGCGCTACCTTCGCCGACGTCTACGCCAGCTCGGGCGTTGGCCTGGGCACCCAGGTCTCCAGCGTCAGCCAGCGTTTCACCATAGGCGCGATTTCCAACACGGGCAATCAGTTCGACTTGGCCATCGATGGCAACAAGGGTTTGTTCCGCGTTCTGGATCCCAATGACAACGTCCTGTACACCCGCAACGGCCAGTTCTTCCCCAACAAGGAAGGCTACATCGTCAATGCCCAGGGCTATCGCCTGACGGGTTACGAGGCGGGCGGCACCAACATCGTGCCGGTGCGTGTGCCCACGGGCAACATTCCGCCTTTGGCCACCACGACCATGTGGTCGACGATGAATGTGGATGCCAATGCGGATGTGATTCCTATTACTAACGCACCCGAAGGTATTGGCGCGGTGGTTCTGGATGACGGTGTAAATCCACCCGCCACATACAACTACCGCATTAACGCAGGCGCAATACAGTGGACGAATGCAGATGGTTCGACACCTGCTACTACGCCGCCACCTGCTGGTACTTACACTACAGGAACGACGCCGCAGACCGTTGTGATAGAAAGCCTTGGGGGTGTGCCCAAGAGTTCGGCTGGCGGTGCTCCTATCACCACCTCCTTTAACGTGGGCGGTGCCAATACCGCCTATGTCGCGGAGGTAATTGCAATTCCTTTCGATCCGGCCAACGCGGACAGCTTCACCCATCAGTTGCCCATCAACATCTACGATTCCCTGGGTAATTCCCACCAGGTGACTCAATATTTTGCCAAGCGCCCGGCAGTGGGTAACATCAGTGAGTGGGATGTGTATTATCGCTTGGGTAGCCAGCCTTTGGCCTCGCCGGTGGACGGTAGCCAGCAGCTACGGTTCGACGCGGCCGGTCGGCTGGTGTCTCCCACGACGCCACAATTGCTTACTGTAACGCCCCCCACCGGCGGTTCTCCGGCCGACCAGTTGAACTTCACCATCGACTACGCCAATTCCACGCAGTTCGGCGGCGACTTCACTTACAAGTTCGACCGTAACGGTTATGCCACCGGTGAATACGCCAGCATGGCTATCGGGGCCGACGGGGCTATCGTTGCCAACTACACCAACGGCGAAACGAAAAGCCTGGGCTACCTGGTGCTGGCCGACTTTGCCAACTTGCAAGGCTTGCGGCCCGAGGGCGGCAATGCCTGGGCCGAAACATCGACATCGGGCCAGCCTATCTTGGGCCGTCCCGGCACCAACAGCCTGGCCCTGGTCAAGAGCCAGGCTGTGGAAGAGTCCAACGTGGACCTGAGCCAGGAACTGGTCAACATGATTATCGCGCAGCGCACCTACCAGGCCAATGCGCAAGCCATCAAGACCCAGGATCAGGTTGTGCAGACCCTGATCAACATGCGCTGAGCAAGCCTGAATGGACCGCATCATCTATACCGCCGCGGGCGGCGCCGCAAGAGTGCTGGAGCAGCAGGCCGTCATCAGCAACAACATGGCCAACGTCAGCACCACGGGCTTTCGCGAGCAACTGGCCATCTACCGCTCCGTGCCGGTCGTAGGCCATCCCGGCATGCCCACCCGCGTGGCCACGGTAACGTCCACGCCGGGCAGCAATCTGCAGCAGGGCACCATGGTCGAAACCGGCCACGCGCTGGATGCGGCCATCACCGGCGAGGGCTGGTTCAGCGTGCAGACGCCGCAGGGCGAGGCCTATACGCGCTCGGGCGAGTTCGCGGTCAACGTGCAAGGCCAACTGGTTACCCAGCAAGGCTTCCCTGTGATGTCGGCCGACGGCGCGCCGGTGGAAATTCCCGAGCGGGGCACGGTTACCTTTGGCGGTGACGGGCAGATTTCCGCCCTGGGCGCCGGCGACAACCCCAAGGACATCCAGTTGCTGGGGCAACTGAAGCTGGTGAATCCGCCGGCGGCCCAGATGCAGCGCGGCGACGACGGCCTGTTTCGTGTGGCCGGCGGCCAGGCGGCGCAGGCCGACCCGCGGGTGCGGATGATCTCGGGCTTTGTGGAAAAGAGCAATGTCAATCCCGCCGAAGCCATGGTGGGCATGATCGCCAACGCGCGCCGCTTTGAAATGCAGATGAAGGTAATACAGGACGCCAGCGCCAACGCGGAACGCGCTAACTCCATACTTTCGACCAATTAACGCTAGTGTGCACTGGCGCGGGCCGGCCCGCGCCGCAAGGAAGACAAATGATACGTTCCCTCTGGATCGCCAAAACCGGCCTGGAATCGCAACAGACCAATATGGATGTGATTTCCAACAACCTGGCCAACGTCAACACCAGCGCCTTCAAGCGCGGTCGCGCCGTTTTCGAGGACCTGATGTATCAGACCATACGCCAGCCAGGCGCCCAGGTCGGCGCCGCCAACCAGCTGCCCTCGGGCTTGCAGGTGGGCACCGGCGTGCGCACCGTGGCGACCGAGCGCATCCACACCCAGGGCAATGTGAAGGAAACCGGCAACCCCATGGATATCGCCATCCAGGGCAACGGCTTCCTGCAGGTCGAGATGCCGGACGGCACCTTCGCCTACACGCGCGACGGCAATCTGCAGAAGGACCAGAATGGCCAGTTGGTGACGGCCGGAGGCTATCCCATACAGCCGCCCATCAATATCCCCGATAACGCACTGACCATCACCATTGCGCGCGACGGCACGGTGTCGGTGACCCAGCCCGGCGCCGCCGGCGTCAATGTGCAGATCGGCCAGTTGCAGCTGAGCACCTTCGTCAATACCACCGGCCTGCAAAGCGCCGGCGAGAACCTGTACGTGGAAACCGACGCGTCGGGCCCGGCCAACTTCGCCCAGCCCGGCCTGGACGGCGCCGGCCTGCTGATGCAGCAATACACCGAAACCTCCAACGTGAACGTGGCCGAGGAACTGGTCAATATGATCACCACCCAGCGCGCCTACGAAATGAACAGCAAGGCCATCCAGACCTCGGATCAGATGCTGGCTCGCCTGACCCAACTGTAATCATGCTTAAACGTCTTAGCCGACTTCTGTTTTGCCTGGCAGCGGCCCTGGTGTCGGGCTGCGCCCTGATACCGCCCGAGCCCGTGGTAACGGGTCCTCTGACCGCGCCGCCGCCGGTTCCGGCCCCGCCCAGCGCGCAGGCCAATGGCGCCATCTATCAGCCCACCGCCTATGGCAACTATCCTTTGTTCGAGGATCGCCGCCCGCGCAATGTGGGTGACATCGTCACGGTCGTCATCCAGGAAAAAACCAACGCGGCCAAGAACGTGCAGACCACCACGGACCGCAGCGGCAGCGCCGGCCTGGATGTCACGCTGGCGCCGGCCATGCTGCCCACCGACCTGGGCGCCAAGCAGAATTTCGGCATGTCGGGCAATAACGCCTCGCAGGGCAAAGGCTCCAGCCGCGCCGACAACACCTTCCAGGGCACGCTGACCACCACGGTCGTCGGCGTGCTGCCCAACGGCAATTTGCAGATCGCCGGCGATAAGCAGATCGCCATCAACCGGGGCAGCGAGCACATCCGCTTTTCCGGCGTGGTCGATCCGCGCTCCATCACCGGCTCGAACACGGTGTCGTCCACTCAGGTGGCCGATGCCCGCATCGAATTCCGCAGCAAGGGCACCATGGACGAAGTGCAGACCATGGGGTGGCTGCAGCGTTTCTTCTTGAACATTTCCCCGTTCTGACAGGGGGCGGCCTTGATTTCTCATTTCTTCAACAAGCTGGGCCTTTATGCAAGCGCGTTGGCGCTGGGCGCCCTGTGCGTGGCCGCCACGGCGCCGGCCCGGGCGGAACGCATCAAGGACCTGGCTTCCATCCAGGGCGTGCGCGCCAACCAGCTGATAGGCTACGGCCTGGTCGTGGGCCTGGACGGCAGCGGCGATCAGGTGCGCCAGACTCCCTTCACCCAGCAAAGCCTGACCAATATGCTGTCGCAGTTGGGCGTGACCGTGCCGCAGGGCACGAACATGCAGGTCAAGAACGTGGCCGCCGTCATGGTGACGGCCAAGCTGCCCGCCTTCGCCCAGCCGGGGCAGACCATGGACGTGGTCGTGTCCTCCATGGGTAATGCCAAGAGCTTGCGCGGCGGCACCTTGCTGATGACGCCGCTCAAGGGCGCGAACGGCCAGGTCTACGCCCTGGCGCAGGGCAACCTGCTGGTGGGCGGCGCGGGCGCGCAGGCGGGCGGCTCCAGCGTACAGGTCAACCAGCTCAACGGCGGCATCATTTCCAACGGCGCCATCGTCGAGCGCAGCGTGCCCACGGTCTACGCGCGCGACGGCATCATCAATCTGGAACTGAACAATACCGATTTCGGCACGGCCCAAAGCATGGTCGCGGCCCTGAACCGTCAGTTCGGGCAGCAGACCGCCACCGCGCTGGACGGCCGCGTCATCCAGGTTCGCGGCCCCGTCGATCCCACGGCGCAAACGGCATTCCTGTCGCAGGTGGAGAACCTGCAGGTCAAGCTGCCGCCGGCGCGCGCCAAGGTGATCGTCAATGCACGCACCGGCTCGGTCGTCATGAACCGTACCGTCACCATAGACGAGGCCGCCATTGCTTACGGCAATTTGTCGGTGGTCATCAGCCGCAATTCCCAGGTCAGCCAGCCGGACACGCCTTTCGCCGGCGGCCGCACCGTGGTCACCGACAACACCCAGATCGAAATGCGCTCCGACTCCGGCAGCCTGCAGCGGGTCAATACCAGCGCCAATCTGGCCGATGTGGTGAAGGCCTTGAACGCGCTGGGCGCCACGCCGCAAGACCTGCTGTCCATATTGCAGAACTTGAAGAGTGCCGGCGCCTTGCGCGCCGATCTGGAAATCATATAGGGCGCGCCATGGCTTTCGTTCAGTACATTCCCCGTCCCAGCCAGGGCGGCGCGGCCTCCGCGCTGGATTTCAGCGGGCTGAACAGCCTGAAACGGGGCGTGCGCGATATCGCGGGCGGGTCGGCCGCCGCCCAGAAAGAAGTGTTCCAGCAGTTCGAGGCCTTGTTCATCCAGCAGATGCTCAAACAGGCCAGGCAGGTTTCGGTGGCGCCGGGCGCTTTCGACAGCCAGCAGACCCGCTTGGCCCAGAGCATGAACGACGAGCAAATGGCTTTGCAACTGTCAGACCCGGGCCTGGGCCTGGCCCGGGCCCTGCTGGATCAGATACAGGTTGCGCAGGGTTCGGCCCCCGGTGTTTCAGAGGGGCGGTCGACCCCGCCGGAACTGGCCGGCTCGCGACTGCCCGGCCTGGCTTCCAGGGTGGGCGACGGGCGCCGCAACGATGCCTCGTCCATCGGCGACCTCATCAATCTGCTGACTCGCAATCCGTTTACCGAGAAAATTTACTCCGCCATCAAGGGCGCGCCGGATCATATACAGAACTTCGTTTCCAAGATGTCCGGAGCCGCCCGCCTGGCCGCCAAAGAGAGCGGTGTGCCCGAGAAATTGATACTCAGCCAGGCGGCACTGGAGTCGGGCTGGGGCAAGCGCGAGATCATGCGTCCGGACGGCTCCACCAGTTACAACCTTTTCGGCATCAAGGCTAGCCCGAGCTGGAAGGGCGACGTGGTGCACGTCATGACCACCGAATATGAAAACGGCGTGGCAAAGAAGGTCAGCCAGCCGTTCCGCGCCTACGGCTCGTATGCCGAGTCGTTTGCCGATTATGCGCGCCTGATCGGAACAAATGAGCGCTATAGCCAGGTTCTTGCCGCCAGCTCGGCCGAGGATGCGGCTCGCAAGATACAGGCGGCCGGCTATGCCACCGACCCGTCTTACGCCCAGAAGCTGATCTCCATCATGTCGTACTTCGATTCGGGATCGGTCAAGCGCGCAAGCTGACGGCGGGCCGTCCGCGCGGGCTAAACATTTTCGGGCTGTAGCCGTTAATACAGTGCAAGTCTTTAAATCTGGGTGGATGCCTCGTCCGCCCGACTGGAAGCGGAATCGTTCATGAATTTAGCGAACTTGGGTCTTAGTGGATTGACGGCGGCTCAGAACCGTTTGCAAACCGCCGGCCACAACATCAACAACGCGGCTACCGAGGGCTACAACCGCCAGTCGGTGCTGGCCCAGACGGCGGGCGCTTCGGCCACCAGCGCGGGCTATATCGGCCGCGGCGTGCAGGCGGTTACCGTGCAGCGCGCCTACGACGGATTCCTGTTTCGCCAGTTGGTCAATGCGCAGACCACGGGTGCGTCCATCGCCACCTACGGCAGCGAAATCACCCAGGTCAACAATCTGTTCGCCGATCGTACCGTGGGCATTACGCCGGCGCTGCAAAAATTCTTCGATGGCATGCAGGCTGTGGCGTCCGCGCCCGCCGATAGCGCCGCGCGCCAGGAACTGCTGGGCCGCGCCAGCAGCCTGGTGGGTCAAATCAACGATGCCAACGCTTTTCTGGACAGCCAGCGCGACAACATCAATACCCAGTTGACGACGGTGGTAACCCAGATCAACAGCTATGCCGAGCGCATCAGCGATCTGAATGTCCAGATCACCACGGCGCGCGCCACCGCGTTGCACGAACCCAACGACCTGCTGGACCAGCGCGACCAACTGGTGTCCGAACTTAGCCAACTGGTGGGCGTCAAGGTCCTGGAGCAGGACGGCAGCTTCAGCCTGACGGTGGGCAATGGCCAGCTTCTGCTGGGCGGCACCACGGTATTCCCGCTGCATGCGCAGCCCTCGGCCGACGATCCCGCGCGCAACGTGGTGGCCTACTCGGCGCCCGGTCCCGATGGTACGACTCTCAAGATCGAGCTGGACGAAAGCCGCATCAAGGGCGGCACCCTGGGCGGCCTTATCGCTTATCGCCGCGATGCCCTGGATACCGTGCAGAACAGCCTGGGCCGCATGGCCGTGGGGTTGGCCACGGCCGTCAACGAATTGCACAAAAAGGGCGAAGACCTGGGCGGCGTAGTCGGCGGCGACTTCTTCAAGCTGGGCCAGGTCCAGCCCATACCCGGCTCCCGCAACCAGGGTACCGCCGTACTCAAGGCCGAACTGACCGACGCCAATCAACTGACCGGGCAGGACTACCGCGTCGAACGCACGGCAACGGGCTATACGGTGACCAGCGTGCCCAACGGCACGGTCACCGCGCTGGCGGGCGACACGGGCGTGGTGGACGGCATCACCTTTGATTTCAGCGGCAGCGGCGCGCCCGACGTGGGCGATTCCTGGCTGGTCCAGCCCACCCGGGCCGCGGCGGCCAATCTGTCGCTGGCCATCGACGACCCCGCCAAGATCGCCGCATCGGCGCCCGGCACCGGCACGGCCAATGGCGACAACGCGCTGGAGCTGGCCGCGTTGCAAACCAAGAAGCTGCTGGGCAACGGCGCCATGAGTCTTAACGAAGCGTTTTCGCAGATCGTCAACAAAGTGGGTGTGCTGACCCAGCAGAACGCCACAGCCGCCAAGGCGCAAGCCACGCTGATCCAGCAGAACTATGCCGCGCAGCAGGCCGTGTCGGGCGTGAACCTCAATGAAGAGTACGTCAACCTGGACCGCTACCAAGAGCAGTTTCGCGCGGCCTCGCGCCTGATCGATGTCAGCGCCACCTTGTTCGATACCTTGCTGGGATTGCGCGGTTGATTTCCACCGACCCTATTGTTGACCGCTTAACCGCTTAATTTCAGGATATTCACCATGCGTATTAGTTCCACCTTGTTTTTCCAGACGGGACTGAATTCCATCAATGCGCAGCAGTCCGACCTGATGCATTTGTATCAGCAGATAGGCAGCGGGCAGCGCATGGTGACGCCCGCCGACGACCCTCTGGCGGCGGCCCAGGCCATCAACATCAGCCAGTCGCAAGCGCTGAACAAGCGCTTCGCCGACAACCGCGAGGTCGCCAAGAGCAATCTGGGCATAGAAGAGAACACCCTGAATTCGGTGACCACGCTGCTGCAAGACATCAAGACGCGCCTGATCGAGGCCGGCAACGGCACCATGGCCGACGCCGACCGCGCCACGCTCAGCAACGTGCTGGCCAGTGCGCGCACCAGCCTTCTGGGCCTGGCCAACGCCACCGACGGCAGCGGGCAGTACCTGTTTTCCGGCGCGCGGGGAAATACCGCGGCTTTCCAGGAAGTCGGCGGAAAAGTCGTCTATATGGGCGACCAGAATCAGCGCGGCATCCAGGCCGACCAGACCCGGCGCATTGCCGGCAGCGACGTCGGTTCGGACGTCTTCAGTCGCGCAGCGCCCGGCACCAGCGCTTATCTGTCGAAGGCCGGCGGCCTCAATGCCGGCACCGGCCTGGCCAGCAAGCCGACGATCACCGATACCGCGGGTTCGGGCATAGGCCAGACCTATACGATTACCTTTACATCCGATACCGACTACACGGTGGATGTTTCCGATTCCGCCGGCAATGCGGTGTACAGCTACGCGGGCACGGGCTACGTGGCCGGAAGCACCAAGTCCATTGCGCTGCAAGGCGGCGTCCAGGTCGAGTTGTCCGGGCAGCCTGCGGTGGGGGACACCTTCACGATCGAACCCGCCATCGCGTCGGCATATACGGCGACACGGGGCGCCGCCCTGGATCCCAGCGTGGCCGTCGGTACGCCGCGCATCGCTGATCCCGCCCTGGCGGACCCGCGCAATACCTTCACGGTCTCTTTCACCTCGCCCACCACCTACGATGTGCAGATGACCGACGGCAATGGCAATGTATCCACGATCGTTACCGGCGGGGCTTACGACCCGGCTGTGCCGCTGGCCTTTGGCGGCCTGGAATTGCAGGTATCGGGTACCCCGGCCAATGGCGATCAGATCCAAGTCGGCGCCACCGTGGCCGGCCCCGGCACCGGCGCCAACCTGAACATCTTCGACACCCTGGACAGCATCATCGCCGCCCTGGCCGACCCCATGCAGGGCAACGACAGGCAGACGGCGGTTTTTCAGAACGCCCTGGCCAGCGCCATACAGCGCATCGACGTCAACTACAACAATGTCCTGACCGTGCGCGCCTCGGTCGGCGCCCGCATGAACGAACTGGAAGCTCTGGATGCCAACGGCGCGCAGCGCGGCCTGAGCTACAGCTCGCAGCTGTCCCGGATGGAAGACCTGGACTACTACAGCGCCACGACGCAATTGCAACTGCGCTCCTCGGCGCTGGAGGCCGCTTCGCTGGCCTTCCGGAAAATTCAATCGCTAAGCCTGTTCAACATGGGTTCGAACTAGCGGGGCGTGTTTTTTTGCTGTGAAGTGAGAATAAAGATGAGTCTGAAGCAATTGCAACTTAAAGCCACGCTTACCATCGTCGTCATCCTGTTGTCGGTGCTGACTTTCGCCGCCGTGGGCGTGGGCTGGGACAGCCAGTCGACGGCGCTTGCACTATTGGCCGGGGGCGGCCTCGGCGCCGATGCCATGCAATCGCTGGAGCAACACTTCGCCTGGAGCCATTATGTTTTCGTCGCGCTGGCCGTGCTGGCGGTCCTGCTGGCCCTGCTTGCCTACGTGGTTCTGTCGCGCACGGTCCTGCGTCCCCTCAAGCAGGTGGGCGCGCATTTCGAGCATATCGCGGCCGGCGACCTGACCCAGCGCATCGACGTTGAATCCGAAAATGAAATCGGCGCCTTGTACCTGGCGCTCAAGCGCATGCAGGACAGCCTGGGCCGCATGGTCGGCACCGTAAGGCTGGGCATGGAGCAGATCCACTCGGGTTCGCAGCAGATCGTAGCCGGCAACACCGACCTGAGCGGACGCACCGAGCAGCAGGCCGCGGCCTTGCAGGAAACGGCCGCCAGCATGGAAGAGCTGGCCAGCACCGTCAAGCAGAACGCCGACAACGCCCGCCAGGCCAATCAATTGGCCGCCACCGCGTCCGAAGTCGCGCAGCGCGGCGGCGAAGCCGTGGGCGAGGTCATTTCCACCATGGAAGGCATTTCGGCCAGTTCGCGCAAGATTTCCGACATTGTCGGCGTGATCGACAGCATCGCCTTCCAGACCAACATCCTGGCCTTGAACGCGGCGGTGGAAGCCGCGCGTGCCGGAGAGCAGGGCAAGGGCTTCGCCGTCGTGGCGTCCGAGGTCCGCGCCCTGGCGCAGCGCAGCGCCCAGGCGGCCAAGGAAATCAAGGGCCTGATTGAAGACTCGGTCAAGAAAGTGTCCGAAGGTTCGGCGCAAGTCGGCCGCGCCGGGGATACCATGCATGAGATCGTCGCCTCTGTGGCGCGTGTCACCGACATCATGGGCGAGATATCCGCCGCCACCGCTGAGCAGTCCACGGGCATAGACCAGATCAACCGCGCGGTCGCGCAGATGGACCTGGTCACGCAGCAGAACGCCGTACTGGTCGAAGAAGCCGCAACGTCCGCCGCCGGACTGCGCGAGCAAGTGGCCGGCGTCAGTGCCGCGGTGTCGGCATTCAAGACCACGGGCCGGGAAGTCATAGACGTTTCCGCCAAGCAGATCGCCGCAGCGCCCAAGCCGCGTCCCGCCGTGGCCAATGCCCCTTCGGCGACGAACAAGCCCCAGCCCAAGTCGGCCGCGGCCCTGGTGGGTCATGGAAGCGCAGCGGCGGCCAGGCCGGGCGCGCAATCGGACATCCGGCTGCCGGCCGACGACAAGCTGCCCGCCGGCGCCAAGCCCGCCGTGGCCAGGGCGTCGGCCATGTCCAGGCC
>JBARWC010000209.1:0-28626 GCA_049646585.1 Burkholderiaceae bacterium | reverse complement strand
GCGCGCGTGGTTCGCTGGCGATTTAGGGCCGGCTGCACGCCGAGGCGGCAGGGATTTCCCTTGAAGGCAATCCCGTCTTCGGCGGGTTAGACTAAACCCCATCCGCGACGCCTTCGGGTCGTCGTTCGTATTCATGAAGGAGCTACACATGAGGTTTAACACGTCCGCCAAGCTGGTCCTGGGCGCCATGACCATGATGGGCGCGCTGGCGCATGCGCCGGTGTCCGCACAGTCCGTCGCCGTCACGTCCATCGTCGAGCATCCCGCATTGGATTCCATCAAGGACGGCGTCCGCGAAGCGCTGACCAAGGCGGGTTACACCGAAGCCAAGGGCCTGAAGTGGCAATTCCAGACGGCGCAGGGCAACACCGCCATCGCCGCCCAGATCGCGCGCAAATTCGTGGGCGACAAGCCTGACGTCATCGTCGCCATCGCCACGCCGTCGGCCCAAGCCGTGGTGGCGGCCACCAAGTCCATCCCCGTGGTGTATTCGGCTGTGACCGATCCTGTGGCCGCTCAATTGGTCAAGTCCATGGAGCCTTCAGGCACCAACGTCGTTGGCGTGTCCGACAGCCTGGCCCTTGAAAAACAGGTCGATCTCATCAAGAAGGTGGTGCCCGCGGCCAAGCGCGTGGGCATGGTTTACAACCCCGGAGAGGCCAATTCGGTCGTGGTCGTCAAGCGGATGCGCGAGCTTCTGACCAAGGCCGGCATGTCGCTGGTCGAGGCCACCGCCGCGCGCACCGTGGACGTGGGCGCCGCCGCGCGCAGCCTGGTCGGCAAGGTCGATGTCATCTACACCAACACCGACAACAACGTGGTGTCCGCCTACGAGGCCCTGGTCAAGGTGGGCAACGACGCCAAGATTCCCCTTATCGCGTCGGATACCGACAGCGTCAAGCGCGGCGCCATCGCCGCCCTGGGTGTGAACTACCACGACCTGGGCACGCAGACCGGCAAGATGGTCATCAAGATACTCAAGGGTGAAAAGCCGGGCGATCTCGCATCCGAAACCAGCGCCAAGCTCGAACTGTTCGTGAATCCGGGCGCGGCCAAGAAGCAGGGCGTGACGCTGTCCGACGCCTTCGTAAAGTCCGCGACCAAGGTAATCGAATAATCGGCGGCGCTTAGATTAAAATGCGCGCCACCGCATGAGCAGGTGGGTTGCGATCGGCAGCCCGCCTGTTCTGTTTTTGCTTTTATCGGCCTGATACATGTCTCTTTATGCTTTATGGGGCGCCCTGGAGATCGGCCTGATCTTCGGCCTGGTGGCTTTGGGGGTCCTGATTTCCTTCCGGATATTGCGCTTTCCCGACCTGACGGTGGACGGCAGCTTCCCGCTGGGCGGGGCCACGGCCGCCACCCTGATCAGCATGGGCATGGACCCTTTCACGTCCACGCTGATCGCCACCCTGGCGGGGGCGGTGGCCGGGATGATCACGGGGTGGCTGAATGTGCGCCTGAAGATCATGGACCTGCTGGCCAGCATCCTGATGATGATCGCCCTGTATTCGATCAATCTGCGCATCATGGGTCGGCCCAACGTGCCGCTGATCTCCGAGCCCACGGTCTTCACGGTTCTGCAGCCTGAAGGCATAAGCGACTACATCATGCGCCCCTTGATCCTGCTGGTCGTGGTCATTGTGACCAAGCTGGCGCTCGACTGGTATTTTTCCACCAAGACCGGCCTGGCGATGCGCGCCACCGGCTCCAATCCCCGCATGGCGCGATCGCAGGGCGTGGCCACGGGCGGGCAGGTCCTGGCTGGCATGGGCATATCGAATGCTTTGTGCGCGCTGGCGGGGGCGCTCTTCGCTCAATCGCAAGGCGGCGCCGATATCTCCATGGGCATAGGCACCATCGTCATCGGCCTGGCGGCGGTGATCGTGGGCGAGAGCATCATGCCTTCGCGCAGGATGGCCGTCATCACCCTGGCCGTCATCGTCGGCGCCATTCTGTACCGTTACTTCGTGGCGCTGGCGCTCAATGTGGATTTCATCGGCCTGAAGGCGCAAGACCTGAACCTGGTGACCGCCGTCCTGGTCACCATTGCCCTGGTCATCCCGCTGCTGAAGCAACGTCTGCGCGGCAAGAAGGGAGGGCGCTGAGATGTTAAGCGCAAAGAACCTGAGCATTACCTTCAATGCCGGCACGCCCATCGAGACACGCGCCTTGCGCGGCTTGTCGCTGGAAATTCCGGCCGGCCAGTTCGTGACGGTCATTGGTTCGAACGGGGCCGGCAAGTCCACCTTTCTGAATGCGGTGTCGGGCGATCTGCCCATAGACAGCGGCACCATCGTCATCGACGGTCAGGACGTCACCCAGCAGCCGGTGTGGGTGCGCGCCAAACAGGTTGCCAGGGTGTTCCAGGACCCCATGGCGGGTACTTGCGAAGACCTTACCATCGAAGAAAACCTGGCCCTGGCCTACAGCCGCGGCGAGCGGCGCGGCTTTGCCAAGGCCGTCAGGCATTCGATGCGGGACGAGTTCCGCGAGCGCCTGTCGATTCTGGGGCTGGGCCTGGAAGACAGGCTGAGCGACCGCATCGGCCTGCTTTCGGGCGGCCAGCGCCAGGCGGTCAGCCTGCTCATGGCGGCCTTGCGGCCCTCGCGCATCTTGTTGCTCGACGAACACACGGCGGCGCTGGATCCGCGCACGGCCCAGTTCGTGCTGGACCTGACCGCCCGCATTGTGTCCGAAAGCAAGCTGACCACCATGATGGTCACCCACAGCATGCGTCAGGCGCTGGACGTGGGCGAACGCACCGTCATGCTGCATCAGGGCAATGTCGTGCTCGACGTTTCCGGCCCAGAACGAAAAGGCCTGGACGTTCCCGACCTGTTGCAGATGTTCGAACGCGTGCGGGGCGAGAAACTGTCCGACGACGGCCTGCTGCTGGGATGATTCGAGTGGATTGACCCCCTGGGCATGGGGCTTGCTGTGCGACGGCAATGGTATCGACCGCCACAGGCCCCCATGACCGTCCAGGATTCGTTTGTTCTGAAAGTTCTGACCGTAAACACGCACAAAGGCTTTACGGTTTTCAATCGTCGCTTCATCCTGGATGAACTGCGTGAGGCCATACGGGCCACCCAAGCGGACATCGTTTTCCTGCAAGAGGTTCTGGGCGAGCATCGCCGCCATGCCAGCCGGCTGGCTCACTGGCCGGCTACCAGCCAGTATGAATTCCTGGCCGATTCCATATGGGGCAACTACGCCTACGGGCGCAATGCGGTCTATCCCCATGGCCATCACGGCAATGCCTTGCTGTCGAAATTTCCCATCAGCCATTACGAGAATGTCGATGTCTCCCTCGGCAGCCAGGAGAAGCGCGGCCTGTTGCACTGCATCCTCAAGCCGCCGAGCCACGGTGTGGACATACATGCGATTTGCGTGCATTTGGGTCTACGGGAGTCGGATAGGGGCAAGCAGTTGGTCCGCTTGTGCCGATTCATTGAGCAGGATATTCCTGTCGATGCGCCGCTGGTGGTGGCGGGGGATTTCAACGATTGGCGCTTGCGCGGCCAACGGCTGTTGATGCGCTCCAGCGGCCTGAAAGAAGTCTATTTCGAGCGTCAGGGACGGGTGGCGCGCAGCTACCCGGCTCGCTTTCCTGTATTGCGCCTGGACAGGGTCTATGTCCGCAACGTGCGTGGGTATGAGCCGGTGGCGCTGGCGTCGCGCCCGTGGACCCATTTGTCGGATCATGCGCCCCTGGCGGTGGAGCTGGCTTTATGACGGGGGTGGAGTGGACATCGGGCAATTCCCTGGAACTGCTGGAGAACGGAGAGGCCTTCTTTCCCGCGGTCTTCGAGGCGCTGCGCAAGGCTCGGCGCAGCGTCGTGCTGGAGACCTTCATTATTTTCGAGGATGCGGTCGGCACTGAATTGCAGGAGGCGGCGATCATGGCGGCGCGTCGTGGAGTGCGTGTCGATATTACGGTCGATGGCTACGGATCGGCCGACTTGTCCGCCGAGTTCATCGATGCCTTGACCTCGGCAGGCGTCGCGTTTCACGTCTTTGATCCGCGGCCCAGGCGACTGGGCATGCGTACCAATCTGTTTCGGCGCCTGCACCGCAAGATCGTGGTGGTCGACGATGCCTTGGCATTCGTCGGAGGAATCAATTTCAGCGCCGATCATTTGGCCGATTATGGCCCTACGGCGAAACAGGATTACGCCGTATCCATACAGGGCCCCGTGGTCGAGCACATTGCCCGCTTCGAAGCCGAGGTGCTGCAGCCTGTACGGCCACGCTTTTCGTGGCGAGGCCTGCGTCGAAGGAATGCGAAAGCCGCGGATGAGCCGGGCGATAGCGCCGCCGCCCTGGTGGTGCGTGACAACGACAGGCACAAGAACGATATAGAGACGCATTACCGCATCGGCATGCGTGCGGCGCAGCGCGATATCTTCATCGCCAATGCCTATTTCTTTCCGGGCTATCGTTTCTTGCGCGACCTGCGCAACGCAGCCAAGCGCGGCGTGAAAGTCCATCTGATACTGCAAGGCGAGCCCGATATGCCCATCGCCCGCTTTGTCGCCACCATGCTGTACGACTACCTTTTGTCGGGCGGCGTCCATATCTATGAATACTGCGAACGGCCTCTGCATGGAAAGGTGGCCACCATCGACGGCATGTGGTCGACGGTCGGTTCCAGCAATCTGGATCCCCTGAGCCTTGCCCTCAATCTGGAGGCCAATGTCCTGATCAGGGATAAGGCGTTCAGCACCATGCTGCAGCGACGCCTTGAGACGCTGATCGAGGATCATTGCGTGCGCATGCGGCGGCGGACGGCGCCCCGCAGACGGATTCAGCGCGTATTGGTAGGGGTGTTCGTTTTCCATTTCCTGCGCCGCTTTCCATCTTGGGCGGGCTGGTTGCCGGCGCGCAAGCCGCAATTGAAATCGGTGCCTGCCGCCGTGGACCGCCAGGCGGGCGACGGATCATGAGCGTCTCTTCAGTGGAAAGAAGCACGGCATGGGTTCGTGCGCATTGGCCTCGCATCCGCAAAGTGGCCGTCGCCGGATTCATTTGCATGGTGGTAGTGATGTTGGGCATGGCGGCTACACGGGTCGAGTGGGTGAAGGTGCTGGATGCCGTCGACGCGATGCCGGGCCGGGCATTGTGGCTTGCGGGCCTGATCGCCGCCGCCAGCTATATGGTCTACGGCGGTTTTGACGTGCTGGGCAAGCTCTATACGGGCCATGAGCTGGCATGGTGGAAGTCGCTGGCGGTGGGTTGTATCAGCTATGCCTTCACCATGAGCCTGGGCGCGCCGGTGGGCGGCGTGGGCCTGCGCTTGCGCCTGTATGGTCGGATGGGCTTGAAGCAGGGCATTATCCTGCGCGTGATGGCATTCAGCCTGGCCAGCAACTGGATGGGCTATATGGTGCTTTCAGGCGTGGTGCTGGCGGCGGGAGCGGTGTCGCTGCCGACGGAATGGAACCCCGGCGAAGGGGCCCTGCGCGCGGTCGGCGTGCTGATGGTCGTGGCCGCGCTGGCCTATCCGGGCGTTTGCGGGTTCTCCAAGGTCCGTTCCAGGACGGTGTGGGGGCATGAAATCGATTTGCCGCCTCCGGGCGTGGCCCTGACCCAGCTGGCAATAGGGGCACTGAACTGGATGCTGATCGCGGCGGTGATTTATATGCTGATGCAGCAGAAGGTGGCGTACGCGCCGGTACTCGGCGCCTTGCTCATCAGCGCCATTGGCGGCGTCCTGGTCCGCATCCCCGGCGGGCTGGGCGTCATCGAGACTGTGTTCATGACCCTGCTGGCATCCCCCAGCCTGTCGCGCTACGAGATACTTGGCGCTGTTCTGGCGTATCGAGCCGTTTACTACATAGTCCCACTATTGCTTGCCGGGGTCTTGTATCTGGCCATCGAAGCGGGCCTGGAGCGGGAGTCGAAAACCGACACGCCCGACGTCCGCTGCACGAATTACCCTTATCGGTAATTTATGCCACCGAGGCCCTCCCACCACCCATGCTGATTTTTGTAGCGGCACGCGACTTGCTCTTATGTGGTTGCGGCCTTTTCCAGGCTGCCGTGTGTTTCCCGCCCTTCGCGGGGTAATGACAAGGAGTATGGGCCATGATGAACAGACACGGCGCGGATACGCGCAAACAGAAGGAAGACTTAGCCTACGACACCAGGGACTTGATCGCCGGCACGGAAGCACTGCTGCGTTCAACCGCCTCGTATACCGGCGCGGAGATCGAAGCGGCGCGTGAAAACCTGCGTCAGCAACTGGATGCGGCAAAGAAGGAGACATGGAGGCTGAACCGGGTGGCGGCGGAAAAGATAAGCCGGGCGTCCATGATGGCCGACGAGTACGCGCATGACAATCCCTGGCGGCTGCTTGGGGCGGCGGCGCTGGCGGGGGCCATAGCCGGATTCTGCCTCAATGGCAGCCGGCAACGCTGATAAGCGGGAGCCGGATCATGTCACTGATCGTGGCTGCACGTTTCGACACCTTCGATGCCGCGCGGGGAGCCGCCTCGGTGCTGCTTAAAGAAGGGGTCGCGGCGGACGCCCTGCACACTTTCTTCGTCAATCCGGCCGGGGCGCATGATTTGTACGCCTTGGGCGGCGACAGGGCGGTCGACCCCCATTCCCGGGGCGGGCAATATGGGGCCGTCGGCGGCGCCGCCGCTGTCGGCATTGTCGGCGCGCTGGTCGGCGCCGTGGTGGCATTCACCCTTTCCACCTCTTTTCTGATCGTCGTGGTCGGCGCCGGAGCGGGCGCCTATATAGGATCGCTGGCCGGCGCCATGTACGTAGTGGGTAAATCCAGGCCGCCGCGCGGGCCGCGGGCAGCGGCCGATGCGAGTGCGGATGGCGTACGCGCTTCGGGCGTGTTGCTGGCCGTCCACGTCTCGCCCGAACAAGAAAAAAAGGTGGCACGGATGCTGAAGGATGCCGGCGGGCAGGAAGTGGAGCGTGCTCAGGGACGCTGGGGTGAAGAAGGGTGGCAGGATTTCGACCCCTTGGTCAGCCCCCGGCTAGAGAAGGATCTGTGACCGGCACCTGTGCTTGAGCCGGGCTTTGCGGCATGATGCCGCCAAGCCTGGGCGCCGTGCCCCTGGCGCTGCGGGGTTGCAGGCGCGCCGCCCCCGGACGAGGGCGCGCGGCCGGCGGATCAAGGTTGCTTGATCTTGATGTTGTAGTCCACTTTCTTCACGCCCGCCACCTGGCGCGCCGCCTGGACGGCGTTCTGGGCCGCGAGCTGGTCGTCCACATTGCCGCGCAAGCTGACGACGCCTTCGTATGTATTTACCTGCATGTCGTTGGCATGGACGCCGGGCACCGATACCACGGCCGCCTGCACGTTGGTGTTGATGGATGCATCGTCGGTGTATTGCGCCGCGCTG
This sequence comes from Burkholderiaceae bacterium, assembly GCA_049646585.1. Lineage (GTDB taxonomy): Bacteria > Pseudomonadota > Gammaproteobacteria > Burkholderiales > Burkholderiaceae_B. Next base: position 21,256 of record JBARWC010000209.1, on the reverse strand, counting down.
CGCGCGGGCGGATCGCCGGCGCAGGCGCCCAGCGCCAGGGTGGCGGCCGCTATCATCAATGTGCGTGAAAGTCTGTGCTGTTTGGCCATAAAAGTCTCCCTTCTTCGAGAATGAAGCAAACCCCGAGGCGGGGCTGCCACATACCCGCAGCAAGAGTTGTGCCGCAAGCGCATTGAAGCAGATTGAAATGGATGCTTTTGCTTGCAATTTTGCGGTAGCGCAATATTTCCCCTTATACTCTCGGTTTGCGAAAAATCAGAATCATTACCGCCATCTTCCCAAGAGGAAGATGTGCCGTACGGGAGCTACCGAATGCCGAATCTTGGCCTGCCTTTAGGGCGGCAAGCACGCCTTGTCGTTTTGTTTTCCCTGCTTGCGTTAGCAGCCTGCGGAGAGAAGCCGCAGCAGGGCGGGATGGGCGACATGAAAGTTCCGGTCAGCGTCATCACCGTCCAGCCCGCCTCGACTGACATCTTCGTCGAGCTGCCGGGGCGGGTCGAAGCCATCAAGGACGCCCAGATTCGGGCCCGGGTAACCGGCATCGTCAACGAGATCAATTTCGAGCAAGGCAGCGACGTCAAGGACGGCCAGCTTCTGTTCACCATCGATCCGGCTCCCTATGCCGCGGTGCGCGACCAGGCCGCTGCGCAGCTGAAAAGCGCCGAAGCCGACGTGCGTACCGCCCGCCTGCTCGCGCAGCGTTATTCCAAGCTGGTCAAGGACAATGCGATCAGCCGCCAGGAATATGACAACGCCGTGGCGCAAGCCGGTCAGGCGGAGGCCGCCGTTGCGGCGGCCAAGGCCAACCTGAAGGCGGCCGACATCAACCTGGGATACACCAAGGTCGTGTCTCCCATCGATGGCCGCATCGGAAAGTCGCTGATCACCGAAGGCGCTCTGGTCAGCGCCAGCTCCGCCACGCAAATGGCCACCGTTCAGCAGCTCAGCCGCGTCTACGTCGACATTACGCGCTCCACCACGCAGTTGGCGCAGCTGCGCCGCGCGATGGCCGAGGGCGTGCTGAAGCAGGCGGGCGACCCCGCCGCGCAGGTGCTGCTTGAAGACGGCACCCCCTACGACCGTCCGGGCAAGCTGCTGTTTTCGGGCGTCAGCGTGGACCCCACCACCGGCCAGGTGAATCTGCGGGCCGTGTTCGACAACCCCGATCAGATACTGCTGCCCGGCATGTACGTGCGGGTGCGCCTGCAGCAGGGCGTGGATGACAAGGCCCTGCTGGTTCCCCAGCAAGCCATACAGCGTACGTCCGACGGCCTGAGCTCCCTGCTGATCGTCAAGGACGGCAAGGTGGCGCCCGTAACCGTGACAGTGGGGGCGCAGGTGAAGGGCCAATCCATCATCTATAAAGGGCTGAATCCAGGCGACGTGGTCATCGTGGAAGGCTTCCAGAAGATCCGCCCGGGCTCGGCCGTTCAACCCATGCCATGGAAGGGCCAGCAAGCCGCAGGTCAGGGCGCGGATGCTGGCAAGGCGGGGCAGCAAGGCCAGCAAGGGCAGCAAGGCCAGCCGCAGGGCGATGCTTCCGGATCCAAACCGGCCTCTCAGGGCTGAGGCTTCCTCGGCCCCGCGGGCCGTAACGTGTCGGCCCGCCGCTTCAATGCTTATAAAGTGAGCGCACATGCCACAGTTTTTTATTGAAAGACCGATTTTTGCCTGGGTAGTCGCCTTGGGCATCGCCCTGGCCGGCTTGCTGGCCCTTCCTAGCATGCCGGTTTCGCAGTATCCGGAAGTTGCTCCGCCCGCCATCACGATCACCGCCACCTATCCCGGCGCGTCCGCCGACGACGTGGCCAGTTCCGTTGCCAGCGTCATAGAAAACGAGCTGAACGGGGCGAAGGGCCTGCTGTATTACGAGTCGGTCAGCGATTCCTACGGCCAGGCCGAGATCACCGTGACTTTCCAGCCGGGGACGGACCCCGACATGGCCCAGGTCGACGTGCAGAACCGGGTGTCCAACGTGACGGCCAAGCTGCCGGCGGCCGTGCAGCAGCAGGGCCTGAAGGTCTCGCAAAGCAATACCGGCTTCCTGCTGGTGGCCACCCTGTCTTCGAGCGATGGGTCGCTCAGCGAAACCGCGCTGGCCGACTACATTACCCGCAACGTCCAGAACCCCGTGTCGCGCGTTCCGGGCGTGGGCAAGTTCCAGTTGTTCTCGGCGAGTCGCGCCATGCGCATCTGGGTGGACCCGGACAAGCTCGTGGGCTTCAACCTGAGCATGTCGGACGTCAACAACGCGATCAGCCGCCAGAACGTGCTGATCTCAGGGGGCATCATGGGCTCGCCTCCCAACGCCGATGCACAGCGCGTGGCGGCCCCCATCGTGGTGAACGGCCAGTTGTCCACGGTCGAAGAGTTCAGCAACATCGTGCTGCGTTCCAACACCGACGGGTCGTCCGTGCGCTTGAAGGATATCGGGCGCGTCGAGGTCGGGGCCGACAACTACCAGTTCGGCGCGCGCTTGAACGGCAAGCCCACCGCCGCCTTCGCCATCTCGCTTTCGCCCAATGCCAATGCGCTTTCCACGGCCAAGGGCGTAAAGGCGAAAATGGACGAACTGGCCGCGTTCTTCCCCGAAAACATCACCTACGCCATTCCCTACGACACATCCCCCTACGTGGAGATATCCATCGAGCAGGTCGTGCACACGCTGTTCGAGGCCATGGTCCTGGTCTTCGTGGTGATGTTCCTCTTCCTGCAGAATGTGCGCTATACGCTGATTCCGGCCCTGGTCGTGCCGGTGGCCATACTTGGCGCCTTCGCCGTGATGATGGCCCTGGGCTTTTCCATCAACGTCCTGACCATGTTCGCCATGGTGCTGGCCATCGGGATCCTGGTGGACGACGCCATCGTGGTGGTCGAGAACGTCGAGCGCATCATGGCCGAAGAGGGCTTGCCGCCCAAAGAGGCCACGAAGAAAGCCATGCCCCAGATCAGCGGCGCCATCGTGGGCATTACGCTGGTGCTGACCACGGTATTCCTGCCGCTGGCCTTCATGTCCGGGTCGGTTGGCATCATCTACCGCCAGTTCTCGGTCGCCATGGCGGTGTCCATACTGTTCTCGGCCCTGCTGGCCCTGACATTCACGCCCGCTTTGTGCGCGACCATACTCAAGCCTATCCCCAAGGGGCATCATGCCACCAAGAAGGGCTTTTTCGGCTGGTTCAACCGCTCCTTTGACCGTACCACCAAGAATTACGAAGGATGGGTGGGGCGCAGCCTGAAGCGCGGCGGACGCATGATGCTGGTCTACCTGATGCTGGTCATCGCTTTGGGCTGGCTGTACGTGCGCCTGCCCACGTCCTTCCTGCCCGATGAGGACCAGGGCTACATCGTCTCCAATATCGAGCTGCCGTCCGGGTCCACCGCCAATCGCACCGTGGATATCATCGAGCGGGTCGAGCAGTACTTCAGCAAGGTCCCCGAAGTGGCCAACATCATCACGGTCCAGGGCTTCAGCTTCAACGGCAACGGTTTGAACTCGGCCATCGCTTTCGTGACCCTGAAGGACTTTGCCCAGCGCAAGGCGCCGGAAAGCTCCGCCGGCGCCCTTGCCGGCAAGGCCATGCAGAACCTGCTGTTCGGCTTGCCCGACGCCATGGTGTTCTCCATCGTGCCGCCGGCCATTTCCTCGCTGGGCAATGCGTCGGGCTTCGACATGCGCCTGGAGGACCGTGGCGGAGTGGGGCATGACGCGCTGATGGCCGCCTCGCAGCAATTGCTGCAGTTGGCGGCGAAAAGCCCGGTGCTGTCGCAGACGCGCATCACCGGCCTTGGCGCCGGCTCCCAGCTCAAGCTGACCATAGACCGCGACAAGGCGGCGGCGCTGGGCGTCGATTTCGCCGAAGCGGCGCAGCTGATTTCGACCGCCATGGGTTCGGCCTATGTCGGCAAGTTCACCAACCAGAGCTGGGTCCAGAATGTGTGGGTGCAGGCCGACCAGGCCCATCGCATGAAACCGGACGACGTGCTCAAGCTGAATGCGCGCAACAACCAGGGCCAGATGGTGCCTTTGTCCTCCTTCGTGTCCTACAGCTGGACCGAGGGCCCGGTTCAGGTCGTGCGCTACAACAGCTACGAGTCCGTGCGTATAGGCGGGTCCGCGGGTCCGGGCTATTCCACCGGCGAGGCCATGGCCGAGATGGAAAGGCTGGTCCAGCAACTGCCGCCCGGCCTGGGCGTGGAATGGTCAGGCTTGTCCTACCAGGAAATCCAGGCCGGAAGCCAGACGACCATCCTGCTCAGCCTGGCCGTGCTGGTCGTCTTCATGGTGCTTGCGGCCCTGTATGAAAGTTGGTCCATACCCTTGTCCGTGATGCTGGCGGTGCCGTTGGGCATGCTGGGCGCCGCCGCCCTGACGACCGTCATGGGGATGTCCAACGACGTGTATTTCCAGGTCGGGATGATTACCGTCATCGGCTTGTCGGCCAAGAACGCCATTCTTATCGTCGAGTTCGCCAAGGACTTGTACGCCACCGGCCAGGTCAGCCTTGTGAATGCCACGATAGAGGCGGCGCGCATGCGCTTCAGGCCCATCCTGATGACCTCGTTCGCTTTCATCCTGGGCGTGCTGCCCCTGGCCTTGGCCACGGGCGCCGGTGCGGCCAGCCAGAACGCGGTGGGCCTGGGCGTGCTGGGCGGCATGCTGGCGGCCACGCCTTTGGCGGTCTTGTTCGTGCCGGCCTTCTTCGTCGTTGTGCTGAGCCTGTTCAAGGTCAAGGCCGACAAGTTGCTGGGCGGTCACGTGCCGCATATGGAGCACGGCGAGAGCGCGAGCGACGCCACCAATACGGAACCCCAGGACAACAAGACGGGGGACAAACATGAATAATCGTTCTTTCCAGCGCGCCGCCTTGCCGCTGTTGATCACGCTGGCGCTGGCCGGCTGCTCGCTGGCGCCCAAGTATGAGCGCCCCGACGCGCCCGTGCCTCTACATTATCCGGACGCGGCGGCGGTCAACAATAGCGGGCCGGGCAGCGCCCAGGCCGTGGCGCCCAATGCGTCGGTCAGCGCCGATCTTGGCTGGAGCGAGTTCTTTACCGATCCTCGCCTGAAAACCCTGATCGAGCTGGCGCTGGCCAACAACCGCGACATGCGCATCGCCGTCGAGCGGGTGGAAGAAGCCAGGGCGCAGTACGGCATCGCGGACAGCGACCGCTATCCCACCGTGGGCGTGGGCGCCAATGCCCAGGCGACGCGCAACCCCGAAAACATGCGCATGGGCGCCGATTCTCCCAGCGTGTCGCGTTCCTATCAGGCGGGCGTCGGCATGACGTCTTTCGAACTGGATTTCTTCGGGCGCGTGAAAAACCTGTCCGAAGCCGCCTACCAGCAGTACCTGGCAACGGAGCAGGCGCGCCGCACGGTGCACATCAATCTGGTGGCTCAGGTTGCCGAAGGCTATTTCCGCCTGCGCACGGCACAGCAGATGCAAGAGCTGGCGCAACGCACCTTGAAGTCCAGGGAAAGCACGTTGTCCCTGGTGCAGTCCCGTTACGACGCGGGTGTTGCGTCGGCGCTGGACCTGAACCAGGCGCGTTCGCAGCTGGACACGGTACGGGCCGACAGCCTGGGCATCAAGCGCAGCCAGCAGCAGGCCCAGAACGCACTGCTGCTATTGCTGGGTTCGCGGCCGGAAGCCCAGTTGCCCGAGGCCGCCACCTTCAGCCGCGATCAGGTGCTGGCCGCCATCCCCGTAGGGTTGCCGTCCGACCTGCTGACCCGGCGGCCGGACATCATCGGCGCCGAGCACGCCCTGATAGGAGCCAACGCCAATATCGGCGCGGCTCGCGCGGCATTCTTCCCGCGCATTTCCATTACCGGCCTGCTGGGTTTCGCCAGCCCCGAATTGGGCGGCTTGTTCAGCTCCAGCCAACGCTATTGGCAATTCTCGCCGCAGCTGCAAGTTCCGATCTTTGCCGGCGGTGTCAGCGGCAATCTGGACCTGGCCAAGGCAAGAAAGAACATCGCCGTGGCGCAATACGAAAAAACCATACAGACGGCATTCCGCGAGGTTTCCGACGCCCTGGCCGGCGAAGCCACCTATTCCCATCAGCTGGACGCCTTGCGCGCCTTACAGACCTCGGCATCCGAAAGCCTGCGTCTGGCCCAGCTGCGCTACGAAACCGGGATAGACAGCTTCCTGCAGGTCCAGAACGCGGAAGTCCAGCTTTATTCGGTTCAAAGCAATTTGCTGCAGACGGGCATGGACTCTTTGCTGAACCGCGTGGAGCTTTATAAAGCCCTGGGCGGCGGCTGGCTGAAGGATTCGGCCTCGGCCGGATCCGGCCAGGCCGAAGGCTCGCCGGCGGCCGGGACAAGCGTTCAATAAAAGGTCATAATGGGAGACGGGTTTCTTATCTAGGCAACAAAAAGGTGGTGCATCGAAATGATTGAATTGGGCGTAAATATTGATCATGTCGCCACCTTGCGCCAGCAGCGCTACACCGTTTATCCGGATCCCATACAGGCGGCCCTGCGTGCCGAAGACGCGGGCGCCGACCTTATCACCCTGCATCTGCGCGAAGACCGCCGCCACATCCAGGACGCCGATGTCAGCGCCATGCGGCCGGTGCTACGCACTCGCATGAACCTGGAATGCGCGATCACTCCCGAAATGCTGGACATCGCCTGCCGGGTCCGCCCGCATGATGTATGTCTGGTGCCTGAAAAGCGCAGCGAGCTGACCACCGAAGGCGGGCTCGATGTCCTGGGGCAATTCGAAGCCGTACGGCGGGCCGTGACCCAACTGCACGATGCGGGCATACGCGTTTCTTTGTTCATCGATCCGGAAGCGGAGCAGATCGATGCCGCCCGGCGCGCCGGCGCCACCGTCATTGAACTGCATACCGGCGCCTATTCCGACGCGACGGACGCCTCCGGCGTGGATGCCGAGCTTGTCAGGCTGCGTGGCGCCGTGGCGACGGGCGTGGGGTTGGGGCTGCGCGTCAACGCGGGCCACGGCCTGCATTACGACAACGTTCAGCCCATCGTCGCCATATCCGGCATCGCCGAACTCAATATTGGACACGCCATCGTGGCGCGCGCCGTCTTCGACGGTTGGGAAAAAGCCGTGCGCGACATGAAGGCCCTGCTTAGGAAGGGATAAAGATGTCTGCAGCCGCAGCGATAGATTATTTACTGTCTCGGCGCTCCGCCAAGTTTGTACGGGCTCCCGGCCCCTCGGAAGAGGAGCTCGCGCGCATATTGCAGGCGGCCATGTCGGCGCCCGATCACGGGCAGTTGCGGCCCTGGCGTTTTGCGCTGATACGCGGTCAAGCCTTGGGGCGCCTGGCCGATATGGCGATGGATGCCATCAAGTCCGCCGGCCGGCCGCCGACCCCTGAAAAGGAGGCAAGCAACCGCCGCTGGCTGGCCCAGGTGCCCTTGCTGATTGCCGTCGCCTGCCGGTTGGATCACGCCAACACCAAGATTCCCGAACACGAGCGGATGCTCGCCACGGGCGCCGCGGTGGCCAATATTCTGAATGCCGCCCATATGCTGGGCTATACCGCTTTCTGGAGCACCGGCCTGGGCACCTATGTCGACGGGGTCGGCGAAGCGCTGGGCTTTGACGGGCTGGACTACCGTTTCATGGGCTTTGTGTCCATCGGCACGCTCATCGATGCACCGCCTGCTCGCGAGCGTCCCGATTACCGACAGTTCGTCACGGAGTGGCAGGGCGTCTAGCCTTTGATTGCTTGCCGGGTAATGTGGGCGGTCGAGCCGGCGTAGGGCTAGGGCGGCTGTGGCTCCGGGCTGCCGGCCGCCATGAAAACGCCGCCATTCCCTGATAGGAGAGTCTGGACATGAAACTGCTTAAAACGGATGTCGCCATCGTCGGCGCGGGTACGGCCGGCCTGTCGGCTTATCGCGCGGTGAAATCGGCCGGGCTGAGTGCCTTGCTGATCGAGGGCGGGCCGCATGGCACGACCTGCGCACGGGTGGGCTGCATGCCCTCGAAATTGCTTATCGCCGCCGCCGAAGCGGCCCACACCGCCGTGTCGGCGGCGCCTTTCGGCGTTCATATCGACGGCAAGCTGCGCGTAGATGGCACCCAAGTTATGGATAGGGTCAAGCGCGAGCGCGATCGTTTCGTGGGCTTCGTGCTGGAAAGCGTTGCGGGCATGCCGGCCGACGACAAGATCACAGGCTATGCCCGCTTCGTTGCCGATACGGTGTTGCATGTGGACGATCACACAGAGGTCCAGGCATCGCGGGTGATCATCGCCACGGGCTCGTCCCCCGTTGTGCCTGAGTCTTATGAATGCCTGGGCGACCGCGTGGTGGTCAATGACGATGTGTTCGAATGGAATGATTTGCCGCGCAGCGTGATGGTGGTGGGCGCCGGCGTGATCGGGCTGGAGCTGGGCCAGGCGCTGGCCCGATTGGGCGTCAAGACCTGCATCGTGAACCGCAGCGGCAGCCTGGGCGGCCTGACGGACCCCGAAGTCAGGGCGAGCGCCCTGGCTGCTTTCCATGCCGAGCTGGATCTGCGCCTGGATACGCGGGTGATGTCGCTGCGCCGCGTGGGCGATCAGGCCGAGGTGCGTTTCCAGACGGAGGGGCGGCCGGAGGCCGTCGAGACTTACGATTATGTGTTGCTGGCGGCGGGCCGGCGGCCCAATGTGGCCGGGCTTGGCTTGGAGAATACCTCGGTCAAGCTGGATGACAAGGGCATGCCGGAGTACGATCCCGATACGCTGCAATTGGGGTCGGCGCCGATTTTCATCGCGGGCGATGTGAATGGGGTGCTGCCGCTGTTGCACGAAGCAGCCGACGATGGCCGTATTGCCGGCGAGAATGCGGCTTCGTATCCGCAGGTGCATCCAGGCAAGCGCCGAGCCCCGATGTCGGTGGTGTTTTCCGATCCGCAATTGGCTCAGGTGGGCGTGCATTTCAAGGATTTACCGAAGCAGTGCGTGGCTTTCGGAGAGGTCGATTTTGCGAACCAGGGGCGTTCGCGGGTGATGCTGAAAAACCGCGGGATGCTGCGGGTTTATGTTCACAAGGACGGTGGCCGTTTCCTGGGAGCCGAGATGGCGGGGCCCAGCATGGAGCATATCGCTCATTTGCTGGCCTGGGCGGTGCAGCAGGAACTGACGGTTGGGCAGATGCTGGAGATGCCGTTTTACCATCCTGTTGTCGAAGAGGGTTTGCGGACGGCGTTGCGGGCGGCGGCTAAGCAGCAGGTGGAGGCTAGGCTGAAGGATGTTTGCAAGGATGAGAAGGCGGTCAATAGTAATTGACGCGCCGTTTTCTTGTGGCATCGGAGTATACGGCTGATCTGACTGGATGAGGTCTTCAAGGGAATGTGGCTGCTGTACACGCAGCTGCAGCGTGTGATTCGTCGAATATTTCGCGATCCTCAGCTTGGGCCGACCATGTGTTTTTGTGCTCGTGCATGACGTCGTTTTATACATGCGGGCGTGGTGAATGGCGTTTGGCCGCTGGGGCGGTTTGTGTGCTTGGCCTTCTTGCCTTGCGTGGTTTCAGCTAGAAGGAGGTCCTGCGCTTGCGGCCCTTACTGATATCGGCGCGGGATGCTGTCGGTCCATGTCCTTTGCCTGACCAGGCTGCCGTTTTGCCGCAGGGTTTTTGTGAAACTGACGTGGAAGTGGGTGGCGTCGGATTCGATCCGCGCCAGGGTCGAGAGGTCTATTTCATTTCCCGAGATGGTGAACACGTTTCTGCGTTCGCCCTGGAAGCGCGCGTTGGCAGGGGCGGCGTCGTTGACGTCCCATTGATACCGTTCCGTGGAATGGTAGGTGTTGTTGTACAGAGCCCAATTAGATTCGTTGGTGACGGTGAAGGTCGAATCGCCGGTTTGTTCGTTGCGTAGACTGTCGAACACGAGGCCCTTGCCCGGCAGGTTTTTGCCGAATGGGGCCTCGTCGCTGAGCTCCACGGTGGGCAGTACGCAAGATGGGCTGGTTTTGTTTTGTGTGGGCACCACCGGCAGCTCCAGCCATGTGTCGGCGCCCGACAAAAGGCTGGTGGAGCCGGGTGTCGGGCTGGGCCAGATCATGGGGAATTGGGCATTGGAGACGGCCAGGCGGATGCGGTGGCCCGGTTTGAAACGCCAGGTGGTGAAATGAATCGCTGTGGACAGCGTCGTGGTGTTCCCGGGTATCAGAGCTTCAGGCGCCAGTCGTGAGAAGCGCTGGGAAGGGTTGATGATGGCGCCGCTGACCAGGGAGACCTGACCGTCTGGAGCCACATCTTCCAGGCGCACTGTCCATTGGTAGAATGGGGCGTCTGCGGCGACGCGCAGGCGCACTTGCGGCAAGCCCATGATTTCCATGGCCTCGGTCAGCGGGGCGGAATCGTAGACCAGGCTGTGGGCGTCGTCGGCCGCCATGTCGCCGGTTTGTTCGCCCCACCATCCGCCAGCGGCCATCCCGGCGCCGGCGCGATAGCGCAGATTGTCGATGTTGACTCCGGGGGAGGGCGCGTCGCTTAGTTGTTGCCTTGCCTGCGGGTACAGGCGCCGGGTGGTGGCGCCTGCCTCCGGCCATTGCTTGCCGCAGCGCCAATAGCCCGGAATGGTGTCCAGGTCTGTGGCGGGCGGATGTCCGGTGCGCATGAACGCCATGCGGCCTGGCTGGTCCAGGGCGCCGTTGTCTATGCCTTTGAGCCAGTAATCCCACCAACGCAATGCCTTTTCCCGCCATTCGTAGTTTGGCCCGGGCGCGCCGTACTCGGGCCATGCATGGTTCCAGGGCCCGATCTCGGCAATGACCGGCGCCTTGGAGCTTGAGCTGATTTCCGTGACGAAATCGCGGTAGCCGTCGAGCAGTCCGCCTATCAGGTAGGCTGGAACTTCCAGCGGAGTCTTGAATTTAAGCGATTCCTTACGCCAGAAATCACCGTCTTGCTGCTGGCGCAGCCAGGTGAATATCCAGGGCTCCCTGTCGAATCGATTGCGGAAGTATTCGTCGTCGATGCGATAGCCGGGGCTCTGCGGCATGGAGTTGTCGGTATCGATCTGATGCGCGTAGACGTCGACATGCAAGGCGCCGTCTATGTAGTGGACATCGTTGTAAAACAGATCCGTCGACCCGTGCGCCGCAATGATGGCCTTGAGCGCAGGCGGCTTCCGGTGGGCCGTCATCAGCGAATTGAAGGCGCTACATGAAATGCCGTACATCCCCACATTGCCGTTGGACCAGCTCTTTTTCGAGAGTTGCGCAACAAGCTCTTCAGCATCGGAAATCTCGGCTTCGGAGTATTCGCTTTCCGGGATGGCACCCTCGCTACCGCCTGTGCCACGCACATCGACCCGAGCGACGACATAGCCGCGTTTGGCAAAGTAGGACCCGTATTGGTAATCGCCCAGCGTGAAAAAGTCATCCTTGCGATAAGGCACTTTTTCCATGATGACCGGAAACGTTTCGCCAACCGTTTTGGCCATGGGACGGTAGTAAGTCACCGCCAGGCGCACGCCGTCTTTCATCTCGAGCGTGCCGTGCTCCACGGAAAACTCGTAAAAAGCGGTCGTCTCTGACTGTGTCGTGCCGCCGTTGCAACCCAACAAGCCGCCTACAAAGAAAAGGCCGATCGCCAGTTTTTTCAAGATGGCGTTGTTCCAGCGCATCGGTCATCCTCAAGTGTTTCCAAACGGCCCTCAGCCGCCGCATGGTTGCGGATGATATCAAAGATTCAGTTACATAAGTAAAAGTTCAACACATCACCATAGCTGGGATGAAGCACCACCGCCGCGATGGGACACGCCTACTTGCCGCAGTGTGGCGGGGCTTGGGTAGCGGGCCGGGCGACTTTCGGGGCCGAGCGAGTCGTACGCGAAGGGAGCCCGAATGGGCGGACGAGCAAGACGATGCGGTGTTCGGCGCGGAGGCGCCGAACCGGTCACGTGGAGCTGGACCGCCACCCAAGTCCCGTCACACGTCAGAAGAAACCAGCAGCGAATCAATGAAGCAGCAACGATCCAAGAAACCAGCAACGTTTCAAATGAACAATTTAGCCCTGCGCCAGCAGCGCCCTCACACCCTTGGTCAACACCTCCACGGACTCCGTATCCGCCGCCAGATAGCGCGCCCGTCCCTGGTCGTCGAAGATATAAACCCCCCGGCTATGAGCCACCTCGTAATTCCCGGGATCGTCTCCTTTAGGCTTCTCGATCTGATACGCCACCCGATAGCGCCTTGCCACATCGGCCACCTGCTTCTCCGTGCCCGTCAGGCCGATGGCATTGCTGTCGAACGCCTTCACATAGGCCGCCAGGATGTCCGGCGTATCGCGGTGCGGGTCCACGCTGACGAACAGAATGCGCACCTTGGACGCCTCGTCGCCCAGTTCCAGCATCACTTGCGACAACTGTGCCATTGTGGTCGGGCAGACGTCCGGGCAGCTTGCGTAGCCGAAGAACAGCAATACCGTCTTGCCCTTGAAATCGTCCTGCGTCACCGTCTTGCCGCCCGCCGCCTCCAGCGTAAAGCGCAGGTCGGGCAGGAAGCCGCGCACATTGTGCAAGGCCGTGTCGGACTGCGCCACCGCGGACAGGGACAAGATGAAAGAGCAGGCCAGGCCCAGCAGATATCGGCACAAAGAATTACGCATGACTGACTGAATCGTTTAAATGGCGGGCAAAGGCGCCTTCAGGACATTATAGGGTCGACCCTTCTTCCGCCAGGCCGCTGTGGCGCAGCAGCGCGTCGATGGAAGGCGGGCGGCCGCGGAAGGCCTGGAAGGATTCGGCGGCGGGGCGGGACCCGCCCACGGCCAGGATTTCCTTCAGGAAGCGCTGGCCGGTGGCGGCGTCCAATGTTTCGCGAGGCTGGCCGGGCGGGGTGGCGCCGGCGGCGCTTTCCTCGAAGGCCGAATAGGCGTCGGCGGAAAGAACCTCGGCCCATTTGTAGCTGTAATAACCGGCGCCGTAGCCGCCCGCGAACAGGTGGGAGAAATTATGCGGGAAGCGATGCCAGGCGGGCGGAAAGAGCACGGCCACTTCCTTGCGCACGTCGTTCAGCGTGTCGAGCACGGCCTGTATGGACAAGCCGTGCGCCTGGTTGTGGATGCTCATGTCGAACAGCGAGAACTCCACCTGCCGCAGCATCTGCATGCCGCTCTGGAAGTTGCGCGCGGCCAGCAGCTTGTCGTAGAGCGCGCGCGGCAGCGGCTTGCCGGTTTCGACATGGGAAGACAGCGCCTGGACCACCGACCATTCCCAGCAGAAGTTTTCCATGAACTGCGAGGGCAGCTCGATGGCGTCCCATTCCACGCTGGCGAAGGCCGCGGCGCCCGGCTCGTCGACCTGCGAGAGCAGGGCGTGCAGGGCGTGCCCGCTTTCGTGGAACAGCGTGATGACGTCGTCGTGGGTCAGTAGTGCCGGCTTGCCGTTTTGTGGCCGCGAGAAATTGCAGGTCAGGTAGGCGACGGGCGTGTGCAGCGCGCCGGCGGTCTTGCGGCGGTTGCGCTCGCTGTCCACCCAGGCACCGCTTTGCTTGCCCTGGCGCGCGTACAGGTCGATGTACAAGGTGCCCAGGACCTGGCCCTGGGAGACGACTTCCAGGGCCTGTGCGTCGGCATGCCAGGTTGGCGCGTCGCAGGGCCTGAGTTGGACGCCGAACAGTTTTTCGACGACCTGGAACAGGCCTTGCAGAACTTGCGGCTCGGTGAAGTACTGCTTGATTTCTTCTTCGGAATAGGCGTAGCGCTCTTCGCGCAGGCGCTCGGAGACGAAGGCGATGTCCCAGGGTTCCAGCGTGTCCAGGCCCAGCGTCTTGCCGGCGAAATCGCGCAGTTGGGCCAGGTCGCGGGTCGCATAGGGCTTGGCCTTGGAGGCCAGATTGCGCAGGAATTCCAGTACCTGGTCCGCGCTGTCCGCCATGCGGGTTTCCAGCCGCAGCTGGGCGAAGCTGGCGTAGCCCAGCAGGCTCGCTTCTTCGGCGCGCAAGGCCAGCAATTGTTCGATCAGGCCCGAGTTGTCCAATGCGGGATCGCCTTGTTCCGACGCGATGGTCGAATAGGCTTTATACATTTCCTGGCGCAGTGTGCGGTCTTGCGCATACTGCATGACGGGCAGGTAGCAGGGCATCTTCAGCACAAGCTGCCAGCCTTCCAGCCCCGCCTCCTGCGCGGCCGCCTTGGCGGCGTCCACCACGTCTTGCGGCAGGCCGGCCAGGCGTGCCGGGTCGCTTACGTGCAGGGTCCAGCGGTCGACGGAATCGAGCACGTTTTCCGAGAATTTTTGCGAGGCCTGCGCTTCCTGGTCGGAGATTTCGGCGTAGCGGTCGCGCTGCTCGCCTCGTAGCTCCACGCCGCTCAGGCGAAAGTCGCGCAAGGCCAGTTCGATGACGCGCCGGCGCACCGGCGCAAGCCGCGCGAAGCCGTCGGATGCGGCCAGGCGCTTGTACTGGGCGTACAGGCCTTCGTGCAGGCCTATCCAGGTGGAGAACTCGGTGACCCGGGGCAGGCACTGGTTGTAGGCGGCGCGCAGCTCGGGCGTGTTGACGACGGCGTTCAGGTGTCCCGCCACCGACCAGGCGCGCCAGAGCCTTTCGGACGCGTCTTCCAGCGGTTCGACGATGGCGTCCCAGGAGGCGGGCAGCGCCGGGTCGGCGCTGCGCTGGACGGCCGCCCGGGCTTCGTCGATCAGGGCGGTGATGGCCGGCTCGATGTGTGCGGCTTGAATTGCGGCGTAGTCGATGAGGGACGAGATGGGGGACAGCAGGGGGTTCTTCTGGGACATTGCTAGCTTGGTTCAGTTACGGCTGTGCCGCGGTGGCGCGGCGTTCGGCGGCTTCCAGGGTGTTGACCAGCAGCATGGCGATGGTCATGGGGCCGACGCCGCCGGGCACGGGGGTGATGGCTCCCGCCACTTTGCTGGCCGATTCGAAATCGACGTCGCCCACCAATTTGCCTTGTTCGTTGCGGTTGATGCCCACGTCGATGACGACCGCGCCGGGCTTGATCATGTCGCCCGTGACCATGCCGGGCTTGCCGGTGGCCACCACCAGCACGTCGGCGCGCCGGGTCTGGGCGCCCAGGTCGCGGGTCTTGGAGTTGCACAGGGTCACCGTGGCGCCGGCCGCCAGCATGAGCATGGCCATGGGCTTGCCGACGATGTTGCTGGCGCCGACCACGACGGCTTCCGCGCCCCACAGGGAGACGTTTTCCGATTCCAGCATCTTCATGATGCCGTAGGGCGTGCAGGGCCGGAACAGCGGCTGGCCGGTCATGAGCAGGCCGGCGTTGCTGATGTGAAAACCGTCCACGTCCTTGTCGGCCGCGATGGCTTCGATGACCTTGCTGGAATTCATGTGCTTGGGCAGTGGCAACTGCACCAATATGCCGTGCACAGAGTCGTCGCCGTTGAGTTCGCGCACGACCTCCAGCAACTGGGCTTCGCGGATGCCGGCGTCCAGGCGCAGGACGCGCGAGTGCAGGCCGGCCTTTTCGCAGGCGGCCGCCTTGTTGCGCACATAGACTTGAGAGGCGGGATCTTCGCCGACCAGTACGACCGCCAGGCCCGGGGTGATGCCGCGTGCCTTCAATTCTTCAACGCGCCGGCCGACCTGCGCTTTTACCTGGTCGGACAGGGCCTTGCCGTCGATGATGCGTGCCGTCATGCGACACCTTCCTTGGTCAATGCAATTTTCATCAGATCGGCCACCGTGGTGACCTCCAGTTTTTCCATGATGTTGGCGCGGTGCGCCTCGACCGTCTTGATGCTGATGTTCAGGTCGCCGGCGATCTGCTTGTTCAGCCGGCCTGCAACGATGCGCTCGAGCACCTGCTGTTCGCGCGAGGTCAGGCGGCTCAGGACGGCCTGGTGGTTGCGCTGGGCCTGCGCCTGGCTGACGCGTTCGCCGGCTTGTTCGAGCATGCGCGCGACGATGGTGCGCAGGTCCGTTTCGTTGAAGGGTTTTTCAAGGAAGTCGACGGCGCCTTTTTTCATGGTCGATACGGCCATGGGGACGTCGCCGTGGCCGGTGATGAAGACGATGGGCAAGGGCGCCTGGCGGGCGATGAGTTCCTCTTGCAGCTCCAGACCGCTCATGCCGGGCATGCGCACGTCGGCGATCAACACTCCGACCTGATCGGGTTCATAGGCATTCAGGAACTCCTCCGCACCGCTGAAGCCGCGCACCCGGTAGCCGTTGGCTTCGAGCAGCCAGCGCAGGGAATCACGTACGGCTTCGTCGTCGTCGACGATAAAAATGGTATTCGGTGCTTGAGGTGTAGTCATGCATGCAACTCCTGAGTGTCTTCGGTGGTGCTCGAGGCTTGTGGCCCGGCACAAGGCAGGGTGAAACGGAAAATGGTGCCCCCGTCGGGGTTGGGGTCGGCCCAGAGCCGGCCATGGTGGGACTCAATAATAGTACGGCAGATGTTCAGCCCCATGCCCAGGCCTTCCGACTTGGTGCTGTAGAAGGGCTCGAACAGGCGTTCGGGGTCTTTCAGGCCGTGGCCGCGGTCCACGACCGCGATCTCGATCAGCGGGGCCTGGTCGGTAATGGTCAGGTGCAGGGTGCGGTACTCGCTTTTCTCCATGGCTTCTATGCCATTCTTCAGCAAATTCAGCAATACCTGCTCGATGAGTATGGGGTCGGCCAGGACGTTGGGCACCGGGTCGGGCAGCTGCATGTCGATGTCGATCTGGCGCTTGTGGGCATCGATTTCCGCGAAGCCCACGGCGTTGTCGATGATGCGCATCAGGGACACCCACTGGCGGCGTGGCTCGCTGCGTTTCACGAATTCGCGTATGCGGCTGATGATCTTGCCCGCGCGCTCGGCCTGGCCGGCGGCTTTTTCCAGCGCTTCGAGCAGGCGTTCGGGGTTGGGGTTGCCCGACTTCAGCATGGCCACCGCCCCCATGCTGTAGTTGCTGATGGCGGTCAGGGGCTGATTCAGTTCGTGGGCCAGCGAGGAAGCCATTTCGCCCATGGTGGTCAGGCGGCTGGTGAGCTGGATCTTTTCCTGCTGGACCCGCGAGGCTTCTTCGTGCGTGCGCCTTTCGGTGATGTCGCGGGCGACTTGCAGGCGGACGCGGCGGCCGTCGGTCCAGGCCAGGATGCGGTGGTGGACTTCAAACCAGCGCTGGGCAGAGTCGGAAAAAATCTCCACCGTCTCATCGGTGAAGCGGCCCAGTCGGCCGCCCAGCAATTCGCCGTGGCCGTTGGACTGGGCGCCGAAGAAGCGGCGGTAGGTGCGGTTGGCGAACAGCAGCTCCAGGCCGTCCGAGGTATCGGCGACCACCGAGATGGCGTCGTCCAGGCCTTCGAGCACGGTCATGAAGCGCTCGTGGGCGGCGGTCAGGGCTTCGCGTATGCGCTTGGGCTCGGTGATGTCGGTCATGGACGTCATCCAGCCTATCTGTTCGCCGTTGGGGTCGCGCAGCGGCGACACGTACATGCGGGCGGTGAAGCGCGAGCCGTCGCGGCGCTGCGCCTCGACTTCCAGGCCGCTGCTGGGCGTGCGGCCGGACAGCAGGATGTCCAGGGTTTCCTGGTGCTGGGCGTGACGGCCGGGCAGCCAATAGGGAAAGGGGGTGGTGCGGCCGATAAGGTCGGCCTCATTCCAGCCTATCATGCGGCAGAACGCCGGGTTGACGTAGGCGATGCGCCCATGCATGTCGAATACCCGCATGCCTGTTGACATGGAGTTTTCCATGGCGCGGCGAAAGCCCGTTTCGGCGATCAGCGCGGCTTCGGCGCGGGTGCGAAAGCGCGTATAGCGCCACAGGGCGAGCAGGCTCAGCACGATCACGCAGGACAGGGCGGCGACCACCATCAGCAGGCGCTGCTGGCGAGTTTCCTGATCTATGGTCACGAACATGACGCTGTCGTTGTGCAACTGCTGCAGCCAGATGAAAGCGCCCATCACGCACAGGTACAGGACCAGTACGATCACCGGCGTCAGCCAATAAAAGCCGCGGCGTGTGTGATTGGCCTGGTCGTAGAACGTGGTGGGAATCAGGGATTTCTTTGAATGGCTCGCCATGTCTCTGTTGTTAGCGCATATTTATGCACTGTGCATTTTAGACCGTAACAGGCAGGTATATATTTCATATTATGAAAACTCATACCATAAAATGAAATTTCGCTTGAACATACCGCCTGTCTTTCCTAGAATTGAAAGGCTCGCCTGGCGCCGCCTTTGTGATGAGGCTGCGCTCGCATCGATCCGGTATCGGGTATAAGGTGACTATAAGGCGCCTCGCCAGTATCCGGATTCCACTTTTATAAAACAGGAGACAGCAAATGTCCTCTCTTGAACAAGTCAGCACAATGGCAAACGCAATGGATGATGAGACACTTGAGACACAGGAATGGCTGGAGGCGCTCGAGGCCGTACTCGATCGCGAAGGGCCGGAGCGTGCCCACTTCCTGCTCGAACGCCTGATCGATCTTGCGCGCCGTTCAGGAGCGCACATTCCGTTTTCGCCGAACACTTCCTACGTCAACACCATCCCGCCGGGGCTGGAGCCGCCGCATCCGGGCAACATCATCCTGGAAGAGCGCATCCGCTCCTACGTGCGCTGGAACGCCATGGCCATGGTCGTCAAGGCCAACAAACACAACCCGCCCGACGGCGGCGACCTGGGCGGCCACATTGCCTCCTTCGCCTCGCTGGCCACCATGATAGGCTGCGGCCAGAATCACTTCTGGCACGCCGAAAGCGAAGACCACGGCGGCGACCTGGTGTACTTCCAGGGCCATTCCTCGCCCGGCATCTATGGCCGCGCTTATCTGGAAGGCCGCCTCAGCGAAGACCAACTGAACAATTTCCGCCAGGAAGTCGACGGCCACGGCCTGTCTTCCTACCCCCACCCCAAGCTCATGCCGGATTTCTGGCAGTTCCCCACGGTATCCATGGGCCTGGGCCCGCTGATGGCCATTTATCAGGCCCGCTTCCTTAAATACCTGCATGCGCGCGGCATCGCCGACACCAGCAAGCGCAAGGTCTGGGTATTCTGCGGCGACGGCGAAATGGACGAGCCCGAGTCCCTGGGCGCCATCAGCCTGGCATCGCGCGAAAAGCTCGACAACCTGATCTTCGTCATCAACTGCAACCTGCAGCGCCTGGACGGCCCGGTGCGCGGCAACGGCAAGATCATTCAAGAGCTGGAAGGCGATTTCCGCGGCAGCGGCTGGAACGTCATCAAGCTCATCTGGGGCGGCTACTGGGATCCCCTGCTGGCGCGCGACAAGGAAGGCATCCTGCGCCGTGTCATGGAAGAGTCCGTCGACGGCGAATACCAGGCCTACAAGGCGCATGACGGCAAGTTCGTGCGCGACAACTTCTTCGGCAAGCATCCCAAGCTGCTGGAAATGGTCAGCCGCATGAGCGACGACGACGTCTGGCGCCTGAATCGCGGCGGCCATGATCCCTACAAGGTATACGCCGCCTTCAAGGCGGCATCCGATCACACGGGCCAGCCCACCGTCATCCTGGCCAAGACCATCAAGGGCTACGGCATGGGCCACGTCGGTCAGGCCAAGAACCCGACCCACCAGCAAAAGAAACTGGACATGGATTCGGTGCGCGAATTCCGCGACCGCTTCAATATTCCGGTCCCCGACGACAAGATCGAACAGCTTCCCTACTTCAAGCCGTCCGAAGATTCGCCCGAAATGAAGTACCTGCACGAGCGCCGCAAGGCGCTGGGTGGCTACCTGCCGCATCGCCGCCAGAAAGCGGACGAGCACCTGCATGCGCCGGCGCTCGACGCCTTCAAGGCCGTGCTGGAACCCACCGCCGAGGGCCGTGAAATCTCCACGACCCAGGCTTTCGTGCGCATCCTGAACCAGATCCTGCGCGACAAGGAACTGAGCCCGCGCGTCGTGCCCATCCTGGCCGACGAATCGCGCACCTTCGGCATGGAAGGCCTGTTCCGTCAGATCGGCATCTATGCGCCGGAAGGGCAGAAGTACACCCCCGTCGACAAAGACCAGGTCATGTACTACCGCGAAACCGAGAACGGCCAGTTGCTGCAGGAAGGCATCAACGAAGCGGGCGCCTTCAGCTCCTGGATGGCGGCGGCGACGTCGTACTCGACGAACAACCGCATCATGATCCCGTTCTTCATCTATTACTCGATGTTCGGCTTCCAGCGCATTGGCGACCTGGCCTGGGCGGCGGGCGACATGCAGGCGCGCGGCTTCCTGTTGGGCGGCACGGCGGGCCGCACGACCCTGAACGGCGAAGGCCTGCAGCACGAAGACGGCCACAGCCACATCATGTCCTCGCTGATCCCCAACTGCGTTTCCTACGACCCGACTTTCGGGCACGAGCTCGCCGTCATCATCCAGGACGGCCTGCGGCGCATGGTCGAGAACCAGGAGAACGTGTACTACTACATCACGGTCATGAATGAGAACTACGCGCAGCCCGGCCTGACCAAGGGCGACGAGGAAGGGATCATACGCGGGATGTACAAGTTCAAGTCCGTGGGCGAGGCCAAGAAGCCGCGCGTCCAGCTCATGGGCTCGGGCACCATATTGCGCGAGGTCCTGGCGGCTCAGGAAATGCTGGAGAAGGATTGGGGCGTGGGCTCCGACGTCTGGAGCGTGACCAGCTTCACCGAGCTGCGCCGCGACGGCCTGGATTGCGAACGCCACAGCCTGCTCAACCCCGAAGACAAGAAGGCGCCCGTGCCTTACGTCACCACCCAGCTTGAAGACACCACGGGTCCCATCATCGTGTCCACCGACTACGTCAAGGCCTACGGCGACCAGATCCGCCCCTACGTGCCCAAGGGCCGCGACTTCAAGGTGTTGGGAACCGACGGTTTCGGCCGCTCCGATTTCCGCTCCAAGCTGCGCGAGCACTTCGAAATCGACCGTCGCTTCGTGGTGCTGGCCGCCTTGCGCGGTTTGGCCGACGAAGGGAAACTGCCGCTAGCCAAGGTCAGTGAAGCCATCAAAAAGTATGGCATCAATACCAATAAAGCCAACCCGCATCACGCGTAAACAGGGGACAAGGACATGAGCAATACCATCGAAATCAAGGTCCCGGACATTGGGGACTTCAGTGAAGTCGAAGTCATCGAGCTGCTGGTCGCCTCGGGCGATACCGTCAGCGCCGAGCAAAGCCTCATCACTGTCGAGTCCGATAAAGCCTCGATGGAGATCCCGTCGCCGCAGGCTGGTGTGGTCAAGTCGCTGAAGGTAAAGCTGGGCGACAAGATCAAAGAGGGGACGGTCATCCTGGAACTGGAAACGGCCGAAGGCGGGAAGCCGGCGGCCAAGGCCGAGGCCGCTCCCGCTCAGGCTC
>JBARWC010000208.1:0-35456 GCA_049646585.1 Burkholderiaceae bacterium | reverse complement strand
CCGGAACAGGCGCAAGAGAAGTAGAGGATTCGCTCATTAAACAAATGTCCATTTACCAAAATTAATGGACACTTATCTTGATGAGATTTACACGAGAGCGCTAGACGGTACTGGGCGTACGCTTACCGCCGTTCACCCAGCTTCGTGCCGAAGCACTTGCCGCCCACTTCAGCAAAGAGTTCACCGATTTTCAAAATCGGCTTCAGAGCGCTGCGACTTGGATTGAATCTCAAGGCGCTCCAGCCAATCAGTTACCCGCAGCGACGGAGTTTTATAAGGAGCTATCGGCTGACGCAGAGAAGCTTCAGAAGGAATACACATTTGCGGCTGAGAAGATCAACCAGCAAATAGAAGGATGGCGGGAAGCTCTGAAAGCCAAAATTACAGACCCTGCAAAGACAGACATTCAGATCTCGGATGTGGTTGAAGAGGATGTCACGAATTTCAATGAGATCCTGAATTCGATCATTGCGCTCGTCGGAAAACACAACAATAAGACTTCAAATTTCAAATCTGAAACCTCAAAAAGCAAGGTGGCATTGGAACTTCACTTTGCTGCGGCTGAGGTGCAAGAATTTGACTATGCTGGAAGTGAGAAGAAGTGCAATGACCTTGATGCTGAAGCAAAGAATGACCACAAGGAAATTGAAAAACTTGGCCAAGAGGTCGGGGCAATAGAGGCGCAGCTCTCAAATGAGACGGTTGGGGCGAAGGAGTTCAATGACACCTTGCATCGCTTCATCGGTCGCTCTGAGCTTTGCCTGAGCTTTAATCAGAAGAAGAAAGGCTATGAGATCATTAGAAACGGGGTGGGTGAGCATGATGGGAATTTGAGCGAAGGTGAGAAGACTGCGATTGCATTTGTCTACTTCATCACGAAGCTCAAGGAAAACGGAAATAACATCAAGGACACGATTGTCGTCGTTGATGATCCCGTCTCAAGCTTTGACTCAAATCACTTGTTTCATGCCTATTCGTTCCTGAGAACTCAATGCACTGAAGCCAAGCAACTTTTTGTGCTGACTCACAACTTCACCTACTTCAAGCTAGTGAGAGACTGGTTTACTGGAACGAACAGGAACAGGATTGCCAAAGGAAAACCGGAGAATTGCCTCTTCTATCGACTGGATGCGCCGCCTGGCTCACCCCGTCATTCGTTGCTCGTTGACGCCGATGACTCTCTGAAAAATTACGGTTCTGAGTATCACTACATCTTCAAAAAGCTCTACGAATACAGGACACATACGACTCTTAATAGAGACGAAGCCTTTTTGACTGCGAACCTCGCTCGCAAGCTCGTTGAATCGTTCTTTACCTTCAAGTATCCAAAGCGGAGAAGCGATATCAGTCAATTGATGGATGTTGGCCTGAAAGACTGTGTTATTACGACGCCGGAACTCAAGGAGAAAATATACCGTTTTATCAACAAATATTCGCATAGCGATGTAATTGAAATAACCGAGGAGTCGGCAGAAAACTTGGCTGGCGAAAGCCATAGCGTCATCGGGCACATCTTTCAGTGGCTTGAAGAAGTGGACAAGAAGCATTACGACGAAATGATTCAAGTCGTGACTGCTTGAGCATTGACATCAGAACGAAGGCACGAAGAGGCAGGCGCCCCGCGCAGGTCCGTCAGGGGCCGAAGGCGTCAGAGGGGCCAAAGCCGGATAGCCGCGATTCGACACGACGCGCGGGGCGCAGCCCGCGAACCCGACGACGGCACGCCGGGACGCAATGCTGTTTCGCTCTACTCTTTGCAAATAATTCAATAAATGTTGTATCATCGAACTATGAACGAAGATCAAGTCATTTCCGCTCTGAGTGCGCTGGCCCACACGCAACGCCTGCGCGTATTCCGCGCCCTGATCATCGCCGGGCCGGAAGGACTTACGCCCAGCGTCCTCGCCGACCAGCTCGGCGTGGCTCGCAATACCTTGTCCTTCCACTTGAAGGAACTGGCCCACGCTGGCCTCGTCAGCATCGAGCAGCAGGGCCGCAACCTGATCTACCGCGCCGAGTTTCGCCACATGAACGGCCTGATCGGCTACCTGACCGAGCACTGCTGCCAAGGCGGCGTCTGCGAGGTTTCCAACTCCCTTGACTGCGACTGCTGACGCCATGGCCACCGACACCACTTACAACGCACTGTTCATTTGTACGGGCAATTCGGCCCGTTCCATCCTTGCCGAAGGCTTGCTCAACGATCTGGGCAAGGGGCGCTTGCGCGCCTTCTCGGCTGGCAGCCATCCAAAAGGCGAAGTACACCCGCTGGCGCTTGCCACGTTGGAACGTTTGCGCCTGCCCGCGACCGGATACCGCAGCAAAAGCTGGGACGAGTTCGTGGCGCCCAGCGCGCCGGTGTTCGATTTCATTTTCACCGTCTGCGACACCGCTGCCGGCGAGGCTTGCCCGCTGTGGCCGGGCAAGCCTGTCTCGGCGCATTGGGGCGTGCCTGACCCGGCCGCCGTCGAAGGCACCGAGGAACAGCAGCGCAAGGCGTTCATGGACGCGGCCATTACGCTGCACCGACGCATCGAGCTGTTCCTGTCGCTGCCGCTCCAGCGCCTCGATGCCATGTCCTTGCAGCGCGAGCTGCACGACATCGGCCGTAAGTGAGGCTGCCATGACCGCCAGCACCGCCGTCGGCCGCGCGCCGGCGGCCACCGCCATGAGCGTATTCGAGCGTTACCTGACCGTGTGGGTACTGCTGTGCATCGTCGCCGGCATCGCGCTTGGCCAGATCGCCCCCGGCGTGTTTCAAACCATCGGCCGCATGGAAATTGCCCAGGTCAATCTGCCGGTCGGCGTGCTGATCTGGGTGATGATCGTGCCGATGCTGCTCAAGGTGGACTTCGGCGCGCTCGGCCAGGTCAAGCAACACTGGCGCGGCATCGGCGTCACCTTGTTCGTCAACTGGGCAGTCAAGCCGTTCTCGATGGCGCTGCTGGCGTGGATCTTCATTCGCCACGTCTTCGCGCAATGGCTTCCCGCCGAACAACTGGACAGCTACGTGGCGGGCCTGATCCTGCTGGCCGCCGCGCCCTGCACGGCGATGGTGTTCGTGTGGAGCCGGCTAACCGGCGGCGATCCGGTTTTCACGCTGTCGCAGGTGGCCTTGAACGACACCATCATGGTGTTCGCCTTCGCGCCCATCGTCGGCCTGCTGCTGGGCCTGTCGGCGATCACGGTGCCATGGGCGACGCTGCTGACTTCGGTAGCGCTCTACATCGTCATCCCGGTCATCGTCGCACAGCTCTGGCGCCGGGCGCTGCTGCGCCAGGGCCAGGCCGCATTCGACCGCGCGCAGGAGCGCATCGGCCCACTGTCGATTGCCGCACTATTGCTGACGCTGGTGCTGCTGTTCGCCTTCCAAGGCGAGGCCATCATCCGGCAGCCACTGGTGATCGCCATGCTGGCGGTGCCGATTCTGATCCAAGTGTTCTTCAATTCCGGTTTGGCCTACTGGCTCAACCGGCAGGCCGGAGAAAAGCATGCTATCGCGTGCCCGTCGGCGCTGATCGGGGCGAGCAACTTCTTCGAACTGTCCGTGGCCGCGGCCATCAGCCTGTTCGGCTTTCATTCTGGCGCGGCGCTGGCCACCGTGGTCGGCGTGTTGATCGAAGTGCCGGTCATGCTGCTGGTGGTGCGCATCGTCAACCGCTCGCGCGGCTGGTACGAACGCGGCGGCGTTACAACCTGAGAGAACCCCATGAGCATCACGATCTACCACAACCCGAATTGCGGCACGTCGCGCAACGTGCTGGCCTTGATCCGCAACAGCGGCGAGGAACCCACGGTCATTGAATATCTCAAGACGCCGCCTTCACGCGAAACGCTGGTCAAGCTGCTGGCCGACGCCGGCCTGAGCGTGCGCGGCGTGCTGCGCGAGAAAGGCACGCCCTACGCGGAGCTGGGTCTGGCCGATCCGAAATGGACGGATGACCGGTTGCTCGATTTCATCGGGCAACATCCCATCCTGATGAACCGGCCCATCGTGGTCACGCCGCTCGGCACGAAGCTGTGCCGCCCCTCGGAAACCGTGCTGGACATTCTGTCGAATCCGCAGCGTAGCGCATTCACCAAGGAAGATGGCGAGCCGGTGGTGGACGAACGGGGGCAGCGTGCCTGATTCCCGTATCGACCTGCCGAATCTCGATGCCACGCCGTTCCAGCAACCGGATAGGGATTGGCTGCTGACGCCCGAGCGCGCCACGCACGCACCTCGCTTTCTGCTGCTCTACGGCTCGCTGCGCGAACGCTCGTACAGCCGCCTTGCCGCTGAAGAAGCGGCGCGCATTCTGCGAGCGCTCGGCGGCGAAACGCGGTTCTTCCACCCGTCGGGTCTGCCGCTGGTGGACGATGCCAGCGAAGACCATCCGAAAGTCAAGGAACTGCGTGAACTGGCGCAATGGGCCGAAGGCATGGTGTGGTGTTCCCCGGAACGCCACGGCGCAATGAGCGGCCTGATGAAGACGCAGATCGACTGGATTCCGCTATCGTCCGGCGCGGTGCGCCCGACTCAGGGCAAGACGCTGGCCGTGATGCAGGTTTCGGGCGGCTCGCAATCCTTCAATGCGGTCAACCAGATGCGCGTGCTGGGCCGCTGGATGCGCATGCTGGCCATCCCCAACCAATCCTCGGTCGCCAAGGCGTACCAGGAGTTCGACGACGCCGGGCGTATGAAGCCCTCGGCCTACTATGACCGCATCGTGGACGTGATGGAAGAACTGATGAAGTTCACGCTGCTCACGCGCGACGTGGCGCCATACCTTGTGGATCGCTACAGCGAGCGCAAGGAAAACGCCGAAAGCTTGAGTCGGCGCGTTCAGCAGGCCACGATCTGATTCCGCCGGGCGCAGAAAAAAGGGGCCGAAGCCCCAAAGATCAGATCAGGCCGCGCTCGGCAAACGATGTGGTCGCGTGGCCCGCCACGATGACGTGATCCAACACACGCACTTCCACCAGCATCAGCGCCTCCTTGAGCGTCCGGGTCAGCACCTCGTCGGCCTGCGACGGCTCGGGATTCCCGCTGGGGTGGTTGTGCGAAAGAATCATCGCCACCGCGTTACGCTGCATCGCCAGCTTGACCACTTCACGCGGATACACCGCCGCTTGGTTGATGGTGCCGTGGAACAACTCAACGTAGTCGATCAGGCAATGCCGGCTATCGAGCAGCAGCACGGCAAAGACTTCATGATCCAGCCCGGCCAGCTTGGTGCGCAGATACTCCTTGACCTGCTCCGGCCCCGAGAACGACGCCCCGCGCTGCATCTTCTGGCCGATGACCTTGCGCGCGGCTTCGAGAATCTGGTCGTCCGACGCCGGCCGATAGCGACCGCGGCCATCGCGCACCATGAGCGGGGAATCCAAGGAAGGAAGAAAGGACAGTTGCGACATGATCGTGCTCCGGTTACTCGGGCGGAATTGCCCGGAACCGTCGCCAGCACGGCGCAGCGCAAGCGGTCAAAGATCGAAGACGGCCACCAGGCCGCAAGCGTGCAAGCACGCGAAGTCATTGACGGCGAGAACGCCGTGATACGGTGAAGGGAACAGCAAGACCGCCCAAGCCCCGCCCCCAACTGCACACACCTGCCTTTGGCAAGCGCAGCGCGCAGGCCCATTAGGGCCGGAGGCGTCAGGGATCAAAGCCAAATGGCCGCGACTCGACATGAGGCGCGGGGCGCAACCCGCGAGCCCGACGGCGGCACGCCGGGGCGCCCAAGAAACTGTCGTATCACTGATACGACTATCTACTGAGGCCATTTCACGCTCGTCTACGCCCACCTACGCCCATACGGGTTTTCCTGGCGCAGCGCTTCCAAGACAATTTCTCCATAGCGATTTAGTCATCGCCAATGTCACGGCGACCGTCAGGAGGACACCATGAGCAACCCAAGCCGCTGGGTACTCGTCAAGCGATTTGCCGAAGTCACCGGCTACAGCGAAAACGCCGTCCGTCACAAGGTCAAGGGTGGGATTTGGGTGGAAGGTCGCATTTGGCGTAAGGCCCCGGATGGTCGCATCTTCCTGAACCTTACCGAGTTCGAGCGATGGGTCGAAAGCACGGTTCACCCCACGTCTTTCTAGCTGCCACACGGGCAGCAGCGCCTGACACCGAGCCATTCGGACACATGGCTTGCAATACGGCCAATGGTCGTATAATGTGCGAGTATCGACCGCACAAGCCCAGGCCCCCATCATTCTTGTCCATGCCTCATTCGACGAAGCAGCAAAGCCCAGCGGTCGCCGCTATCCGCGATGCCCGTATCGCGGCAGACCTCACTCAAACGGAAGCGGCGCATACGGTGCGGGTATCGCTACGTGCATGGCAACGTTGGGAGGCGGGCGACCGAACCATGCCGCCTGGGCTTTTCGAGCTGTTCATGCTCAAGACGGGGCAATGGCCATTCAATCAGGACGAAGGGGCGAAGTAAGCGACGAGGACAGCGATATGGCAAGTACAGCAACCAGGCAAACCGGCTACACCGGCATCGAGGTACATGGGCACTCAATCCGAGTGGACTTCATGTACAAGGGCGTTCGCCATCGGCATACCCTGGGTGTCGAGCCCACGAAAGCCAATATCAAGCACGCCGCCGGCTTGCGCAGCGCCGCGATGTTCGCCTTGAAGTCGGGCAACTACAACGAAGCTGACTACTTTCCCCATTCCCGCCCGGCGGAAACCACATCGCAGGAGAGCAAGCGTCTGGAGGATCTGTGCGACCGCTACAAACCACTCAAGGCGGTGGACATTACGCCGGAAACGCAGTCCCGCTACGAAACCGCACTGAACGTCTGCCTGGAAACGATAGGCCGGGACCGGCTGATCGACACACTGCTGCCGGCGGATATTCAGCAACTGCGCGTGGATCTGATCGCCACGCGCGCGGTTTCGACGGTCAACCACTATCTCGCCACTTTCTCCGGCTTCCTGTACTGGTGCGAGAACAATAGTTATTGCGGCGAACTCGGCAAGCATTGTGTCCGCTTCACCAAAAGCAGCAAAGACCCTGACCCACTCAACTTCGACGAATACGACACGCTAATCGAAAAGGGTTGCCTGCACCCGATCGACAGGGCCGCCGTGACTGTGGCTGTCTATACCGGGCTACGGCCCGGCGAGCTGCTTGCCCTTGCCATCGAGGACGTTGCGCCGGACTTCAGCAAGATCGTCGTTCGCCGTTCGATCACCCAGTCCGTCACTTTCAAGGTGCCCAAGACCAACAAGGAGCGCACGGTACTCCTGTTCCCGCCAGCGCAGGAAGCCCTGAAGGTGTTGATCGCCGATGCCGAGCAGCGCGAACCGGCCGACTTGCAAGTCTGGCTCAACCGACACGAATCCCGCATCGACCGCGTGCGCGTGCTGCTGTCGCCGAAAACCCAGGCCCGCAGGAAAGTCGTCAACGACTACTTCGTGCCCAGCGCATGGAACACCAAGTGGGCCAACCTGATACGGCGCTCCGGCATCCGCTCGCGCCCACCCTATCAAACCCGTCACACCTATGCCTGCTGGAACCTGACGGCACGCGGCAACCTAGCCTTCATCGCAAACCAAATGGGGCATAGCGACTACTCGATGCTCGTGAAGGTCTATGGCCGCTGGATAGATTCAGAGTCCCCCAGGGAGCTTGAGCGTATCTGGGCGGGCATGCAAAACATGGCTCAAATTGCCCCAAATTTGCCCCAAAAACTAGCAGCATGAAACATAAGTGATTGATTTTAATGGATAAAGTGGATTTATCTTCGCACACCCCCATGATGCAGCAGTATCTGCGCCTGAAGGCCGAGGCCGGCTCGCACCTGCTGTTCTACCGCATGGGGGATTTCTATGAAATGTTTTATGGCGACGCGGAGCGCGGCGCGCGCTTGCTCAATCTGACTCTGACCAAGCGCGGCACGTCCAACGGCGCGCCCATTCCCATGGCCGGCGTGCCCTTCCACGCCATGGAGGGCTACCTGGCCCGGCTCGTGGCGCTGGGGGAATCGGTGGCGATCTGCGAACAGATCGGCGACCCGGCCGCCAGCAAGGGGCCGGTGGAACGCAAGATCGTCCGCATCGTCACGCCCGGCACGCTGACCGACGAGGCCCTGCTGCCCGCCAAGGCCGACCGCATGATTGCCGCCGTCTGGACGGCCCGCGTGAACCGGGCGGAACGCACGGGGCTGGCCTGGATGAACCTGGCCAACGGCGAATTCAGGGTGTCGGAATGCGCGCCCAATATGCTGGACACCGAGCTGCATCGCATAGGCCCGGCCGAGCTGGTGTGCGCGGAAAGCGCGCGTCTGGAAGCCAATGGCGGAATCGCCATCAGCGCCATTCCCGACTGGCACTTCGAGGCCGACGGCGCGCGCGACGTCCTGCAGCGGCACTTCGCCGTTGATTCGCTGGCCAGCTTCGGCGTGTCGGACCTGCCCGTGGCCTTGTGCGCCGCCGGCGCCCTGCTGCGCTACGTCAGCCGCACCCAGACCCAGTCGCTGTCCCACATACAAAGCATACGCGCCGATCACGCGGGCGAATATGTGGTGCTGGACCCGGTCACCCGCAAGAATCTGGAACTGACGGAAACCATCAGCGGCGAAGACAGCCCCACGCTTTTTTCCACGCTGGACCACTGCGCAACGCCCATGGGCAGCCGCATGCTGCGGCGCTGGCTGCATCATCCTCTGCAAGACAACCCGCCCGCGCTGGAACGGCAGCACATCATCGCCGCCTTCCTGTCGGCACCACCGGCCCGGGACGCGCTGGACGCACAAGCGCCCCTGGACGCCCTGCGCCGCATGCTGGACCGCTACCCCGACCTGGAACGCATCGCCACGCGCATCGCCTTGCGTTCGGTGCGTCCGCGCGAACTGGCCAGCCTGCGCGAAGCGCTGAGCCTGCTGCCGGCCGTCGCGCAGCATCTTGAAACGGCCTTCGGGCCGCAGCCGCGGCTTGCCGCCTTCGCAGGCAATATCGCCATCCCTCCCGAAATCGGCGCCCTGCTGCAAAAAGCCATAGACCCCGAGCCGGCGCTGCTGGTGCGCGAGGGCGGCGTGATCGCCGCCGGCTACGATGCCGAGCTTGATGAACTGCGCCGGCTGGCAAGCGACAGCGGCGAGTTCCTGCTTGAACTGGAAGCGCGCGAACGGGAGCGAACCGGCATCACCACGCTGCGCGTGGAGTTCAATCGCGTACATGGCTTCTACATCGAAGTATCCAAGGCCCAGGCCGACAAAGTGCCCGCCGACTACCGGCGCCGCCAGACCCTGAAAAACGCCGAGCGCTATATCACCCCGGAGCTCAAGACCTGGGAAGACAAGGTGTTGTCGGCCAAGGACCGCAGCCTGAGCCGGGAAAAATGGCTGTTCGAGAACCTGCTGGACGAGCTGTCGGCCCACGCGCCCGTGCTGTCCCTGTGCGCCGCGGCTCTGGCTGAAATCGACGTGCTGGCCGCGCTGGCGGAACATGCGCAATCGAACGACTGGGCCGCCCCCGAGCTTTCCGAAGGCAGCGAAATCTTCATCGAAGCCGGCCGGCATCCCGTGGTCGAGCACAGCATAGAGCAGTTCACGCCCAACGATTGCGAGCTGGGCCCGCAGTGCCGGATGCTGCTGATCACCGGCCCCAATATGGGCGGCAAGTCCACCTATATGCGCCAGATCGCCCTGATCGCCCTGCTGGCCAGAATGGGCAGCTTCGTTCCGGCGCGCAAGGCCCGCATCGGCGGGATAGACCGCATCTTCACCCGTATCGGCGCCGCCGACGATCTGGCCGGCGGGCGCTCCACCTTCATGATGGAGATGACCGAAGCGGCCGCCATCCTGTCGGCCAGCACGCCGCAAAGCCTTGTACTGATGGACGAGATCGGCCGGGGCACTTCGACCTACGACGGCCTGGCGCTGGCCTGGTCGATTGCGCACAGGCTGCTGACTCACAATCAGGCCATGACGCTGTTCGCCACTCATTATTTCGAAATCACCCGCCTGCCCGCAGAGGCCCCCAACGCCGCCAACGTACACCTGGCGGCCGCCGAATCCTCGTCGGGCATCGTCTTCCTGCACGAAGTCAGGCCGGGGCCAGCCAGCCGCAGCTACGGCATACAGGTCGCGCAGCGCGCCGGCATACCGTCGGCGGTCATCCGCCATGCCAGCCGCGAATTATCGCGCCTGGAAGCGCAAGGCGCGCCCACGCCGCAGTTGGACCTGTTCGGCGCAAGCGCCGACGAGTCCGAGGACAGCCAAGCCGATGCCGACACAAGCGCCAAGACGTTGAAAGCGGCGCTGGAAGCCATAGACCCCGATCAACTCAGCCCGCGCGAGGCGCTGGACATCCTGTACCGGCTGCGCAACGAACACTTATGAACATAGACCAGGCATTGGACCTTTTGGGCGGACTGACTCCACGACAGTTCATGCGCCGTTACTGGCAACGCAAGCCGCTGCTGGTGCGGCAGGCCATCCCCGGCTTCAAACCGTCGCTGTCCATCGCCGATATCCGTCAACTGGTACGGCGCGAAGAAGTCGAGTCGCGCCTGATCTGGCGCGACCAGCACGGCTGGAACATGAAGAACGGCCCGTTTTCACGCCTGCCGGCGGCCAGCCGGCCGAACTGGACGCTGCTGGCACAAAGCGTGGACCTGCACGACGACGCCACCGCGGCCTTGATGCACCGCTTCCGCTTCATCTCGGATGCGCGCCTGGACGACGCCATGATCAGCATCGCCACGGACGGCGGCGGCGTGGGGCCGCACTTCGACAGCTACGACGTCTTCCTGCTGCAAGCCCACGGCAAGCGGCGCTGGCGCATCAGCCTGCAGGACGACTTGACGCTGGAGCCCGGGCTGCCCTTGAAGATACTCAAGCACTTCCAGCCCGAACAGGAATACCTGCTGGAACCCGGCGACATGCTCTACCTGCCGCCACGTGCGGCCCACGATGGCGTGGCCGAAGGCGACTGCATGACCGTATCCATAGGCTTTCGCGCACCGACGCTGGCCACTCTGGCTTGCGGCATGCTGGAGGCCGCCAACGACCAGATCATGGCCAATCTGGGCGACACGGGCGGAGTGTATGCCCTACCGACGATACGCGGCCCGCTGCTGTCGGCCACCTTCAAGGATGCGGGCACGCCGGCCACCGCGCAGCCCGCCGAGCTTCCGCAGGGTTTGATCGATGCATCGGTCAAGGCCATGCAAAAAATCAAGTTCGACGAAGCCCTGGCCGAACGCTTTCTGGGCCAATGGCTGACCGAGCCGCCGTCCAACGCCTATTTCGAGCCGGACGATGAAAGCCTGGATCTGGCCGACGCCATGCCAGGCCGAGGCAAGCTGGTGCTGGATCGCTGCACCCGCCTGATGTACCGGGACAAGCAACTATTCATAAACGGGGAAGTGGCCGCCATGCCCGCCTCGACGGCCTTGCGGCAGCTGGCCGACATGCGCGAGCTTGCCTGCGACCATGCGCTGGCCCGCAAGCTGAACCTGGACGAGCTTGACATGCTGAGCGAGTGGCTGCAGGAAGGCTGGCTGCGCTACCTGGCGGATTGAACAGGCGGCAGCTACAAGCAACCGGCCTTGCGCGCCCATGCATAAGGCACGCCAGCATAAACTTATAAGCGATATAGAAATAATAATCTTGTCGTTCTCGACTCGGGCCGTGCTCCATAGAATGGTAAGGGACTTATCATCATGAGCACCCCATGCTGGCCCCGTCTTATCTTCCCGACTCCAAACACGCCCTTATCACCGAACTGGCCGACGGCCTGGAATCGAACGCCCTGAGCTGGCTGTCCGGCTACTTCGCCGGCGTCTCTCAAGGCAGATCGATCAGCCGTGACACCGCACCGCCCATAGCCGTGGCCGCCGGCACAAGCGCGGCCAAGCGCCTGACCATCGTCTACGGCAGCCAGACCGGCAATGCCAAGCGCGTAGCCGAGTCGCTGGCCGAACAAGCCAGCGGCCTGGGCCTGAACGCCCGGCTGCTGCGCGCCGACCGCTACGCGACACGTGAGCTCAAGGACGAACAACTGCTGTACATCGTCATGAGCACCCAGGGCGATGGCGAGCCGCCCGACGACTCCCTGGCCTTCGTCGAGTTCCTGTCCAGCCGGCGCGCCCCCAAGCTGCCGCAACTGAAGTACGCGGTGCTGGGCCTGGGCGACTCCAGCTACCCCATGTTCTGCGGCATCGCGCAAACACTGGACGCCCGGCTGGCGGAGCTGGGCGCCGAACGGCTACACGAGGTCGGCACCGCCGACCTGGACATCGAAACCGTTGCCCTGCCCTGGCAAGATGCCGCCATCGCCCAGGCGCAGAAGGCCTTGAAGCAGGCCACGCCCACGGCCAGCGTCACGCCGCTGCACCCCAAAGCCGCCAAGACGGCCCTGGCCACCCGCGAGCAACCCTTCCTGGCCGAGCTGCTGCTGAACCAGCCCATCACCGGCCAAGGCAGCGACAAAGACGTGCGCCATCTGGAAATATCGCTGGAAGGCAGCCACTTGAGCTATCAGCCCGGTGACGCGCTAGGCGTGTGGCCCACCCAGTCCGCGGCCCTGGTCGACACTGTCATCACCCGCCTCGGCCTGAACGCCGACGAAGCCATCGAAATCAAGCAGGTCTCACGCAGCCTGAGGGAATGGCTGGGCGGGCACCGCGAACTGACGCAACTGACCCGGCCCTTCCTGACGGCCCATGCCCTGCTTGCCGGCAACGAACAACTTGACGCCTTGCTGCGGCCCGAATCGGCGGAGCCATTGCAAAGCTATCTGAAGACCCGCCAGCTTATCGACCTGCTTAGCGAGTTCCCCGCAAAATGGTCGGCCAAGGAACTGGTCCAGGCGCTGCGCCCGCTGACCCCGCGCATGTATTCCATTGCCTCCAGCTTGGCCGCGGTGGATCAGGAAGTGCATCTGACCCTGGCCAACGTCGCCTACGAGTATCAGGGAGAAGCCCGCTGGGGAGCGGCTTCAAATTTCCTGGCCCAGCTGGCCGAGGGCCAGAAGCTGCCTATTTTCATCGAGGAAAACCAGCGCTTCCGCCTGCCCACCGATACCTCCCGCGACGTGATCATGATAGGGCCGGGCACCGGCGTGGCGCCCTTTCGCGCCTTCGTCCAGGAACGCAGCGCTGCCGGCGCCGACGGCCGCAACTGGCTGTTTTTCGGCAACCCGCATTTTTCGTCCGACTTCCTGTACCAGACGGAATGGCAGCGCGCACTGCAGGACGGCGGTCTGCAGCGCCTGGACCTGGCCTTTTCACGCGACCAGGCGCAGAAGGTCTATGTCCAGGACAAGATGCTGGAACATGCAAGCGATCTGTACGACTGGCTTGAAGGCGGCGCCCACCTCTATGTGTGCGGAGACGCCACCCGCATGGCCCGCGACGTTCACCAGGCCTTGCTGCAAATCGCCCGCCAGGAGGGCGGACTGGACGAAACCCAGGCCAAGGCATGGCTGGACGATCTGGCCGCGCAAGGCCGATACGCACGCGACGTTTACTAAATCAGGATAGCAATGAGCAACACCCTTTCGCATCTGGAGCACATCAAGGCCGACAGCCGGCACCTGCGCGGTACCATCGAAGCCGGCCTGGCCGACCCCGTAACCGGCGCGATCGGCGACGACGACAACAAGCTGCTGAAATTCCACGGCAGCTACCAGCAGGACGACCGCGACATACGCGACGAACGGCGCAAGCGGAAGCTGGAACCGGCTTATGCCTTCATGATACGGGCGCGCCTGCCCGGCGGCGTCGTCACACCCGCCCAATGGCTGGCCTTCGACGACATCGCCCGCAACTATGCGGGGCGCGGCCTGCGCATCACCACCCGCCAGACCTTTCAATGGCACGGCATCATCAAGCGCGATCTGAAGCCCACCATGCAGGCCATCCATCAGGCCATGGCCACCACCATTGCCGCTTGCGGCGACATCAACCGCCAGGTGGTCAGCTCGGTCAATCCGCATCTTTCCAGCCAGCATCGCATCGTGCAGGAATGGACCCGCAAACTGTCCGACCATTTCATTCCGCGCACCCGGGCCTATCACGAGATATGGCTGGACGGCCAGAAGATCACCGACGAGCCCGAAGAAGAACCCATCTACGGCGACACCTACCTGCCGCGCAAATTCAAGATAGGGGTGGCCATTCCTCCCACCAACGACATCGATGTTTTCGCGCAAGACCTGGGGCTGATCGCCATTATCGAGAACGGCCGCCTGCAGGGTTTCAACGTGGCCATAGGCGGCGGCATGGGCGCGACCCACGGCGACCCAAGCACCTATGCGCGCCTGGGCAGCCTGATCGGCTTCGTCACACCCGAACAGCTCATTCAGGTCGCCGAAAGCGTCGTGACCTTGCAGCGCGACTACGGCAATCGTGCCGAACGCCAGCATGCGCGCCTTAAGTACACCATCGATCACCGTGGCCTGGAATGGTTCAAGGCTCAACTGGAAGAGCGCATAGGCTTCAGCTTGCCGGCGCCTCGCGCTTATCGCTTCGACCTGAACGGCGACCAGTATGGATGGAAGGAAGGCGAAGACGGGCAATGGCATCTGGGCCTGTATATCGAATCGGGCCGGCTATGGGATACGGGCGACAGGCAACTGCAAACCGGGGTGCGTGAGATCGCCAAGATATTGAAGGGCGAGTTCCGCATGACCTGCAACCAGAATCTGCTGATCGCCAATGTCGCGGCCGAGGATCGCGCCGCAATAGATGCCTTGGTCGAAAAGTACGGGCTGGACGGCTACAAGCGCCAAAGCGGCATACGCCGACACAGCATCGCCTGTGTGGCGCTGCCCACCTGCGGCCTGGCCATGGCCGAAAGCGAACGCTATGCACCGGTCTTATTGACCAAGCTGGAAGCCCTATTGGACAAGCACGGCCTGATCGGCGCGCCCATCCTGCTGCGCTTGTCGGGTTGCCCGAACGGCTGCTCGCGCCCCTATCTGGCCGAGATCGCGCTGGTTGGGCGGGCGCCGGGCCGATACGACTTGCGCCTGGGAGCGGATTTCACCGGCCGGCGTCTGAACGTCCCCTACCGCGAGAACGTCGCCGAACCCGAGATACTCGATGCGCTGGACCGCCTGTTCGAGGCTTATGCGGGGAGCCGCCTGGCCGATGAGAAGTTCGGCGATTTCCTGCTCCGCACGGAAGTCATCCCCGCGCCCACGCAAAAATTGATCCCCATCGTTCTGGAAGCGGTGTCCTAGCCCAGCCGACACCGCGTCATTCGCCATGAGACTATTTCCCTTGTTTGCCGACCTGCGGGCGCGGCTCGTTCTGGTCGTGGGCGGCGGCGCCGTCGCCGAGCGCAAGATCAACAGCCTGCTGGCCGCGGGCGCCCGCGTCCGGGTCGGCACGCTGGAAGCGACACAAGCCCTGCACGAGCTATCCCGGCAAGACAAGATCGAACTGCTGCTCGGCCCCTTCGATCCAGCCTGGTTGGATGGAACATGGCTGATCGTGGCCGCCACCGACGACCGTGATCTGAACCGGCGCATCGCCGACCTGGCGGGCGCCCAGAAGCGCTTCGTCAACGTGGTCGACGACCCCGAGCTTTCCAGCGTCCAACTGCCCTCCATCGTTGACCGCTCGCCGCTTACCATCGCCATTTCCTCGGCGGGCACTGCCCCCGTGCTGGCGCGCCGCCTGCGTGAGCGCATAGAAAGCCTGTTCGACCATAGCCTGGGTGCGCTGGCCACACTGGCCGCCGGCTATCGCCAGGCCATACGCCAGGCGCGGCCCGACTTGCGGCGGCGCCGTGAATTCTACGATTGGCTGCTGGACGGCCCCGTGGCCGATGCGCTGCGCAAGCGCCGACCGGCCCAGGCGCAGCAACTGCTGGAAGACGAACTGCGCGAGCCGCAAACAGCCATCGCCGGCAAAGTCATACTGGTCGGCGCGGGGCCGGGCGATCCGGGCCTGCTGACCTTGAAAGCCCTGCGCGCGCTGAATGAAGCCGACGTCATTCTTTACGACCGTCTGGTGGATGAGGAAATACTGGAACTGGCCCGCCGCGACGCCCAGCGGATTCCGGTCGGAAAAACCCCTGGCGAAAATCACGACGCCACCCAGGCGCGCATCCACGAGCTGATGCTGGCGCATGCCCGCCAGGGACGATTGGTCGTGCGCTTGAAGGGAGGCGACGCCATGGTATTCGGGCGCGGCGGGGAAGAGCTTCAGTTCCTGCGCCGGCACGACGTGCCCTACGAGGTAGTGCCTGGCATTACGGCGGCCCTGGCCTGCGCGGCCTATGCCGGCATCCCGCTGACGCACCGGGACCATGCGCAGTCGGTCCGCCTGATTACCGCGCACTGCCGCCAGGACACACTTCTGGAAGATTGGCCCTCGCTGGCACGCGGCAAACAGACTCTGGCCTTCTACATGGGGGTTGCACAACTGGACTGGCTGGCGGAACAATTGATGTCGCATGGCCGTTCGGGCGACACGCCCTTTGCCATGGTGGAGAACGGCACGCGCGCGAACCAGCGTGTCCTGCACGGACGCCTGGAGAATCTGGCCGAGCTGGCCGGCCGCCATGAAATGAAAGCGCCCTCGCTGCTGCTGATAGGCGAAGTGGCCGGGCTGGCGCCAGACCTGGAATGGTTTGGCGCCGGTATCGGCGCAAACTAGCGGCTTGCGTCGACGCCGGCTTCATCCGGCAGCCGGCCATCAGGCCGGCCACCCGGGCTTTATTAGCCCTTCATGTGGTTGGACAACACCGTGATGATGCGCCTGGCGGTGTCGGTGTTCTGAACCTGCCCATCCTTATCCAGCACGGTCACAATGGAACCTGAGCCCTGGCTGGCGACGTGGATGCGCAATGCGGCGGCTTCGGCCGTATTCTTCGAGCCGAACATGCGCCCGATGAAGTTCTGCTGCTCGATCTTCTCGCCCGTGTCGCTGTCCAGATAACGGATGAAGTAATCACCGGCCGAGCGGTCGCGGTCGTCCACCGCAAAGCCGGCGGAGTCGATGGCGACGCCTACACGGCGCCATGCCCGGTCGAAGGGCTCGGCCAGCGTCAGGGCGGCCTGGCCGTCGGCCATGACGGTGGCGCCGGGCTGGCTGGAGGACTTCTCGGCCTGCGCGACCATGTCGCGCGCCTTCTGGACATCGGTGCCCAGGAATACCATCAGGCGTGCCAGCATGGCGGCATTCAGGCCCGGATCTTCCTTGCCGAATACCCATTTGAAGGTGGAACCGTCCTGGGTGGGCGTTTCAACCATCTGCTGGTGGCTGATGTAGACCTCGGTTTTGCCGTTGACGCGTTCGACACGCGTGCGGAAACGTTCGCGCTCGCCGCTGTCGAACACGGTATCGATGATGGAGCCCAGTGCGCTGCGGATCCAGCCTTCCGGGATCTTGGCGCGGTTTTCGGCCCAGTCGGTTTCCATCAGGCCAGCGCGCGCGTCCTGGGACTTGATGGTAAAGCCCTGCTCGGCCCAGAAATCGAGGATTTTCGGATAGACTTCCTCGGCCGGCTTGTCGACGGATAGCCAGCGCACGTCGCCGTCGCGCATGACCGCGATGCCCTGCGATTGCGGCAGTATGCGGTCGGACGCCGACTTGCCCTGCTGGGCCTGCTGGTTCTGGGCATACTGGCTGAAGGTGGCCGTGCCCTCGGGCGCGCGGTAGTGCGCGTCGCTGTTGGCCTGAGTCAGATCAGGCGGAATGCTGAGCGGATCGCCGGCGACCGTGCTTTTGTAGTCCACGGCTTCCTCGTTGCCCACCATCTGGTTCCAGGCCGAGCAACCCGACAGCAGCAACATGCCCATGCCCACAGCCAGGCCGGCCCAGCGTTTATTCATACGCGTATAGATCATTTAGATTAAGCCCACTTCTTTTAGCGAGTTGCGCACCAAAGGCCGGTGCTGTTCGTGCAAGGCGGTTAAGGGTAAGCGATAGCCCAGCTTGGACATGCCCATTTCGGCAACGGCCCATTTGACGGGAATCGGATTGGCTTCAACGAAAAGTACTTGATTCAGCGTGGCAAGGCGGGCGTTGAGCTTGCGCGTCAGGACAGCATCGCCGTTCAGGGCGGCCATGCACATTTCGTGCATCAGGCGCGGCGCGACATTGGCCGTTACCGAGATGTTGCCGCGTCCGCCCAGCAAGATCAGTGCCGCGGCCGTGGCATCGTCGCCGCTGAAGACCTGGAAGCCCGCGGGCACGTCGCGCACCAGCCGGGCGCCACGGCCGATATCGCCCGTGGCGTCCTTGATGCCGATAATGCCGGGCACTTGCGCCAGGCGCAAGACGGTATCGTTGGACATGTCGGCAACCGTGCGCCCCGGCACGTTGTACAGGACGGAGGGCAGTTCGACTGCTTCGGCAATGGCCTTGAAGTGCTGGTACAGGCCTTCCTGGGTGGGTTTGTTGTAGTAAGGGACGACCGACAGGCCGGCCTGCGCGCCGACGGCCAGGGCATGCCGGGACAGCTCGATGGCTTCCTTGGTGGAATTCCCGCCCACGCCCGCAATGACGGGCATGCGGCCGGCCGCATGTTCGACCGCCACCTTGATGAGTTCCGCGTGCTCGTCCACGTCCACGGTCGGCGATTCGCCCGAGGTGCCCACCACCACCAGGGCGTCGGTGCCTTCGGCGGCGTGCCAGTCGATCAGTTTTCGGAAGCTGTCGAAATCCAGGCTGCCATCGGGATGCATGGGCGTGATGAGCGCCACCATACTGCCCTGAAAGGTAGGAATCGCAGAATCCGTGCTTGTTGCCATGATGGAAATGATCTCCTCGAATTCACCCGGGTGGTGAACGTGCACAGGCGTCAACACAGACGCCAATTAACTCGCAAGTTTACCGGATATGGGGCCAAAATCATAAGAACCAATTCACAATTGACTGGCCTAGCGCCAACAGTGGTTGCAATACCACCCACAAAATGCCGGTCAGCATCAAAATGATCAGGATCAGCAGGCCGTAGGGCTCGATCCGGGAAAACTGCCAGGCCGCCCGCGAGGGCAGCAGGCTGAATACGATGCGGCCGCCATCCAACGGGGGCAAGGGCACAAGATTCAGCGCCATCAGGATAAGGTTCACCTGGATGCCGGCTATGGCCATCTGCACCCAGAAATCAGTCGGGGCGCCGCCGGTTTCGGCCAGCAGCCGCAGGCCCAGCGCCCATATCACCGCCATCACCAGGTTGGACCCCGGGCCGGCCAGCGCCACCCACAGCATATCCTTCTTGGGCCGGCGCAGCCGCCCCCAGTCGACCGGCACAGGCTTGGCCCAACCGAAGAGCAGCCCTCCGCCGCCCAACAGCTTGGTGCTGAACAACAGGACCAGAGGCACGATGATGGTGCCCACCAGGTCGATGTGGCGCACGGGATTCAGGCTGACGCGGCCGGCCTGCCAGGCCGTGGGATCGCCGAACATCCGGGCCACGTAGCCGTGCGCCGCTTCATGCAGGGTGATGCCGAACAGCACAGGCAGTGCGTAGACGGTAATGGTCTGTATCAACGATTCCATGGGGTTCCACAAAGACGGGCCGCCGGAGACGGCGGGCGGCCCATATGGCTAAGGTTGCCGAAATGCAAAAAAGTTCGCCGCAGGCGCCTAGGCCAGGCCCAGGGCGGACAAATCGCCCTGCCCGCGCCGTGTGACCTCGGGGCTGGGACCCGTCAGGTCGATGACGGTGGTCGGAGCCAGCGGGCAGGGCCCGCCATCGATGACGGCGGCCAACTGGTTGGCATAACGATCGTAAATGGCTTGCGCGTCATTCATGGGCTCGTCTTCGTCCTCGGGGATCAGGGTGGTGGACATCAGCGGCGAGCCCGCCGCTTCGATCAGGGCCAGCGTAACGCGATGGTCCGGCACGCGTATGCCTATGGTCTTGCGCGAAGGGTGAGACACCCGGCGCGGCACTTCCCGCGTGGCTTCCAGGATGAAAGTCCAGGGACCCGGCGTCGCCAGCTTGAGAAAGCGGTACTGCTTGTTGTCGACCCGCGCAAAATGGCCGATCTCGGCCAGGTCGCGGCACAGCAGTGTCAGGTGATGGCGTTCGTCCAGCCCGCGCAGCCGGCGCAATGCGTCGGCCGACGGCTTGTCGTCCAGGCGGGCCACCACCGCGTAGCTGGAATCGGTGGGAACCGCCACCAGGCCGCCGTCGGACAGCAAGCGGCCGGCCTGCGCCATCAGGCGCGGTTGAGGATTCTGCGGATGAACAACAAACAATTGAGCCATTGACGTATCCTAACATTCTTGCAGGGCGAGTTTAAGTTCCGGGGCCGCAACAGGCAATAAAATTAAGCGTGGCCGCGGGTGGACGGCATTCATCTCAAAGGAAATCTTCATGCGCCTGGATCGTTCTCGCGAAAGCAGCAATATCGAAGACCGGCGCGGCCGACGCATGCCCCTGGGCGGACGCGGCAAGATTGGCCTGGGGACCATAGTCCTGGCGCTGGTTGCCATGTATTTCGGCGTCGACCCGAGCATCGTGCTGGAAAATGCCATGGGACCGGCCAACCAAGCCTCGTACAGCGACGGCCCCGCGCCGGCCAATACCCCGGAAACCCGTTTCGTCTCCAAGGTGCTGGCTGACACCGAAGACACCTGGAATGCCGTTTTCCAGCAGAAAAACTGGGGCCGCTACCAGGAACCCAAGCTGGTTCTTTTCAACGGAGCGACGCCCACCGCCTGCGGCACGGGGCAATCGGCCATGGGCCCCTTCTACTGCCCCGGCGACAGCAAGGTCTACCTGGACCTGAGCTTTTTCCAGCAGATGGCGCAGCAATTGAATTCCCCGGGCGACTTCGCCCAGGCCTACGTGATCGCCCATGAAGTGGGCCACCACGTGCAGCATTTGCTGGGCATCACCGACAAAGTGGAGCAAGCGCGGCGCCAGAGCGGCTCGGCCGCCGCCAACCAGCTATCGGTGCGCGTGGAACTCCAGGCCGATTGCCTGGCGGGCGTATGGGGCAAGCACTCCGACTCGCAGCGCGGCACCCTGGAACAGGGCGATATCGAAGAAGCCCTGAATGCAGCCAGCGCCATTGGCGACGACCGGCTGCAGAAGCAAGCGCAAGGCTATGTCGTGCCCGATTCATTCACGCATGGAAGCTCGGCACAGCGGATGCGCTGGTTCACGCGCGGCTTCAAGAGCGGCGACCCCGGCCAATGCGACACCTTCGGGGCCTCCGCGCTATAGCCGCGGCCCGAACTACTTGGCCTGGCCGCCCGTGCCCGAGTTCATGCCGGGATGGTTTTCAATGGGGGCCGGATAGGAAGGCGGGCTGGAACGTTGAATGCCCGGAGAATACGTACCCGACGACGAGGGCGTGACCGAAGGCGGCGCGCTTGGTGACGAGGGCATGGTCGAGTTCGTTCCCGCCGGCGCGCCGGTGGAACTGGCCGCTGAACCAGCCGGAATCTCGGTTTCCTTGACGGTAAGCGTAGGCTTGATGTCTATTTGCTGCGCCTTGAGCCAGGCCCTATGGGCGGCTCCGTCATCGTGCGCCTGTGCGACCGCGAACGGCGCGGCCAGCAGGACAGTAAGCATCAGTGCTTTATTCCATGTTTTCATAATAGCAAGCTCCTTGAAAAAGATTGCTGGATATTTATCGTAGGACAAAGCTGACAGGGCGTGACCCGGCAAACGTTTCAAGCCGTCACAGCCCGCCCTGCTGGCACCTTGTTCCAACGGCTGGCGACGCCTCTTGCACGGCCAGTCGGCCGACGCGGATGACACATGAAGTTTCAGTTCTTTTACCCGTACAAACCTTATTTTCGGGTTCGTGCTAGAATCCGGTCTCTCTTTCCAAGCAGCGCACGCGCTCGATTAAACGGTGATATACTTTTTAGTTGACGTTTGCTGTACCGGTGGTGACCGTAGCTCAGTTGGTAGAGTCCCGGATTGTGATTCCGGTTGTCGTGGGTTCGAGCCCCATCGGTCACCCCAGAATTACCTTGTTAAATCAAGCAATTACGCCGCTACCGAAAGCGGCGTTTTTTGTTTCTCTTCCGAGTTTGACCAAAACTTGACCGTGTTGGCGTGCGCAGCGACATGACTCGGAGCCAAATGGGCGTACTTTTGCACCATTGCAAGAGTTTCCCACCCCCCTAACTCCTTCAACACCATCAACGGGGTGCCTCGTTGAGCATGCCAACTTGCCCATGTGTGCCGCAGGTCGTGCCAGCGAAAGTCGTCAATACCGACCTCTCTGCAAGCACGCTCAAATACACGTGGATCGTGCCCACCGACCCTCAAGCCGCTTTCGGTATCACGAGTAAACACGAAACGCTTGGCTGTTCGTAATCGACGTTCAATCACAGCCACGGCGTCATCATTAAGCGGCACGGAGCGAGCACGTCCCGATTTCGCCTCCTCGTGAGTTACCCAAGCGTTACATTGCGGCAAATCTATCTGAGAGGGTGCTAGCGAAAACAACTCGCCTTCACGCATCCCCGTCGAGACTGCCACCAACGCAGCATCACGCATCCATGGCAACGTCATGGCACGAATCAGCTTGGCAATCACTTCTGGCGGTTCCCAACGCACCCGCACCTCGGGCTCGAAATAGATGGGCAAGTTGGGCGCGTTCTCTAACCAACCCCACCCGACGCAAAGGTTGAGCAGCCGCCTAATAGTTGACAAATAGCGATTCAGGGTGCTCCCCGTCAACTCTGTTGGAGGCTTGTTGCGGTAAAAGCGCTGCGTTGGTAAAGCGCCAACAATATCGTCGGTGGTTAAAGAGCGAACTGTCCGGCCTGCGAATTGTTTGCGCCAATAATCAATATGGCGCAACTTTGTATCGTAATCGCGCTGCCCCGTGCTTTCGCGCAGGAAACGCACCGCAGCTTCTTCGAAAATCTTGTCAGGAACCTCACCCAAAAC
The DNA here is from genome assembly GCA_049646585.1 of Burkholderiaceae bacterium. GTDB lineage: Bacteria > Pseudomonadota > Gammaproteobacteria > Burkholderiales > Burkholderiaceae_B. Next base: position 12,629 of record JBARWC010000208.1, on the reverse strand, counting down.
ATCTTGCCGCCAAAGTGAGGCTTTCAGTTTGTCGTGGTATTCCTGCGCCGCCTTGCGGTCCGAGGTATCAGTAGATCGTCTAATTCTCTCGCCGCTTGGCGCGCGGATGTCGAGCTGCCAGATGCCGGATTTTTTATCTTTGCGGATGGACACTTATGTTCTCCTGCGACCCGCAACGATAGCCGGGTTACATTATTACGTGGTGCCGATAGTTCGGCAAGCTTGGACGGCCAAACGCGCCAGACACGGGAGTTCGGTAAACGAAAACCTATAATGTGCCGCTTTGCAAAAACTGTGCTGTATGCTAGTCCAAGCCGGTCCGCCACTTGTTGCAACGTAAGAGCCACCTCATCCGCCATGACATACCTCTCCTTCGGAGGAATGTTCAGGCGCAACAAGAAGAGTCACGACAGGCGCCCGCCCTGGTAGCTGACGTACGGCAATTAAGCCCGCTCGTTGGAGACGCACTAACGCGTCTGCCTTGGCGTTGCGTGCGACGCCCATCACGTCTAATGTCTTTGCGGGTAGCTTGATCGTGTTTGATTTGGTCAGTCCAGCGAGGTACTGCAAAGCAAGAGCGACATGCAGCGTTTTCCCCGGCAGACAGGCCGCTTCACTAATCCAATCCAGTGGAATTGGCCCTTTAATGAACCGTCGGGAGCGATGCTGGCCTTTATCTTCACGCGCCGAGAATTCCTGACGAGTGGGAGACCAATGGAGTCGCCGCTCGGTAATTTTTGTGCTTTTCATCTTCATGCCGTCACTGCCTCGGCTTCTGGTAGCAATTCATTCACCAACTCCCACATGCGAGAACCACGCTCATCGACATAGCGGTGAGGAAACGCAATGGTTGTTGCATCCGAACGAAGCTCAAACCCATTAAGCACCACACTGCTCGCCTGCCGCATACACGTTTGCATAGCCGCAGTCGCCTCCTCCAGTTCTTCCAGAGGCGCTTCAATCAGCACTGCATCGTGAATCGGGGCGAGTACACGAATTTCTGATTCCACGGCAAGGCAGCAAGCAAGCCTAAGCATTTCGGCACCGTTGGCCTGCATAGGGAAATTGCGCAGTGAGCGAGTGTTTGGTTTGCTTCCCACATGCAAAGTCCAACCGAACACGGTCCAAAGGTGCTGTGTAGTCAACGCGTAATCAAGGGTTTCGTCTGACCATCGCCAGAACGCGGGGTAGGTGCGGCGGTGTATCTTGAGAAGCTCCCGAGCATAAACAGCAGGCTGTTGAATGCGGCGCCCCAGCGACTCTTCTTGCATTCCGTACTGGACTGCGAGTACACAGGCTTTGTACTGCTCCCGGATGGCCCCGTGGCTGGCTTTCGTCGCATCAAGGGGTGCGGCGCCCGCTTGTTTTGCGAAAGCTAGGTATGGGTCGCCGGATAAGTACGCGTCACGCATACGTTCGTCGCCCGACAATGCTGCCGCAATGCCAAACTCTTGCTGTGACCAATCCACATATACCAAGCCATAACCGGGCTGGGGCTTTATTAAACTGCGAAGCCATGCAGACAACCCAAAAATAAACTTTGAGTTCGATGGCTGATTCCGCCCCGTTATCGACCGAAACATCGACAACATCGTCCGATTTCGTCCATCCTGCCCCACAGGCAAATCGGCCAGGCGTAACCTACTCAACGCCTGACGCAACTCTTTCAAGGGTGTCAGTTGAGACCAGGTTTTACACTGATCTGCAAAGGTGTCGTCATCAAGTGCAGGCCGACCGGACGCCAGCATAGGCCAGGGGATATCGTGCCGCTGCAAGTAATCAAGGAACCGCGCTTGTTTGAATGTCCTTCCCTCGTAAACGCCATAATTCTCATCCACGCGTGCAATCAACTTATCCTGCATACCTGACCAATTGACGCGCAGTCGTTCCAGCATCTCAACGTCGACGGGGATGCCGTTAGATTCCATTCGAGCCACGGCTTTCGTGTAGTCGCCCCGGTTGAGAGCAAAAGCATGACGCCGGTGCCCGCCAAGAACCTTCGTCATCATGCGCAATAATTTCGCCGTCGCCACGACGTCAGACTCGCAGTAATCTAGGATTGATTGCTGTTCATCGGTGTTGTAGTCACCACCCCGCAAAATGAGGTCACGCATCGCAGTTTTTTCCAGCGCGTCGATACCTTGCTCGCCGTAATATGCCAGTGCGCCAAGTAGGCCATTACCGGAGGCCAGGTATTTACCATTTGTTTCGACGCGAAACTCAGCATATAGGTCAAGAACATTTATCGGCAGGGGCCAATCAAGGGCGAGATGACAACCCATCTCGGCAGATGCGTAATAAGCGACAAACAGGGCATCGTTTCCGATGTCAAATGGGCATTGCGGTGAGGTCAGCGCGTCGCCCCATAGTTTTATGGTGCGCCCACTCTTTACTTCGTGTGCAACCATGCAAACGACCTCCGGACGCTCGCCGGGTGCGGCTTTGAATTCGAAGTCCGCGACCCAAATGCTTTTATACTTCTCGAACGACATCACAGCTCCCCGCGCAGACGGCGAACGACAGGATGGTCAAGAGAGTCGATCAACTTGCCTCGAAAAGCCAAGTTGATCATTTCCTCAAACGAAAGCTCGGGCCATGTCGGGTCGTCGACCAAATTAGTAGCTTGCATGACGTCGTATGCGCCAATTGTGCGATTGGCAATTAGACGTACCCAGTTATCTTCGGCGAGGGAGGCCGCCGTGTGTGCAGATTCAGACCACGAATCTATACGCCCATCTTCCCCAGGCATGTTGATAGGCCATAAGAATGGGTTTCCGTCGCGAGTAACCCCGGTATAGAGCACTTTTGGACGTACTTCCTGGGCTAGGTCGTTGAATAACTCGGGCACAACGAGATAGCACTCCCCGTCATCTTTCAACTGTAGGATTGCAGCATTCATTCGCCACTCATCGCCGGGCCGAACGCGAACGTATGCTTGATTACTAGGCTTGCGGCACGGAACAGTCGTGATGACTTTTTTGACTCCGCCAATAGCGCCGAAATCTTGTGTCAACCGAAGCGATGACAGGTTCCGCTGGTTGCCAGTAGCAGCGGAACCGACGGTGTTTGATGAAAGAACGGAGGGCTCGCCTACCGCATTGTTATTGCTCATAAAAATCTCCTAATTCAATTGCGTTCCAAGCAGATTTGGAACATGTGGCCATTGAATCAGAAGGCGGATTTACGCAGTAGTCGCCTGCTTAAGCAGGCCCCAGCGCTGCATAAGCAAAAGCTGGTGTTTGCTTATGCAGACATCAGGTATTGTTCGTCCTTGGAGATTTGACTATTTCTGTGAGCGAGCTGGCCAGTGAGAAGGGTCAGGCGTCCCTTTCAACCAATTCCGGGCAGTATCATATGTCACCCCAAGGGCTTCATATTCTTGCTCTGCGCACAGACTGCGCGTTTTGAATTTTCCTGTAGCCCATGAGTTTTGTAGCTGATCTTTTTTAGCCCGGTTTCCGTCCGGCTTACCGTGTTTGCCTTCTGCGCCTTTTCTTCCCCGGCGCAAATCGGGCACGGCTTTCCGAAGTGCTGCTTCCTGCAAATTGGAGGCACGCGCCAACGCATAGAGACCCAAGATGACGGGAGCATCAGGTCGCCCGTCAGTTTCGAGGATTGCCTCGACTCTCTCTAATGTTTCAGCTAACGGAACGTATGTTGACGATGCGCTCTCTAAAGCGGCCCAGATACGTGCCGCTTTTTCCGACGTATCGTTGACTTGGCTTGATGTCATCTCGGGAGCCAAGGCTCTTAGCAAGTCAGCCGCTTCGTCATCATCGAAGGTGTGGTGGATATATACATCGCTAGTGAGCTCGATTCCTAAATCTAGAATGGCTTTGACGAGGCTTCTATCCACCGGTTGACGATTCTTGGTGTTTCCCATTCTTCCCCTTGCTGACCTGCCGCGTGCCAGTACGAGTACCTGCTGCGTGCCGGGGCACCCGTACAATCTCATTAAGTATCTATATTAATACGAGTAAGGTAAGGGAAAGGGTAGCCCAACCGGCTATTGCCCGCAGGAGATATTTTCAAACACCACCGGGGGGAGGTATGCGCATCCGGTGATGTCACAGTCTTTTTTTTGCTGTGAGAGAAAGACGAATGTTTCCGATACGGAAACGACACCACCCCGAGCCGTTCCCTTGTTTCCTGCTTTTATGTGCTAGATGTTTCCTACGTAAATACTGTTTCCTCCAAACTGTATAGCGTGGTTGAGAAGAAAATGAAAGCATCAAGCTGTTCGCGCTTCCAGCCCAAAGCCGCTAAGTCTGTCCGGACCCGGGCTTCGAACGCCGGTACACAAACAAAAATTACCTTGGCCCAACGCGTTCCGGGATTGAGCAAGATGGAGCCGGTCCGACGCGCCGCATCGTTACCTACTTGAGCTAACCAATTCAGTAGGCGTCCGTAGTCCTTTGCGTTCTTTCGACTTTTCTCGACTTCAACCCACCACAACGATCCGTCGCTTTGCAGTAGTACATCAGGCTTCTTCCCGACGATCCCCGTCGCACCACCGAGCCAGCGGTCTTGCGCTATTTCGCGCTCCGTTGACACCCGGAAGCCTTGGACAATTCCGCTTATCGCGATTTCATTAGCAATCGTGCGGTGACGGAAGTGGGCGGTGCTGAAGCCACGGACAATGTCTTTGCCTGTTGCTGCTGGAATCCCTATTTGCTGCAATCTGCGGGCACCAGCTTCGGCAAGTGCATACAGCACGCTGCCGTTAGGCCCCCGGCTACGCAGCACCTGCCGATCTCTAGTGAGCCGACGCATCGTGTATTGCGCCATACGCAGGTTCGCACCGGTGGCATTCGCGGCTACTAGGCTGGGGCCCCCGAGTGGTCGCCTTTGCCAATGCTGCCACACCAGTGCTGCCAGGTCGCGTGTGCGGAGCCAGCCAAAACGATGCAGGGCTCGTAGCACTCGCGCTTCGTTTTCGGCGGCAATCACCCGCCCATCTTTTTTCACCATACGTTATCTCCTCCTGTTCAGATAACCTGTATAGGGAAAAATGCCTCTTCACTACCCCTTGCGCCGGGGGGTGAAGAGGGAGAACGAAGCCGCTAGCGCGGCAGGACAACACCGCCTATTCCAGCCTGGACGGCTGGGCGGCGGTTCCGGCGCTGGACGCACCTTGTGTCCTTAAAAGCGGGCGCCGCGCTATGCGCGCGGGAATCCCGCTCAACACACACGCTGGACGCGATGTGGCTGCGGCGTTCCGCCATTGGTCTACGCTTTGGCTGGACTTGAGCAGGATTCCCGCGCGCTTCGCTTCGGGCGCCGGGGCAAGCCCCCCATTATTCACCTGTCTGTGGGCAGACCTTTCGCAACTGGGGTTGCGAATGAATAACGGCTCCCCCTGCACTCCAGCGATTGGCTTGGGAGCCAATGCACTGAAGTGGGCTGCTTGCGGCCGCGCACTTGCCCCAGCCCGCTACGCGGCTGGCTCCCCTACGCCGTAGGCTTATCGCCTACGGCTGCGCGCCTCTACTTGCCACGACGCGCGGAATGGCCGCGTTGAGTCGCTGGTCTTCGACCGCGACACGGCTCCGTCGCATTAAGTGTGCTGCTGCCATTGCTGTCCTGGGTGTCTTCGCCCAAATTGCAGACGACCTTACGCCAGCCTGCCCGACGTGCAAGGCCAAGCGCTGCGCGCGCGTACTCACCCGTTCCCTTCGGGCTGCGGCTTCTGTGCGCAACCTTGCACGTCTGGCCGGTCGGCTGGCGTCCGGTGTCCGTCAAGGGCGAAGACACTCAGGAAGTACGGCGGCACCAGCAACATGCCACCCGTATGCCGAAGCCGAGTAAACGGCAAAAAGCAGGGGCTCAACATCTTGGAACCCGGTCAGCTTAAAAGGAGCAAACCGTGCAATACCCAAAGCAGAATCTTGACAGTATTTTCGGCGAACCAATCCATATCTACAGCCGAGCACAGGCAACTGAAGACGGTAGCTTGATAGACATCACCGAGGCGGCGTGTGAGGCAGGGTTTCGGTTACCGGTGGCAATGACGGCGGCGGCATGGGCTGACTGTGTGGTATGGAACGACGCAGACAGCATGCGCCAAACCGCACAGAACGAGGCCGGAAGGCTGTGGGATGTTCTCTGGATGGCATCTCTTGCCGCCCGTCGCGCGGGTAATTCACAGCGCATAGCTTTTACGGTTCATCGCGTGCCGCGCGGCGGGCGCAGCCCCCACTCTCGGCCCACAACATTGCATATGTGCATTGGCCCCGGTGACGATGGCGCACCCGTCATCACAATTTTGCTGCCCACCGAAGATTGATTTCTCCCCCGTCGGCTTTCGGCGAGGATTTCAACCCTCCCTACTTGTTAGGAGAAAATTATGCACCCAATCAACCCAGCGACAGGCTTACCCATGACCAACGACGACTATGGCGGCATCGATGTCGGCGGCAACCCGTATGGAACGAACTGGAGTTCGCTACATACGTGGCCATCGCATGGTGGTTCAGGTCATTTTGAGCACTAGATGACATTCGGGATATCGGCTCTACGAACCGATATCCCCTGTGCGACAGTGCGAGTTGTAGAGGAAATATACCTGCCAATGCCGTCCAACAAGCAAAAGGAAGGTCTTGTGCGAAAATCAAGGGTTATTGCGACAGAGTATGACGAGGAATGCATGAGTAAGAAGGGCACCAAGGCGGACAGCAAGGAGAAGCTGATGACCATAAGCATAGTTCCCCCCGGCACCGAGGACGGGCAGGCTGCGCTGTTGGAGAAGCTGCGAGACCTTTTACCCTCTGCATTTCCAGACGGTGAGCTGAATAAGGTCGCACTGTGGTCCGCTCTTGGATTCGCTCAGGATACGCCCGCCTTCGCCTTTACGTGGCCGGGGATCGACTATGCACGCTACGAGGCCAGGATACCAACGACGATTACTTTGGAGCCGGACCCCAGCGCGTCCGTCAACTGGACCACGGCCCAAGATATTCTGATTGAAGGCGACAATCTGCAAGTATTGAAAGTCCTGAAAAACGGCTACTCGGGCCAAGTTAAGCTGATCTACATTGATCCGCCCTACAACACGGGCGAAAGCTTCACCTATAACGACGATTTCTCGGTGTCAGAGACCGACTACCTGGTTTCAACCGGCCAAGTGGACGAATACGGGCTGGCGACCACCAGCAAGCAAGAAGTAAAGGGGCGCAAGCATGCCCCTTGGTTAACCATGATGTTTCCACGTCTCGTTGCAGCCAGACAGCTATTGCGTCGGGATGGCGTTTTTCTAGCCTCTATCGACAACAATGAAGTGCACCACTTGCGTTTGCTACTCGACGCGGTATTTGGGGCAGAAAACTTCATAGACATGATCACTTGGCAAGGCGGTCGGAAAGGTGATGCAAAGCTCACAGCAGGTGGCCAAGATTACATCCTTATCTACGCGAGGGATCATGAGTACCTGAAGGAATTGGATGTTAGGTGGCGAGAGCGGAAGACGGGCCTAGAGTCTGTCTATGAAAAAGCGCGTGAACTGTTGGAACGGTTCAAGGACGACTTCGAGGCTGCGAAATACGAACTACGTGCTTGGTTCGACGAGTTGCCCGAAGGTAATGCCGCAAAACAACACTCCCACTATAACCACATCGACCAGGGTGGCGTTTGGACTTCGGACAATAGTTCAAGCCCTAACTACCGAGAAAACCTGGTTTACGACTTTAAGGGTTATGCACCGCCAGAAAACGGCTGGAGGTATGAGCTTGCAACGATGAAGAAGCTCGACGAAGCGGGCCGCTTACTTTATCCGTCTGGCAGGGCCACTCGCATCAGGATCAAAAAATACCTCCATGAGCAAGAAGTTTGGGCACCCGCCTCCACGTTTTACCGTGACCGCAGCGGTGCTTCGTCTGCCCTGGAGTCGTTGATGGAGGCTTCTATCTTCACTGACCCCAAACGCACAGATGTACTGGCGCGTCTTTTCTCATCCATGACTGAGAAAAATGACATAATTTTGGACTTTTTTGCAGGCTCAGGCTCTACCGCCCAAGCCGTTTGGGAACAAAACGCGCTCGACGGCATGTCTCGACGATACATTCTAATCCAGCGACCAGAAACTCCCGACGACTCAACTAAGACTGGGCAATCCGCCTTGGAGGCGGGTTACAGGACGATCTCTCAAATTACTGCTGAGCGCCTCCGCCGCGCGGCTGCAATGCTGGACCCAGATGGGAAAGAGCTCGGCTTTCGCCTGTTCCGGGCGCAAGAAACTAATCTTCTAATTGAAAAACCAGTGACGGTACAGGCGGGCCAGGACGCGCAGGAACAACTCGCTCTCATATTACAGCAGGCCTCGCAACCGCCCGTGAAAGAAGGGGCTGACTCGCTAGCCGTAGCCTGGGAAGTAGCCCTAAAAGCCACTGATAGCCGCCTGGATGCCGACGTGTCGGTATCTGAGCACGACGGTGTGAGCGTGTACACATTCTCACCTGTTACCGGAGAACACGCAGCAACTGGCCGCCTGTTTATCTGCCTAGACGCGTTTACCCTTGAAACCGCCAAGGCAATCGGCCTGACGGATAACGATACGCTAATTCTGCGCGGCGACAAGGTTGAAGACAAGACAACCCTGACGCTGGCTCCCCGGTTGCGGTCTAAGCTAATATTGCTTGAGAGGATGGCACGTGAAGTTTCAATTTGACGATCAGCCTCATCAAGCAGCCGCGATCGATGCGGTGACTGACCTGTTTGAAAGTGTGCTGACACCTCCGTCTAGTCTTGTCGCCGGTGTGGCACCAGGCGCAGACGGTCATGCTGGCTTTCTGCTTAATAGGCGTGTGCTGACGACCAACTTAAACGCCATCACACAGCGTGAAGACGTAGACACCCAAGATGCGTTGGTTCTGCTGGAAGAGCAAGACTTACTAGACCAAAATCGCAGTTTTCCGAACTTCTCGGTCGAGATGGAAACTGGTACAGGGAAAACTTATGTGTACATTGCCACAGCATTGCGTATGGCTGAGGCATACGGACTACGAAAGTTCGTCATCCTGGTCCACTCGGTCGCCATTCGTGCAGGCGTCGTTAAAACATTTCAGGATACTTACGAACACTTCCGCAGCAAGTTTCCCAATTTATCTTATCGATGGAATGTCATGGGCGACACAAGGGCGCTCAATGACTTCATCGATCCGTCCAGCACGGTCCAATTTCTGATTGCTAGCGTCCAGCTTCTGGATAAGCCTGACACCAATACTCTGTATTCGTCACCGGAGCAACCCCGGCTTTGGGGCGACACCCTCTCTGGTGTCGAACTTGTGGCGCAAGCCCGGCCAGTCGTTATCATCGACGAGCCCCAAAACATGGCGTCTCCTCTACGCCGACGTGTGATCGCGACTTTGAACCCCCTAGTAGCACTGCGATATAGCGCTACCCACAAAGAACCCTTTAATCTAATTCATCGTTTGGGAGCCAAGAAGGCTGCCGAACTGGGCTTGGTCAAACGTGTATCAGTGAAAGGCATTGTGGCGGGCTCGGATGGTCAGCCCTACCTACACTTAAAGAAAATTGTCTCGAAGAAAAGGACTCTCTTTGCCCATATCGCCATTGATGTCGCCTCTCCCAATGGCTCAAACCGGGTTGATGTAGTGGCGCAAGCGGGGGCTGACCTATTCGATGCTTCGGGCAAGCTACCTCAATATCGTGGTCTCGTCGTAGATGTTATCAGTCGCAAACCCGATACCGTGACATTTGAAAACGGGCTGACCATCGAACTTGGGCAAGCAACCGGCGTGGATCAAATGGCCATTTGGCGCGACCAAGTGCGACAGACGATTCGTATTCACCTGCAATGTCAAGAGACTCTAGACGCCACTGGGCACGAGGTGAAGGTGCTGTCGCTCTTTTTCGTGGAGCGAGTGGCTGATTATGTGGGTGACGCTGCAACCTTACCAAGCATGTTCGACAGTATTTTCAGTGAAGAGTGGGTCAGAGCAGGCAACAGCATGGACTCCATGCCGAACCCCGCTGAGCTTCGAGTGGCTTATTTCCCCTCGACCAAGACTGGCATTCTGAAGGATACCAAGGGCGGGAACAAAACGGACGCAGAGTTCGAGGAGCGAGCATACAAGGAAATAATCGAGCAAAAAGAGCTGCTACTTGACCGTTTCAATCCGCGCGCATTCATTTTTTCGCACTCCGCCTTGCGTGAGGGTTGGGATAACCCTAACGTTTTTCAGATAGGTTTCCTACGTCATACGCGATCCGAAACTGAGCGACGCCAACAGATCGGACGCGGCCTACGACTGCCGGTCAATAAGGACGGTCATCGTATTTCGGACCCTTCCGTCAATCGACTCACGCTCATCATCGACGAATCATTTGCGGAGTTCCGCGAAGGGTTCAATGCCGAATATGACGCATTGGGAGGTAAGGCAGGCGAAAGGCCGGATCTTGATGATGCAGATTCCATTGTGGAAATCCGCCGGCGCCCGGCGCTATTCGAAAGCCCTGAATTCGCGGAACTGTGGAAACGCATACGTTACAAGGCAGTCTATCGTGTCTCGGTGGACGATATGTCTTTGGTAGCGTCAATTGCCTCCTCTGAGCACCTGGATGACCTGCGATACATCAGTAGACGCGCCAATGTGGTGCAGTCTGCCGATGTCGTGTACGACGAGGACGGCCAAGTCATTACCTCAGACTCCACAGTCAGCGACAGTGCGGGCGAGCGGATTGCTTTGGTTGGGAAGCGTTTACCCAACATCGTCCGCTTGGTGGAGGACCACTTGCTTTACGGTAAGTTTCCCCTACAACTGACTCGACCGACAGTCGTTGCTATCTTGCAGGCTATTCCTGACGAATACAAAGCGCGAGCACTAGACGATCCGGATCGGTGGACCCGGATTGTCGCTCAAGCTATTCGTGTCGAAACTGTCGAGCAAATGGTCCATAACATTACCTACGAACCCATGGACAACGCCACTTGGTGGGATGCGAATGTGGTGTTTTTGGAAGTGGAGCGAAAGAACGCGCCTAAGGTGATCAAGGGTATGCCTCCGCCACAGGCCGGGGTTGCAGAGGCTCCGGCAGACGGCGTTAACCTCTTCGACCATACCGATTACGACAGCTTGGTAGAGCTGAGATTCTCGCAAAAGTTGGAAAGCGACCGGAGTCGGATCAAATTGTTCACAAAGTTGCCTCGCCGGTTCAGGGTAAAAACCCCTGTGGGGGAATACTCACCAGACTGGGCCATTGTCTGCGACGAGGACGGTACCGAGCGACTTTATCTGGTACGTGAGACGAAGGGGACCCGTAATTTGGACGACCTGGAGTGGGATGAAGCTTTACGCATCCGGTTTGCTGAAGCCCATTTCCGAGCCGCACCAAGCGGAGCCGTGGATTTCAAACACACCACTGACAAAGATGGGCTACTTATCGCCGAACGCTAAATGCCGGTGGCGACTAAAGGGATACGAACACCGCAAAAGATCCATTTGGGTATCTTTCGGCGTAGATTTGAATACCAGGACTTCCTATGAGTGATAGATGGACCATTAGCCTTCCCACTTTTGACGTTTGCTTGAGTGCAAATGGTCGATATGAGGTCAATGAAGCGTCAGCGCTTGATCGAAGGAACGCCCTTGAGCAATTTGCGCGGTACTTCAAGGCCGAGTTTAGATACGATCATATCCAGTACTTTGCTAATGAGCACGACGAGACATGTATAGGCTTTCTATTCACTGAGTCGGCGCTCGATATTTGTACGGAAGATCACGACCAGATGCCAACGAGATGTTCTGGCGGCTGTTGTTTTCGGCGACGAGAGTACAAGAACGCACCTCAGTGGACGCTTGACTGGATTTGGTTGCATCCGTTTTTCAGGCATCGTGGCATTTTGTCGACACACTGGAGGCACTTTCAAGCGCAATTCGGCAATTTTTCGGTGGAACCGCCACTGTCCAGCGCAATGCAGGCTTTCCTCAAAAAACACGTGTAGTCTCGAGGAGTACCGCAACATACGTATCTAGGCTGGGTGGCGCGGGGCCACTTTAGTAAAGCTTCTCAATGTACGGTGGGAGCAATACCTTTGACATGCTCAAGCAGAAACCTGGTAGCAGCCTCCTTGGCGAATTGTCGATCTACACAATAATACGGCTTGTGTACACTGCCGACACGTAGATCAACCCAATACGGCCCTGACGTGAACCTAGATGGCTGATAGTTAAGCTGTCGGCGCAACCGAACAGCGACTGTTGTATCACCGATCTCGGATGGAACCGAGATATCTTCCAGTGTTTCAAATACGGGTGTCATGAATGTTCTCCATAAGGTGGAATAGATTGACCTAATCTTGACCGAAGCAGGCCAAAATTGACAAAAGTAGGCACTAAAACACAGCCACTAGAAGGGTGGCTACCGCTGCAAGTCATTGATTTATCTGCGTTTCATTTGCCGTCTATTTACGGGAAACAGGATTGTGATTCCGGTTGTCGTGGGTTCGAGCCCCATCGGTCACCCCAATAATTTCTTCGTTTTCAGATAATTACGGCTCCACAGACGTTCCGTAACATGAATATCTGAACGAAAATCAAAACATTAAAATTGCCTCGCTTGTGAACTGCACCCCAGAAGTTGGACATCGATCCAACCTTTGGGGTGTTTTTCAT
>JBARWC010000207.1:0-10190 GCA_049646585.1 Burkholderiaceae bacterium | reverse complement strand
ACCCGCGAGTTCGCGGCCGCCCCCGTGACGTTTGGCTGCGCGGGAAGCCCTGGCGGAGCCAGGGCCGCTGGCGCTTTAGCCCGGCGCAGCCCTCACCCCCCGCGAGCCTATCCGATGCCATCCGTCGGCGAAATAACACCCACACCCCCCAGTGGTAAAATCAAAGGCTTTGCAAACCTTCAATCACGAGGGCCGGCCGCGGCACGCGGAACCAGCCCTTTTGCGAGTCTTCAATGAGCCTTACGCCTGCCCAAGATTCGTCCATGGCCAACGCAATACGCGCCCTGGCCATGGATGCGGTTCAACAAGCCAATTCCGGTCACCCCGGAGCCCCCATGGGAATGGCCGACATCGCCGAGGCGCTGTGGACGCGCCACCTGCGTCATAACCCCGCCGACCCCGCCTGGGCCAACCGCGACCGCTTCGTCCTGTCCAACGGACACGGCTCCATGCTGATCTATGCCTTGCTGCACCTGACCGGCTACGACCTGCCCATTGAAGAACTCAAGAACTTCCGCCAACTGCATTCCCGCACTCCCGGGCACCCTGAAGTCGGCATCACCGCCGGCATCGAGACCACCACAGGCCCCCTGGGCCAGGGGCTGGCCAACTCCGTCGGCATGGCACTGACCGAGGCCTTGCTGGCCCAGGAATTCAACCGCGCCGGCCATGCCGTCGTCGACCACTACACCTACGCCTTTGCCGGCGACGGCTGCCTGATGGAAGGCATCTCGCACGAAGCCTGCTCGCTGGCCGGCACGCTGAAGCTCTCCAAGCTTATCGTCTTCTACGACGACAACGGCATCTCCATCGACGGGCGCGTCGAAAACTGGTTCGGCGACGATACCCCGAAGCGCTTCGAAAGCTACGGCTGGAACGTGCTGCGCAATGTCGACGGCCATGACATTGAAGCCGTCGATGCCGCCATCGTCCAGGCCCAGGAACTGGCCGCGCAAGGCAAGGGCCCCACGCTTATTTGCTGCCGCACTGTCATCGGCAAGGGCGCTCCCCATGCCGCCGGCACCGAAAAAGTACACGGCGCACCCTTGGGCGCGGACGAAATCCAGGCCACCCGCCAGGCCTTGAACTGGCCTTACCCCGCCTTCGACATTCCCGCCGAAATCTACGCCTATTGGGATGGCAAGAAAAAAGGGCAGCAGCAGCAAAGCGAATGGCAAACGCGTTTCGATGCCTACTCCAAGGCCTATCCCACCGAAGCCGCCGAGTTCCAGCGCCGCATGCGGGGCGACCTGCCGGGCGGCTTCGCCGAGCGCGCCCGCGCTTTCGTCGAGGCCACCAACCAGAAGGCTGAGACCGTCGCCACCCGCAAGGCCTCGCAACTGGCCATTACCGCCTTCGTCGACATGCTGCCCGAAATGCTGGGCGGCTCCGCCGACCTGACCGGCTCCAACCTGACCGACTGGAAGGGCGTCGAACCCGTACGCGCCGGTGATCAGCATCTGCGCTTCGGCCGCCACATCAATTACGGCGTGCGTGAGTTCGGCATGGCCGCCATCATGAACGGCGTGGCCCTGCACGGCGGCTACCTGCCTTTCGGCGGCACCTTCCTGACCTTTTCCGATTACTCCCGCAATGCTTTGCGCATGGCGGCCCTGATGAAGCAGCGCGTGGTGCACGTATTCACGCACGACTCCATCGGCCTGGGCGAAGACGGCCCCACCCACCAATCGGTCGAGCACGCCGCCAGCCTGCGCCTGATCCCCAACCTGCATGTCTGGCGCCCCTGCGACACCACGGAAACGGCCGCTGCCTGGGCCTATGCCGTTCAGCGTCCCGCCAGCATAGGCATGGCCGTGCGCGAGGGCGGCCCCAGCGCCTTGCTGCTGTCCCGCCAGAATCTGCCCTTCGTGACGCGCGATGCGCAGGCCATCGACGGCATCAGCCGCGGCGGCTACGTGCTGCGCGACGCGTCGGACGCCCGCGCGGTTATCATTGCCACGGGTTCCGAAGTGGCCCTGGCGCTGGCCGCGCAGGAACAGCTGGCCGCCAAGGGTATCGCGGTCCGTGTGGTGTCCATGCCTTGCACCAATGTCTTCGATGCGCAGGACGCGCAGTGGCGCGACAGCGTGCTGCCCAAGGGCTTGCCGCGCGTGGCCGTGGAAGCGGGCGTTACCGCCGGCTGGTACAAATACGTCGGCCTGGACGGCGCCGTGGTTGGTTTGGACACCTACGGCGAATCCGCGCCGGCCGGTGCATTGTTCAAGTATTTTGGCTTGACCGCCGAGCGCGTTGCCGCAGCGGTCGAACAGGTTTTATAAAACAGGAGAGCGATAATGACTGTACGTGTGGCGATCAACGGCTATGGCCGTATTGGGCGCAATATTCTGCGGGCGCACTACGAAGACGGCAAGAAGCACGATATTCAAATCGTGGCCATCAACGATCTGGGCAACCCCAACACCAATGCACACTTGACGCGCTACGACACGGCGCACGGCAAGTTTCCCGGCACGGTCACCGTCGACGGCGACTACATGGTCGTCAATGGCGACAAGATCCGCGTCCTGGCCAATCGCGACCCCTCGGCCCTGCCTTGGGGCGAGCTGGGCGTGGACGTGGTTCTGGAATGCACGGGCTTCTTCGCCAGCAAGGAAAAGGCCAGCGCCCACCTGAAGGGCGGCGCCAAGAAAGTCATTATCTCGGCTCCCGGCGGCAAAGACGTCGACGCCACCATCGTGTACGGCGTGAACCATGGCGTGCTGAAGTCCAGCGACACGGTCATTTCGAACGCATCGTGCACCACCAACTGCCTGGCTCCCCTGGTCCAGCCTTTGCACGAGAAGCTGGGCATCGTCACCGGCCTGATGACCACCATCCACGCCTACACCAACGACCAGGTCCTGACCGACGTCTACCACGAAGACCTGCGCCGCGCCCGTTCGGCCACGCACAGCATGATCCCCACCAAGACCGGAGCCGCTTCGGCCGTGGGCCTGGTTCTGCCTGAATTGAACGGCAAGCTGGACGGCTACGCCATTCGTGTCCCGACCATCAACGTGTCCATCGTCGACCTGTCCTTCGTGGCGGCGCGCGAAACCAGCGTCGATGAAGTCAACGGCATCCTGAAGGCCGCCGCGAACGGCGCCCTGAAGGGCATCCTGCAGTACAGCGAAGAGCCGCTGGTATCGGTGGACTTCAACCACGACCCCGCTTCCAGCACCGTCGACGCCGGCCTGACCAAGGTGTCGGGTTCGCTGGTCAAGGTGTCTTCCTGGTACGACAACGAGTGGGGCTTCTCCAATCGCATGCTCGACACCACGGTTGCCTTGATGTCGGCCAAGTAAGCCGGCTTTATTCCCGGAGCATGGGTTTGTCGCCCAGTCTCCCAGGCAAGGGCGGGGCAACCCGCCCTTGCCGTGTCTGTCCCGTCGCCTAAGGTTTGTTCACATTATGTCTACCATCAAAACACTCTCTTCCCTGGCCGCCTCGGGCGGGCTTTCCGGCAAACGCGTATTCATCCGCTCGGATCTGAACGTGCCCCTAAGGGATGGCGCGATCACCGAGGACACGCGCATCCGTGCCTCGGTGCCGGCCATACGCATGGCGCTGGACGCGGGCGCGGCCGTCATGGTCACCTCGCATCTCGGACGCCCCACCGAAGGCACGGTGACCCCCGCCGACACGCTGGCGCCCGTGGCGCGCCGCTTGTCCGAATTGCTGGGCATGCCGGTCGACTTGCGCGGCGATTGGGTGGACGGCGTGCGGGTGGATCCTGGCCAGGTCGTCCTGCTGGAAAACTGCCGCTGCAATGTGGGCGAGAAAAAGAACGATCCGGAGCTGTCGCGCAAGATGGCGGCGCTGTGCGACGTCTATGTCAACGATGCCTTCGGCACGGCGCATCGCGCCGAAGCCACCACGCAAGGCATGGCGCGCTTTGCGGCCGTGGCCTGCGCCGGCCCCTTGCTGGAAGCCGAGCTCGAAGCCCTGGGCCGTGCGCTGGAAAATCCCAAGCGCCCCCTGGTGGCTATCGTCGGCGGCTCCAAGGTGTCGACCAAGCTGTCCATCCTGCAAGCGCTGGCCGGCAAGGTCGATCAATTGGTGGTGGGCGGCGGCATCGCCAACACTTTCATGCTGGCGGCCGGCCTGCCCATAGGCAAGTCGCTGGCCGAGCCGGATCAGGTGGATCAGGCCAGCGCGGTCATCGACATGATGAAGCAGCGCGGCGCCGCCGTGCCTATACCCACGGACGTGGTCTGCGCCAAGGAATTCAGCGCGACGGCGGCCGCCACGGTAAAGGCGGCGGGCGATGTGGCCGGCGACGACCAGATACTGGACATCGGCCCCGATACCGCGCAGCAGTTGGCGGGCATCCTGAAGCAGGCGGGCACCATAGTCTGGAACGGCCCGGTCGGCGTGTTTGAATTCGACGCCTTCGCCAACGGCACCAAGGTGGTGGCGCAGGCCATTGCCGATTCCGATGGCTTTTCGATTGCCGGCGGCGGCGATACGCTGGCGGCTATCGCCAAGTACGGCATCGAAGACAAGGTGGGTTATATCTCCACCGGCGGCGGCGCCTTCCTGGAGTTCCTGGAGGGCAAGACTCTGCCCGCCGTGGAAATCCTGCAGCAGCGCGCGCAGGACTAGGCGGTATCGCCCGGCGCGGCGAGCCCGGGAAGCCCTGGGCCGCCTACCGGGCGCCGGCGGCCGTAATCAGGGCTCGATAGCCTTCGATGGCATCGGGCCAGTCCAGCGCAAAGCCGCTGGCTTTCAGGCGTGCGTTGTTCAGGCGCTTTCCGGAGGCCTCGCCTTGTGAGGCGTCGCTTCGGGCCGGCCGCGGGGCGCCCAGCATGTCGGCCAGCGCGTCGTACAGCTGCGCCATGCGCATGGGCTTGTCATCGCTGCCCACATAGTAGGGCAGCGCCTGGCCCAGCCTCAGCAGGTGCGCGCAGGCGCGCGCCGCGTCCTCGATATGAAAACGATTGGCCCAGTGGTCTCCGTGGGCGGGAACGGTCGCCGAGCCCCGGCGCAATCTGTCCAGCAATTGCGTGCGCCCCGGTCCATACAGCCCCGACAGGCGCAGCGCCACGGCCTTTTCGCCCAGGCTTTGTCGCAGCCGGTTTTCAGCTTTCAGAAGAATTTCGCCGTTATAGCTTTGCGGCCGCGCCGGCGTGTCTTCGTCTATCCAGTCCGTGCTGTCGCCGTATACGGCGGACGAGGAAACGAACATGAAGCGGCGTAGAGCCTTGTGGTCCAGCGTCGCCAGCAGGTTGGCGGCGCCGTCCAGGAAGGCCGCGCGGTAGGCTTGCGGGCTGCGCTCGCCAGGCGCCACGGCGTAGAGCACGTGGCTGATGCTTGCGGGCAGGCAGGCCAGGCTATCGGCCTGGTTCAAATCAGCCGCCAGCCAGCGCAAGCCGCCGGCATGGTTCGCCGGAGGATGCCGCCGCAAGGCCCAGACCTCGTGGCCCTGGGCAAGCAGGATGGCGCCCGCGCGCCGGCA
Organism: Burkholderiaceae bacterium; assembly: GCA_049646585.1. GTDB lineage: Bacteria > Pseudomonadota > Gammaproteobacteria > Burkholderiales > Burkholderiaceae_B. The sequence continues at coordinate 4,732 of JBARWC010000207.1, read as the reverse complement.
TAGATCGCCGCCTATAAGCAGCATGCGGTGTTTTTCAGTGTTCATTCTTGATGCTTAATCAAACCGGGTCTTCATCGTAGAATAACAAGTCCGGGCGCAGGGCTCCCGGAAGGCTGTGCGACACAAACGCTCATGCCCGCAAGCGGGCCAATCACTACGGGGCAGAGGCCATGATCCACAAGAACTTCATCGCCAATCAATGGGCCGGCGCCTTGGCCGGACAGACCCTGGCGGTCGTCGATCCGTCCAATGGGCAGCCTTATGCCGAGATCGCCCGGTCGGGCGAGGCCGACATCGATGCGGCCGTGCGGGCCGCCCGCGCGGCTTTCGAAGGCGCGTGGGGCAAGATGGCGCCCGCCGAGCGCAGCCGGCTGCTCTTGCGCGTCAGCCGCGCCTTGCAGGACAGCCACGAAGAACTGGCCCGCATCGAATCCAGGGATACCGGCAAGCCCATGCGTCAGGCCCGTTCCGACGCGGCCGCCGTGGCACGGTATTTCGAGTTTTACGCCGGCGCCGTCGACAAGCTGCATGGTTCGACCATCCCCTATCCCAGCGACTTTACCGTGCTGACCGTGCGCGAGCCGCATGGGGTCACCGGTCACATCGTTCCCTGGAACTATCCCTTGCAGATCTTCGGGCGCAGCGTCGGGGCGGCGCTGGCCGCCGGCAACGCCTGCGTGGTCAAGCCGGCCGAGGATGCCTGCCTGTCGCTGCTGAAGGTGGCCGAGATCGCCATGGAGGCCGGCCTGCCCGCCGGGGCGCTGAATATCTGCACCGGCCTGGGCGCCGAGGCGGGCGCGGCCTTGTCGGCACATCCGGGCGTGGACCATATTTCGTTCACCGGCTCACCGGGAACAGGCCAGCAGGTGGCCTTGGCGGCGGCGGGCCACTTTGCGCCCGTCACGCTGGAGCTGGGGGGCAAGTCGCCGCAGATTCTGTTTTCCGATGCCGACATCGAAGCCGCCTTGCCGGTGCTGTTGAACGCCATCATCCAGAACGCCGGGCAGACTTGCTCGGCGGGCAGCCGCCTGCTGGTGCAGCGCGCCGTCTATGCCGACGTGGTAGGGCGGCTGGCCGATCTGTTCAGGGCCACGCGCACGGGGCCGGCCGGCGACGATCCGGATTGCGGGCCGCTGATCAATGCCAAGCAGCAGACGCGGGTCAGGCAGTTTCTGTCCGAAGCGGAGGCGTCCGGCATTTCGCTTGCCGCGCAAGGGGTGCTCGATCCCAATGCGCCTCAGGGCGGCTTCTACCAACCCCCCGTACTGCTCAGCGACGTGCCGCCGGCGCATCGTTTGGCCCAGGAAGAAATCTTCGGCCCGGTGCTGGCCGCCATTCCTTTCGACACCGAAGCCGATGCCTTGCGCATCGCCAATGGCACGCCTTTCGGCCTGGTGGCCGGCATCTGGACGCAGGACGGCGCCAGGCAGTTGCGCATGGCGCGTGCCATCCGTTCTGGGCAGGTGTTCATCAACAATTATGGCGCGGGTGGCGGGGTGGAACTGCCTTTCGGCGGCACCGGGCAGTCCGGCTATGGGCGCGAGAAAGGCTTCGAGGCCCTGTACGGCTTCACCACGGTCAAGACCATCGCCATCAAGCATTAACGACACAACAGGAAGCACCATGTCTCATCCGTCAGCCCTTGTACGCCAGCATCCCGATCAACTGCTGGTGGGTTTGATCTCCATCTCCGACCGTGCCTCTGGCGGCACCTACGAGGACCAGGGCATACCGGCCTTGCAGTCCTGGCTGACGCAGGCCATTGTGCAGCCGCCGCAGTTCGCGGCGCGGCTGATTCCCGACGAGGTGCCCCGCATATCGTCCACCATCATGGAACTCGTGGATGTGCTGGGTTGCGACCTGGTGCTGACCACGGGCGGCACGGGCCCGGCCCGGCGCGACGTGACCCCCGAGGCCACCCTGGCAGTCGCCACCAAAGAAATGCCCGGCTTCGGCGAACAGATGCGCCAGATCAGTCTGAAATTCGTGCCCACCGCCATTCTGTCGCGGCAGGTCGCGGTCATACGCGAAACGGCGGACCACGCCGCGCTGGTCATCAACTTGCCCGGCCAGCCCAAGGCCATCAAGGAAACCCTGGAAGGCCTGAAAAGCCCCGACGGGCAGGTGCTGACGGCCGGCATCTTCGCGGCGGTGCCGTATTGCATCGACCTGATAGGCGGGCCCTACATCGAAACCCGCGACGAGGTCGTCAAGGCCTTCCGGCCCAAATCCGCCATCCGGCCGGCGCAGCGCACAAATTAAGTAGGGATCTGTATCCCATCGATACCAGCGGCGGCGGTTCGGCCTGCACATTCGGGTAAAATGGCGGGAACCCCCATTAACCGATTTCAGGAGTCTTTTCATGGCCCTTGTTTCCATGCGCCAACTGCTCGACCACGCCGCCGAGCAGGGTTACGGCATACCCGCGTTCAACGTCAACAACCTTGAGCAAGTTCAAGCCATCATGGAAGCCGCCGCTGAAACTGATAGCCCGGTCATCATGCAGGCATCGGCCGGCGCCCGCAAATATGCCGGCGAAGGCTTCCTGAAGTACCTGATCCAGGCCGCGGTCGAAAGCTATCCCAACATCCCCGTCGTCATGCACCAGGACCATGGCCAGTCGCCCTCCGTGTGCCAGGGCGCCATCGACCTGGGCTTTTCCAGCGTCATGATGGACGGCTCGCTGCAGGCCGATGGCAAGACCATCGCCGAATACGAATACAACCTGGACGTCACCCGCCAGGTGGTCGAAATGGCCCACAAGCTGGGCGTGACCGTCGAAGGTGAACTGGGCTGCCTGGGCTCGCTGGAAACCATGAAGGGCGACAAGGAAGACGGGCACGGCGCTGAAGGCACCATGACCATGGAGCAACTGCTGACCGATCCCGAGCAGGCCGCCGACTTCGTGCGCCACACCCAGCTCGACGCCCTGGCGATTGCCATCGGCACCAGCCATGGCGCCTACAAGTTCACCCGCAAGCCCACCGGCGACATCCTGTCGATTTCCCGCATCAAGGAAATCCACCGCCGCCTGCCCAACACCCACCTGGTCATGCACGGCAGCTCCAGCGTGCCGCAAGACCTGCTGGCTGAAATCCGCCAGTTCGGCGGCGACATGAAGGAAACCTACGGCGTGCCGGTCGAGGAAATCCAGGAAGCCATCAAGTTCGGCGTGCGCAAGGTCAATATCGACACTGACATCCGCCTGGCCATGACGGGCGCCATTCGCCGCTTCATGTCCGAAAACCCCGGCAAGTTCGATCCGCGCGAATACCTGAAGCCCGCCCGCGAAGCCGCCAAGAAAATCTGCGTGCAGCGCTACCAGCAATTCGGCACGGCCGGCAACGCCAGCAAGATCAAGCCGGTGTCGCTGGATGAAATGGCCAAGCGTTATTCGGCCGGCAAACTGGCTCAGGTCGTTCAATAAATGCCCTTGTCGCGGCCCTAGCATTCATCCCGTCCGGCGAGTCGCCGACGGGATTTTTGCCTTGAGGCCGTCCCAAAGGCGCGGAAGCCCCGACCCGGGGCATGGTTTCTTTCTTCAAGGATACATCGTGGTTCAGGCCCTGCATCAATCAAGCATCAAATCGCTGCCCTTGCTCGCACGCGGCAAAGTACGCGACATGTACGCGGTAGGCGACGATAAGCTGCTGATCGTGGCGTCTGACCGAATTTCCGCTTTCGATGTGATTCTTGGCGATCCCATCCCCGGCAAGGGGCGGGTGCTGACCGAGCTTACCGAGTTCTGGCTGAAGAAGCTGGCTCACATCCTTCCCAATCACTCCACCGGCATCGATCCGGCCGACGTGGTCGCCGCCGACGAGCGCGATCAGGTCACGGGCCGGGCGGTGGTGGTCAAGCGCCTCAAGCCCATATTGGTGGAAGCCGTGGCGCGCGGCTACCTGATCGGCTCGGGCTGGAAAGAATATCAAGCCACGGGCAGCGTCTGCGGCGTTGCCCTGCCCAAGGGCCTGCAACAGGCCAGCCGCCTGCCCGAGCCCATCTTCACGCCGGCCGCCAAGGCGGAGTTCGGCACGCACGACGAGAACGTGGATTTCGACTACGTGACGGGCCTGATCGGTAAGGACCTTGCCGAAAAAGTCCGCGGCGCCACCCTGAAGCTGTATTCCGAAGCGGCGCGGTACGCGGCGGACAAGGGCATCATCATCGCCGATACCAAGTTCGAATTCGGGCTGGACGAGCAGGGCGAACTGCATTTGATGGACGAGGTCCTGACACCGGACTCCTCGCGCTTCTGGCCGGCCTCGGACTATGCGGTGGGCATCAGCCCGCCGTCCTTCGACAAGCAGTTCGTGCGCGACTGGCTGGAAACCCAGGTCTGGGACAAGACGCCGCCGGCCCCCAAGCTGCCGGCCGAAGTCCTTGAAAAAACGGCGGCCAAGTACCGCGAGGCGGCCGACCGCCTGATGGCATAAGCGCCGCGCCCATGGCGCGGCAACCCGTACAATAAAGAGTCCATCCGGGACTCTTTGCATTTATATGGCTGAATTACACATGACTGATCCGAAGCAGGGCAATGACGGCGCGGCGCCGGTGGTGGGCATCATCATGGGCTCGTCCAGCGACTGGGACGTCATGAAGCACGCGGCGGCCATACTGGAGGAGTTCAACATTCCCCACGAAATGCGCGTCGTATCGGCGCATCGCATGCCGCTGGACATGGTCGACTACGGCGGGCAGGCGGCCGGGCGCGGCCTGCGCGCCATCATCG
>JBARWC010000206.1:0-2894 GCA_049646585.1 Burkholderiaceae bacterium | reverse complement strand
CTGCCGGCACGGCCGGCACGTCGACGGGAGCCGTAGCTTCGACCTGCTGGGCCTCTTGTTCGGCCTCGGCTGCCGCATCGGCCTTGGCTTCAGCTACCAGTTCAGCCGGATCGCGCTTGACGAACACGCGCTTCTTCCGCACTTCGACTTGAATCGTACGTGACCGACCAGAGCCGTCAGCCTGCCGGATTTCGGAGGTTTGACGACGAGTCAGGGTGATTTTCTTGCCCTCGCTCCCGCCATGGGCGCGGCGCAACGACTCAAGGAGTTTCGCCTTGTCCGCGTCGGTGACGTCATCGTCGACCGACTTGAGTTCAACGCCGGCCGAACGCAACTGATCCAGCAGTACGTTCGCAGGCATTTTCAGTTCAACAGCGAACTGGGCGACGGTGTTACTCGGCATTCGACTCTCTCTTGCTTGCTACAACTATTTTTCAATAAAGACGACCTGGCTCATGCGACATGGGCATCAGGCCTCGTCATTAAACCAATGTGCCCGTGCGCGCATGATCATCTGGCTGGCCTCGTCTTCGGACAGGCCGGTGATCTCGGACAGCTCGTCGGTCGACAGCTCGGCCAGGTCGTCAAGGGTGAGGACTTCGTTGTCGGCCAGCTTGGCGACCAGCTCGGACGTGATGCCCTCGACTTCCAGCAAATCCTGCGCCACGGTCTGCACGCGCTCTTCCTGGGCAATGGCCTCGGTAAGCAGCGCATTGCGCGCGCGGGTGCGCAGCTCGTTGATCGTGTCTTCATCGAAGGCTTCGATTTCGAGCAACTCCTGCAAGGGCACGTAGGCGATTTCTTCCAGGCCGGTGAAGCCTTCGTCGATAAGGATGTCGGCGACTTCTTCGTCGACGTCCAGCTTGCTGATGAAGGCCTGACGCAGTTCGGCACGCTCTTCTTCCTGACGGTTCTGGCTTTCTTCCGGCGTCATGATGTTGATCTGCCAGCCGGTGAGCTCGGAAGCCAGCCGCACGTTCTGCCCGCGCGCGCCGATGGCCTTGGGCAGGTTCTCGGCGTCGACCACGACATCCATGGCGTGCTTGTCTTCGTCGACCACGATGGATTCGACGTGAGCGGGCGCCAGGGCGCCGATGACGAATTCGGCGGGGTCTTCGGCCCACAGGACGATGTCGACCTGCTCGCCGCCCAATTCGTTGCGCACCGCCGTCACGCGCGAACCGCGCATGCCCACGCAGGTGCCGATGGGGTCGATACGCTTGTCGTACGCCACCACGGCGATCTTGGCGCGCACGCCGGGATCACGCGCGGCCGCTTTGATTTCCAGCAGGCCCTGTTCGATTTCGGGGACTTCGTTTTCGAACAACTGACGGATGAATTCCGGCGCGGTGCGCGACAGAATGACCTGCTGGCCGCGCGCCGTGTGATCGACCTTGTGCACCCAGGCGCGTATGCGGTCGCCCACGCGTATGTTTTCCTTGGGGATGGTTTCGCTCCGCGGCAGGCGGGCTTCGATCTTGCCGGTCTCGATGATGGCATCGCCCTTGTCCATGCGCTTGACCGTGCCGGACACGATGTTTTCGCCGCGTTCGAGGAAGTCGTTCAGGACCTGCTCGCGCTCGGCGTCGCGGATCTTCTGCAAAATGGCCTGCTTGGCGGCCTGTGCGCCGATACGGCCGAACTCCTCGGGTTCCAGGGATTCTTCGATGTAGTCGCCCACTTCGATGCCCGGCACGATTTCCTGAGCGTCGGAATACATTTCCTGCTGGTCGGGCTCTTGCAGACCGGCATCGTCGGGCACGACCAGCCAGCGGCGGTAACCTTCGTGCTCGCCGGTGTTGCGATCGATGGTGACCCGGATATCGGCGTCTTCCTTGAAGCGCTTTTTCATCGCGGACGCCAAGGCATTTTCGAGCGCGCCGAAAACGACTTCGCGCGCCACGTTTTTCTCACGCGCTAGGGCGTCAACCAATAAAAGAATTTCGCGACTCATCGCTTTTTACCCTTGAAATCAAGTATGGGATCCAATTTGGCACGATCAACGTCGTCAAAGGAGAAGCTGAGCATCTGCCCTTCGCCCGACGCAGACTCGAGTTCGAGACCGAAAGCCTGGGCGCCGGAGGCGTCTTCGTTCAGGCGAAGCAGCCCCACGTACACCTTGCGGTTGTCGACGGCCTCGCGCAGCCTGATCTCGACCCGCTGGTTGGCGTAACGGACGAAGTCGGCGGGCCGCTTCAAAGGACGGTCGACGCCGGGCGAGCCGACCTCGAGACGTTTGTAATCGATGTTTTCCACTTCGAATACGCGCGACAACTGTTTTGAAACCTGCTCGCAGTCTTCGATTCGCACACCCTCGGGGCGGTCGATCGTGACACGCAAAAGCCCGAGCGGGGCGCGTTCCACGTCGACAAGCTCGATATCCATACCGGCCAGAGCCTCTTGAGTCAAAGCGAATATATCTGCCATAAAATCCAAAAAAAATGGGCTGTATGCCCCAGCCCACTGTTATCGCACCCGCGGCGCACCCAGGCGTCCGTCCGGCAAAAAAATTCCGGGACGCTGCCCGCGAACTCAAAACCATGACCAAGCCGGCACGTCGTGACGCATCCGAAAATGTGCCGCTATGATTGCCTGCCGGTAGGCGCCATACGCGTCTACGGCAAAACAACATAGCTGTAAAGCCCTACATTCTAACAGAAAATAAGAAAATTTCCTGTTATGTCTGGGCCTTACACTTAAAAAGCAACAGACCGGAAGCCTGTCCCGCTAGCGGCCGCGACCGCCGCCCAATTTACCCAGATGGGATTCATGGGCGGATGCGCCGCGAGGCTGCCAATCGTCGCCGCGTGGGGCGGCAGACCGATGCCGCGCCGCCGTCTTTCCGGCCTTGCCGGATTTGCCCTTGGCCTGGCCGTTGCGCGGCTCCGCCTTGC
>JBARWC010000205.1:0-8367 GCA_049646585.1 Burkholderiaceae bacterium | reverse complement strand
GTGCCAGGCCCGGGCGCCGGCCGGCTCGTCGGGCGCGGCGCCCGGTGCCGCCCTTAACTGTTCGTCCAGCTCGTGTTCGACCAGGGTGGCGTTGGAGCGGTAGTCTTTTTCCTGCGCGGGCAGCAGGACGATGAAGCTGTCCAGCGCCCAGCCGTGGTGGGTGGTGTGTATGCGTGCGTCCTGCACGCTCAGCGAGCGGCGGTCGAAGTAGCGGCACAGGGTCACGAAAAGATCCTTGCGGTCCCTGGTGTAGACCATGATCTGCAGGGCCTCGTTCTGACCCACGATGCGCGCCTTCACCACCGGCTCGGTCGAGTTCACGCGGTGGTACAGGTGCCGCGTATGCCAGGCGATTTCCGACGCTTCGTGGCGCAGGAAGTAGGCCACGTCCAACTGGCTCCAGAATTCGTCCCGGCTTTCGTCGCGCAGGCCCATGAGGCGGATTTCCTTGGCTGCGGCTTCTTTGCGCTGGGCCAGCACCGTGCCGGTATCGGGCTGGGCGCCTCCCAGCGCCGACAGCGTCTGCCGGTACAGGCTTTCCAGCAACTTGCCTTTCCAGGAGTTCCATACCTTGGGGCTGGTGCCGCGTATGTCGGCCACCGTCAGCAGGTATAGGGCGGTCAGGTGGCGTTCATCCCGCGCGCATTGCGCAAACTGGCGCACCACGTCCGGGTCGCTCAGGTCGCGCTTCTGGGCCACCGTCGACATGGTCAGGTGCTGGCGCACCAGGAACTCGACCAGATCCCTGTCCTCGCCCTCGATGCCGTGATCGACGCAGAAGCGGCGCACTTCGATCGCGCCCAGTTCGGAGTGGTCGCCGCCGCGGCCCTTGGCGATGTCGTGGAACAGGGCGGCCACATATAGCAGCCAGTGGCGGTCGAAATCGGCGATCAACTGGCTGGCCAGCGGATATTCCTGGGCGTGCTCGGGCATGGTGAAGCGGCGCAGGTTGCGCACCACCATCAGGATGTGCTGGTCAACGGTGTAGGCGTGGAACAGGTCGTGCTGCATCTGGCCGACGATGCGCCGGAACACGGGCAGATAGCGCGGCAGCAGGTTCAGCATGGTCATGCGGCGCAGGGCATGGACGACGCCGCGCGGCTGCTGGAGTATCTGGATGAACTGGCGGCGGTTGACCGGGTTGCGCCGGAACTGGGCGTCGATGTGGCGGCGCGCATACCACATGGCGCGCAGCGCCTGCGCCGATATGTCGGTGATCTCCGGCCTTTCCTGCATGACCAGGAAGGCCCGGAAGAGCAGGGCGGGATTGCGTTCGAAGCCGTCGTCGCGGCGCAGGGCCAAGCGGCCCCGTATGACGCGGAAATGGTCGTCGATGTCTTGCGCCTGGTCGCCGGGCAGGGGGAAGAGCAGTTCTTCCATGCTTTGCATCAGGATGGCATTGAGCTGGCTGACCACGCGCGCCGCCCAGTAATACCGCTGCATCAGGATTTCGCTGGGCCGCCGGGTGCGCGTGGCCTCGAAGCCGTAGGTCGCCGCCAGGCCGGGCTGGAGGTCGAACAGCACGCGGTCTTCGCGTCTGCCCGTCATCAGGTGCAGTTCGATACGCAGGCGCTTGAAGGCCTGGTCGGCCCGGCGCAGGGCGCGGAACTCGGCCGCCGTCAGCAGGTCGGTCTTGACGATCTCGCGCCAGGTGCCGCCCAGGCCCGCCGCCTGGGCCAGCCACAGAATGACCTGCAGGTCGCGCAGGCCGCCGGGCGATTCCTTGCAATTGGGCTCCAGCGCATAGGGCGTATCCTGGTGGCGGGCGTGGCGCTGCTGCATTTCCGAGCGCTTGGCCTGGAAGAAGGTCTGGGCGTCAAGCTGGCGGTGCATCAACTCGCGCAGCTCCTGTAGCAGGCCTTTGCTGCCCACCAGCCAGCGCGCCTCCATCAGGGCGGTTTCCACGGTGATGTCGTTGGCTGCTTCGCGCTGGCAGTCCTGCAGCGTGCGCACGCTGTGGCCGGGTTCGATGCCCAGGTCCCACATGGAGGCTACCAGGGCTTCTATCATGGCCGTTTCGTCCTGGCTGGGCGGGTTGCGCAGCAATACCAGGATGTCGACGTCGGAATAAGGGTAGAGTTCGCCGCGCCCGTAGCCGCCCACGGCGACCAGGGCGGAACCCTGCGGCAGAGGATGCAGGCGGACCAGCTCGCGCAGGGCCTGGTCCATGATGCGGCGCAGGGCGGTCAGCAGGGTGTCGGGGCGAAGGTGGCCGCGAAAGGCGGCGATGGCTTCGGCCCGTTTTGCGGCCAGTTGGTCGCGCAAGGCGGCAAAAGCCCGCGCGTGCATGGTGGGATCCCGGTGCGGACTCAAGCCGCCCCGATGAATGCCGGCGGCTTGGGCATGCCGTCGGATATCGTCAGGACTTCGTAACCGTGGTCGGTGACCAGCAGGCTGTGCTCCCACTGCGCCGACAGGCTGTGGTCGCGGGTGACGACGGTCCAGCCGTCGGCCAGGGTGCGGATTTCCCGGCGCCCGGCGTTGATCATGGGCTCGATGGTGAAGATCATGCCCGGTTCCAGCCTTACGCCCGTGCCGGGCTTGCCGTAGTGCAGCACTTGCGGGTCCTGGTGGAACTTGCGCCCCACGCCGTGGCCGCAGTATTCGCGCACCACTGAAAAGCCGTTCTTTTCGGCGTGTTTCTGGATGGCGTTGCCGACATCGCCCAGGGTGGCGCCCGGCTTGACCTGGTCTATGCCCAGCCACATGCATTCATAAGTGGTTTCCGCCAGGCGCTTGGCCAGGATGGACGGCTCGCCTATGTAGTACATGCGGCTGGTGTCGCCGAACCAGCCGTCCTTGATGACGGTGACGTCGATATTCATGATGTCGCCGTTCTTGAGCACCTTGTCGCCGGGTATGCCGTGGCAGATAACGTGATTGACCGAGGTGCAGATGGACGCCGGATACGGGGTATAACCCGGCGGGGCATAGCCCACGGTGGCGGACTTGACCTTGAGCTCGTTGGTGATGAAGTCCATGCACAGCCTGTCGAGCTCCCCGGTGGTGATGCCGGCGCGAACGTGGGGCTCCAGGTAGTCCAGGGTGGCCGCCGCAGCCTGGCAGGCTGCGCGCATTTTGTTCAGATCGGAGGGGTCGGTGACTAGGTTATTCATGGCAACTTGAATAAGGTGGGCTAAAAATAGTAGAATTATAGGCTTTCTTGGAGTCCCTGATTTACAGGGTGCTTACAGGGAAAGTTTTAATCAATCTGGTTTTAAAAACAAATCGCAAAATCGCGTGCCCCGCAATTTAAGGGTGTCGAAGTTCGTAGTTTAGCGGCAGAGCCCGCCCATATGAACGATCGATGCAAGCGGGGTACAAGACTGAACCCTTGGAGAATATTATGTCTTTGATGCGTGAAATGCTGGAAGCCGGTGTCCACTTTGGTCACCAGACCCGTTACTGGAACCCCAAGATGGCTCAGTTCATCTTCGGCCAGCGTAACAAGATTCACATCGTCAACCTTGAGCAAACCGTCGTCAAGTACCAGGAAGCGGCCAAGTTCGTTCGCCAGGTCGCCGCACGCGGCGGCAACGTCCTGTTTGTCGGCACCAAGCGCGCCGCGCGCGAGCTCGTTGCCGCTGAAGCCGCTCGTTGCGGCATGCCCTACGTCGACAGCCGCTGGCTGGGCGGCATGATGACCAACTTCAAGACGGTCAAGACCTCGGTCAAGCGCCTGAAAGAAATGGAAGCGCAATTGGCCGAAGGCGCCACCGAGCGCATGAGCAAGAAAGAAGCCCTGATGTTCGACCGCGAGCTGGAAAAGCTGAACAAGGCCATCGGCGGCATCAAGGACATGAACAACCTGCCCGACGCGCTGTTCGTCATCGACGTGGGCTACCACAAGATTGCCGTCGCCGAAGCGCGCACCCTGGGCATTCCCGTGGTTGCCGTGGTCGACACCAACCACTCGCCCGATGGCGTCGATTACATCATCCCGGGTAACGACGACTCCGCCAAGGCTATCGCCTTGTACGCCAAGGGCATGGCCGACGCCGTGCTGGAAGGCCGCGAACAGAACCTGAACGGTCTGGTCGAGGAAATCACCGAAGGCGACGAAGAGTTCGTCGAGGTCGAAGAAGAAGGCCGCGAATAAAGCATACGCCCCGGCCGGACCGGGGCAAGGGCGGCCGTCCGCGAGCGGCGGCCGCCTGTGTTGTTTCGCACCTGCCCCGGCCCGCCGGGGCGTGTTTTAAAGAACTGGAGAAAAGAATGGCTCAAATTACCGCATCCATGGTCAAAGAACTGCGCGAGAAGACCGACGCGCCCATGATGGAGTGCAAAAAAGCATTGACCGAGGCCGAGGGCGACCTGGCCCGCGCCGAAGAGATTCTCCGCGTAAAACTGGGTAACAAGGCCAGCAAGGCCGCGGCCCGTGTCACGGCCGAAGGCCTGATCGGCCTGCATATTGCCGCCGACGGCCATAGCGGCGCCGTCATCGAGGTCAACTGCGAAACCGATTTCGTGGCCAAGAACGACGATTTCATCGCTTTCATCGATCATCTGGCTCAATTGGTCGCGGAACAGAACCCGGCCGACGTGGCCGCCCTGAGCGCCTTGCCCATGGGCGAAGGCACGGTCGAATCCACCCGCTCCGCGCTGGTCGGCAAGATCGGTGAAAACATGGCGGTGCGCCGCTTCGAACGTTTTGAAACGTCCAACAAGCTGGCCAGCTACGTGCACGGCGGCCGCATCGGCGTGCTGGTCGATTTCGCCGGTCCGGACGAAACCGGCAAGGACCTGGCCATGCACATCGCCGCCACCAAGCCCAAGGCTCTGGACGCCAAGGGCGTGCCCGCCGCCGATATCGCCACCGAGCGTTCGGTCGCCGAGCAGAAGGCCGCCGAGTCCGGCAAGCCCGCCGAGATCGTCGCCAAGATGGTCGAAGGCTCCGTGCAGAAGTTCCTGAAGGAAGTCACACTGCTGTCCCAGCCTTTCGTCAAGAACGACAAGCAATCCGTCGAGCAGATGCTCAAGGAAAAGGGCGCATCCATCGCTCGCTTCGCGCTGTACGTCGTGGGCGAGGGCATCGAAAAGAAATCGGAAGATTTCGCAGCGGAAGTCGCCGCCGCAGCAGCCGGTAACGCTTAATACCGCTTTAAGCGAAAAAAAGTCCGGCCCGCGTCATCACGCGGGCCGGACTCTGGCTTACACTTTCGTTGGATCGTTTACCTGGGATACTACCTATGACCACCAGATCGTACAAGCGTGTTCTTCTCAAACTTTCCGGCGAAGCGCTGATGGGGGAAGACGCCTTTGGGATCAATCGCTCAACCATATTGCGCATGACGGAAGAAATCGCCGAAGTGGCCACCCTGGGCGTGGAACTGGCGATCGTCATTGGTGGCGGGAATATTTTCCGGGGAGTCGCCCCGGGCGCCCAAGGCATGGACCGCGCCACGGCCGACTACATGGGCATGATGGCAACCGTCATGAATGCCCTGGCGCTGCAAGACGCGCTGAAGCATCGCGGCATCGACACCCGGGTCCAGTCCGCCCTGAATATCGATCAGGTCGTCGAGCCCTACATCCGTCCCAAGGCCTTGCGCTATCTTGAAGAAGGCAAGGTCGTGGTGTTTGCGGCCGGAACGGGCAATCCCTTTTTCACCACCGATACCGCCGCCGCACTGCGCGGGGCCGAGATCGGCGCCGAAATCGTCCTGAAAGCCACCAAGGTGGACGGCATCTATAGCGCCGACCCCAACAAAGACCCCAACGCCACGCGTTATGCGCGCATCAGCTTCGACGAAGCCATCGTGCGCCGCCTGGAAGTCATGGACGCCACCGCTTTCGCGCTGTGCCGCGACCAGAAGCTGCCCATCAAGGTCTTTTCCATCAACAAGCCGGGCGCCCTGAAGCGCGCCGTCTCCGGCGAAGACGAAGGTACACTGGTACACGTTTGATTAAAGGAATAACAATGAGTCTTTCAGAAGTCAAGAAATCGGCCGAATCGCGCATGGGCAAGTCGATTGAAACGCTCAAGACCGGCTTGTCCAAGATCCGCACCGGCCGCGCCCACGCCGGCATACTCGATCACGTCATGGTCGAATACTACGGTTCTCCCGTGCCCGTCAGCCAGGTCGCCAACGTCAACCTGGTCGATGCCCGCAACATCAGCGTGCAGGTGTGGGAAAAGAACATGGCCGGCCCCGTCGAGAAGGCCATACGCGAATCAGACCTGGGCCTGAACCCCATCTCCATGGGCGACAACATCCGCGTTCCCATGCCCGCCCTGACTGAAGAACGCCGGCGCGACCTCACCAAGGTGGTGCGCACCGAGGGCGAGGATGCCAAGGTCGCCGTGCGCAATCTGCGTCGCGACGCCAACGACACGCTCAAGAAGCTGGTCAAGGACAAGGAAATCTCCGAAGACGACGAACGCCGCATGCAGGACGAAATCCAGAAGCTGACGGACAAGCACGTGGCCGAAGTCGACAAGCTGGTTGCGCAAAAAGAAGCCGAGATCATGACGGTCTAGCCGCCGGCTTGGCGCTACGGATACCCTGATGCTCAGCTCCACACTGTCCATACCCGTCTGCTCTGATGTTCCGCGCCACCTGGCGGTCATCATGGATGGCAATGGGCGTTGGGCCACCAAGCGTTTCCTGCCCCGAACCGCCGGCCATGTGCGCGGCGTCCAGGCGGTGCGCCGGGCTGTCGAAGCCTGCGGCAAGCGCGGCGTCGAATACCTGACCTTGTTCGCCTTCAGCTCCGAGAACTGGCGCCGGCCCCAGGAAGAGGTGTCCCTGCTGATGCGTCTGTTCATCCAGACGCTGGAAAAGGAAGTCGACAAGCTCGAAGAGCAGGGCGTGCGCCTGCGCATCGTCGGCGACCTGGAACCCTTCGAACCCAAGCTGCGCGATCTAATCCTGCAGGCCGAGCGGCGCACCGAACACAATAGCGCGCTGAACCTGACCATCGCCGCCAACTACGGCGGGCGCTGGGACATCCTGCAGGCCATGCGCCGCCTGCTTGCAAGCCGCCCCGATCTTGCCGAAAACCCGCAAGCCATCGATGAAACCATGCTGGCCGACCATCTGTCCATGGCTTACGCGCCCGAGCCCGATCTTTTCATACGCACCGGTGGCGAGCAGCGCATCTCCAACTTCCTGGTATGGCAACTGGCCTATACTGAATTGTATTTTTCACAAGACTACTGGCCGGATTTCGGCGCCAAGGAACTCGACGCCGCCTTCGAATGGTACAAGACCCGCGAACGCCGGTTCGGGCGCACCAGCGCCCAGCTATCCGGCGCCTAGGGCCCGTCTGGAAAGGAAGCAGCCATGTTAAAGCAGCGCGTCGTGACGGCGATCATCCTGCTCGCCGTATTGCTTGGCACATTGCTGGCGCCCAGCCCCTGGCCACTGGTCTTGCTGCTGACACTGATGGCAGGCTGCGCCCTGTGGGAATGGCTGCGCCTGACCTGGCCCGGCAAAGCCGGCTTTGCTCCGGTCGTGGTCGCCGTGCTGGCGGGCCTGGGCATGCTGCTGGTTGCCCGGCAATGGCTGTCGGCCACGCCGGCGCCCTGGGCTCTTGGCCTGCGCGACACCGTGAATCAATGGCTGCTGCCCATTATCGCCGTCCTCTGGGTGTTGGGAGCCACGGCCATGGTGTATCGCGGCCAGGCCCAGGAGCGGCGTGGCGGGGCCTGCCTTAGCTTGTTCGGCATTTTGGCCGTGGCGGGCGTGTGGGCGGCGCTGGTCCAGATGTTCCTGGGCCGTGGCGCCTGGTTTTTGGTTTCCCTGTTGGCGTTGATCTGGTTCGCCGACATCGCGGCCTATTTCACCGGCAAGGCGCTGGGGCGGCGCAAGCTTGCGCCCAAGGTCAGCCCCGGCAAGACCTGGGAAGGCGCCGTGGGCGGCGTGCTGGCGGCCACGGCCTGGGTCTTGGGCAGCGCCTATTGGCCGGGCAGCTTCGGCGAGGCCCTGATGCAGCGCTGGCCATGGTGGCTGGCGTTGGTCATCGCGATTTTCCTTGCGGCATTGTCCATCGTCGGCGACTTGTTTGAGTCGCTGCTCAAGCGTCGCGCCGGGCTTAAGGATTCCAGCGGGCTGCTGCCCGGCCACGGAGGCGTGTACGACCGCATCGACGCCTTGCTGCCGGTCGCACCCCTGGCTTTGCTCTTGACGGGGGTTGCAGGACAATGAAAGAGCAACGCGTTTGCGTACTGGGCTCCACGGGCTCCATCGGCGTCAATACCCTGGACGTCATCAGCCGCCATCCCGACACGCTTTCCGTCTATGCGCTCAGCGCGCACAGCCGCATAGAGCAACTCGCCGGCCAGGCCGCCGACACAGGCGCCAAGGTCGTCATCGTGCCCGACGAGCCCGCCCGCGCCCGCTTCAAGCAGGCATGGGCCGGCAC
>JBARWC010000204.1:0-3729 GCA_049646585.1 Burkholderiaceae bacterium | reverse complement strand
CCGCCAAGGTCGCCCGCAAGGGCAGCCTGTTCCTGTTCGACGAGCCCACCACCGGCCTGCACTTCGACGACGTGGCCCGCCTGATGCGCGCCTTCCGCAAGCTGCTGGCCGCCGGCCATTCCCTGCTCATCATCGAACACAACCTGGACGTGATCCGCGCGGCCGACTGGCTGATAGACCTGGGGCCGGAAGGCGGCGACGCCGGCGGCCAGGTCGTGGGCACCGGCACGCCCGAAGACCTGATGCGGATTCCGGCATCGCATACCGGGCAGGCGCTGGCCGACTACACCACTGCGATCATCTACGAAGACAAATCGCAGCAGGCGCGGCAGTTGGCCGAGCCGGTCCGCCACTACGGCGAAACGGGAACCCCGCTGCAAAGCCTGTTGAAGCACAAGCGCTCGGCGGCGGCCAGCATAGACATACTCAATGCCCGCGAGCACAACCTGAAGGGCGTGAACGTCAGCATTCCGCGCGACACCTTCACTGTCATCACGGGCGTGTCGGGCTCCGGCAAGTCCACGCTGGCCTTCGACATTCTTTTCAACGAAGGCCAGCGCCGCTACCTGGAGTCGCTGAACGCCTATGCGCGCGCCATCGTCCAGCCGGCGGGCAAACCCGACGTCGACGCGATCTACGGCATACCGCCCACCGTCGCCATCGAGCAGCGCACCAGCCGCGGCGGCCGCAAGTCCACCGTCGCCACCATGACGGAAATCCATCACTTCCTGCGCCTGCTGTACGTGAAGCTGGGCACGCAGATGTGCCCCGACTGCATGGTGCCGGTCGAACCGCAAAAAGCCGAGCAGATCGTCGCCCAGATACTGACGAACTACAGGGGCCGCCACATCGGCATCCTGGCTCCGCTGGTCAGCGCGCGCAAAGGCTATTACACCGACCTGGCAAAGTGGGCGGCGGGCAAGGGACACTCCCATCTGCGCGTCGACGGTGAATTCATTCCCGTCGCGCCCTGGCCCCGGCTGGACCGCTACAAGGAACACACCATAGAACTGCCGGTGGCCGACCTGCTGGTCGATCCCCGCCACGAAGCCCAACTGCGCGAAGCCGTGCGCAGCGCGCTGGAACACGGCCAGGGCAGCTTCAGCGTGCTGCTCGACCTGACGCCGGAAGGCGGCGCTTCGCTGGACGAACGGCGCATGGCCGAGCCGCGCCCCGCGCCGGAGCAAAAGCATTTCTCGGTCAAGCGCGCCTGCCCAAGCTGCGGCACCAGCTTTCCCGAACCCGACCCGCGCATGTTCTCGTACAACTCCAAGCATGGCTGGTGCACCGCCTGCTTCGGCACAGGCTTGCAACTGGCCGGCTTCGACGCGGAACAGACCGGCGAGGAAAGCGCCTGGAACGCCTGGTACGAAGGCGGCAGCGAAACCTGCGCCGCCTGCCACGGCGAGCGGCTGAACCCCGTATCGCGCGCCTTCCGCTGGCGCGACCGGTCGATCGCCGAACTGGCGGCCCTGCCTGTGTCCGAAGCGCAATCCTTCTTTACCGGGCTGGTAAGCCGAGGCCGCGAGGGCGAAATCGCCCGCGACATCCTGGCTGAAATCCAGGGCCGCCTGAACTTCATGCAGCAGGTGGGCCTGGGCTATCTGGCGCTGGACCGCGCGGCGCCCACACTTTCGGGCGGCGAAGCGCAGCGCATACGCCTGGCGGCCCAACTGGGATCCAACCTGCAAGGCGTGTGCTACGTGCTGGACGAGCCCACCATAGGGCTGCATGCGCGCGACAACCGCATCCTGCTGGACGCGCTGGCCGCGCTGGAAGGCCATGGCAATACCCTGGTGGTCGTCGAACACGACGAAGACACCATACGGCGGGCCTCGCACATCATCGACATCGGCCCGGGCGCGGGCGTGCGGGGCGGCATGGTGGTGGCGCAAGGCACGGCGCAAGACCTGATGGACAGCCCCACCTCGGTCACCGGGCGCTATCTCAAACAACCCCTGCCGCATCCCTTGCAGGCCCGTCGCCCCATCGGCGCCGACACCGGCATGATCCATGTCGAAGGCGCGCATTTGCACAACCTGCGCAATGTGGCGGCCAGCCTGCCCGTGGGCCGGCTCAGCGTGGTCACCGGCGTGTCCGGCTCGGGCAAGTCCACCCTGGCCCGCGACGTGCTGCTGGACAACCTGGCGCAAGCGGTATCGCAGCGCAAGGCGCCGGCATGGCATGGCTGCGTCGGCATTTCCGGATGGGAATCCATCGACCGGGTGCTGGAAGTCGACCAGACCCCCATAGGCAAGACGCCGCGCTCCTGCCCCGCCACTTATGTCGGTTTCTGGGACGATGTGCGCAAGCTGTTTGCCGACACCCGCGACGCGCGCTTGCGCGGCTGGACCGCGGCCCGCTTCTCCTTCAACACCGGCGAAGGACGCTGCCCGGTCTGCGAAGGCCAGGGCATGCGCACCATAGAAATGAGCTTCCTGCCCGACGTGAAGGTGCTGTGCGACGCCTGCAACGGCGAGCGCTTCAATCGCGACACGCTCAGCGTGACCTGGCGCGGCAAGAGCGCCGGCGAAGTCCTGAAAATGGAAGTGGATGACGCCGTCGAGTTCTTCTCGGCCCACCCCAGGATATCGCGCATACTGCAACTGATGCAGGACGTGGGGCTGGGCTACCTGACGCTGGGCCAGCCATCGCCCACCCTGTCGGGCGGCGAGGCGCAGCGCATCAAGCTGGTCACCGAGCTGGCCAAGGCCAGGCTGACCGACGGGGTCATCAAGACCGGGCGTGCCTCGCGCATACCGCATACGCTGTACGTGCTGGACGAGCCCACCGTCGGCTTGTCCATCGCCGACGTCGAAAAGCTGATCCATGTGCTGCATAGACTGGTCGAGGCAGGCAATACCGTCGTGGTCATCGAGCACAATCTGGACATCGTCGCCGAAGCCGACTGGGTGCTGGATCTGGGCCCCGAAGGCGGCAGCGGCGGCGGGCGATTGGTGGCGCAGGGCACGCCCGAGCACATCATCAGCTTGAGGGACAAGTCGCACACCGGCGCGGTGCTGCACGACTTCCTGACGGCTTCGGGCAATAGCACCGGCGCTTGACGGCCCACCATGGATACGCAAGCCATCCGCTTGATCGAAACCATGCGCGTCGAGGCCGGGCGTCGCATCCCGCTGCTGGCATGGCACCGCCGGCGTCTGGAGGCATCGTGCCTGGCCCTGGGCTACGTCCATCCCGGCGAAGGGCTGGAGGCCGCCATCCGGTCTCGCTTGGCCGGCCTGGACCCGGACGCGGTTCACCGCCTGCGGCTGCTGGTCGGCCAGGATGGCGAGCTATCGCTGGAAGCCAACCCTCTGCCTCCCACCCCCACGCCTGTGCGGCTGCACCTGTGCCCCATGCCGCTGCAAGCCGACGACCTGTGGCTGCGCCACAAGACCACGCGACGACCCTGGTACGCGCAAGCCCAGGCCTGGCTGGAACAGCACCCCGATTACTTCGATGTGGTGTACTGCAACGACAAGGACGAAGCCTGCGAGGGCAGCCGCAGCAACCTCTACGTCCGTGACGCCACGGGTGCCTGGCTGACCCCGCCCGTATCCGCCGGCCTGCTGCCCGGCGTCCAGCGCCAGGCTTTGCTGGACCAGGGCCTGGCGCGCGTCGCCACGCTCAGCCGCCGCGACCTGGAAGACGCGCCCGCCTTGCGGGTATCCAACGCCCTGCGGGGCTGGCTGGACGCCACTTTGCAGGCCCCGCCGCCCTGAAGCC
>JBARWC010000203.1:0-5991 GCA_049646585.1 Burkholderiaceae bacterium | reverse complement strand
GACGCATGCAGCCCGGCCTGCGCGCCCTGTTCGCCGTCGCCGGACGCGAGCCGCGCCAGGCCAGCGGCTTCGACCTGGGCTTCGCCCTGGGGCCGCGCATCAACGCGGCGGGCCGGCTGGCCGACATGAGCCTGGGCATACACTGCCTGACGACCGACGACGAAGGCCAGGCCCTGGAGCTGGCCCGTCAACTGGACGCCATGAACCAGGAACGGCGTGGCATCGAAACCACCATGCGCGAAGAAGCGCTGGCAGCCATCGAAACCTCGCTGCCCACCATGGGCGCCAGCGTCTGCGTCTACAACCCCGACTGGCACCAGGGCGTGGTGGGGCTGGTGGCCTCGCGCCTGAAAGAAACCTATTGGCGTCCGACCCTGGCCTTCGCCCGCTCCGACGAAGGCGAACTGCGCGGGTCGGGCCGCTCCATACCCGACGTGCATCTGCGCGACGTGCTGGACCTGGTTTCCAAGCGCCACCCCGGCATCATCCTGAAGTTCGGCGGCCACGCCATGGCGGCCGGCCTCAGCCTGCGCGAAACCGCCTACGACGTTTTCGTGGCGGGCTTCGACGCCGCCGTGCGGGAACTGAGCGGCCGCAGCAGCTTCGAACCCGTCATAGAAACCGACGGTTCGTTGGAAAGCGGCTATGCCAATGCCGACGTGGCCGGCCTGCTGCAACAGCAGGTATGGGGCGCGGGCTTTCCCGCCCCCGTGTTCCGCGACACCTTCCTGGTGCGCCAGCAGCGGCTATTGAAGGACAAGCACCTGAAGCTCAGCCTGGAACGAGGCCATCAGCGCTTCGACGCCATCTGGTTCAACCACGCCGACATGCTGCCCGAGCAGATCGACGTGGCCTACCGGCTGGACCAGAATGTCTGGAACGGCGTGGTCTCGGCGCAACTGATCATAGAGTATGCCTGCGAGGCCTAGAGCCGCCGCGGCCGCCGGGAGCTAGGCGGCCTGCCTGCCGGGCAGCGTCGCCAGCAGCAGGCCCGCCAAGGCGACGGCGAAGGCGACTACCTGCAAGACCGTCAGGGTTTCGCCCAGCACCAGCACGCCCACCAGCGCGGCGCTGACGGGCAGCATCACGGTGAACACCCCGGCGCGCGAGGCCGGGACGGATTTCAGTCCCGTCATCCACAGCCATACCGTCCACACGCTGGCCGCCAGCGCGTAGAACAGCAGCAAGGCCCACATTTCAAAGGGCACCGACGCGAAATCGAATTGCAGCGCCGTGTACAGCCCGAACGGCGTCATCAGGACGAAGCCCCACAGATTGATGATGGCGCTGATGCGCTTGGGGCTGAGCACCGCCGTCAGCTTCTTGCCTATGACCGCATACGAGCCCTCGCACAAGACGGCGCCGAAGATCAGGATATTGCCCAGCCATGCGTGCCCGCCCGCGCCCGCCGCCTGGGACGCATCCGGCGCGCCGCTTTGGGCCAGCGACAGCAGGCCTATGCCCAGGGCTCCGCAGGCCACCGCGGCCCAGACGCGCAGGCCGATTTTTTCCTTCAGGAATATCCAGCTCATCAAGGCCACCATGGCGGGGATGGCCGACATGATCACGCCCGCGGACACGGCGCTGGTCAGGCTTACGCCCACGATCATGCACAGCGTGAACAGGAAATTGCCCAGGAAGGATTCAAGAAAGACCAGTTTGCGCGTCTGGCGGGACAAAGGCGGCTCGCCCGCCGGCTTGCGTATCCAACGCAGCATGGCGATGCCGCCTATGCCGAAGCGCAGCCAGCCCAAAAGGAATACGGGCAATACCAGCGCCAGGGGCTTGGTCAGCGCCACGTAGGCGCCGACCAGCGACATGCTCAGGGCAAGGCAAAGGTAGGCAAGCAGCCGGCCAGGGGGCTTAGTCATCGGACCATCGAAGAAGACAAAGTGACATCAAAGCGATATCACTGGATTATCGCCGAAGACGCGGGCCGGAGCCCGCGATTGCAACGATTGCGATGATTGCAATGGGGCCGCGACGCCCGACTCGCGATGCCCCTTGCCGTGACGCCTGGTCCCGTGATGCCCGATCCTATGACGCCTGATCCCGTGACGCCTGCTACCGCGATGCCCGGCGCGGCGCTTACCCTCGCCGCCCAGCACACCCGGGATGAACAGCTAGGACGCCTAGGCCTGGGCGCCCTGGCACCCGGACGGGTCCTGCATCATCTGCCGCCCGGCTTCCTGTATCTGCTCCGCGCTGAGGTCACGCACATGGGTGGCCAGCGACCAGCGGTGGCCATAGGGGTCCTCGACCAGGCCGTAGCGGTCGCCCCAGAACATCTCCTGGACCGGCATGATCTCCTTCGCGCCCGCGGCGACCGCCTTGGCCAGGGCGGCGTCGGCATCCTCGACGTACAAGTGGATGCTTACGGGCGTGCCCTTGAGCGATCGGGGGCCTACCGAGCCCCACTGCGGCATCTCGTCGACCAGGAAGATGGCCGAATCGCCGATTCTCAGGCAAGCATGGGCCAGTTTGCCCTGCGCCATTTCCAGGCGGGCTTCTTCAATGGCGCCGAACGCCTTCTTGTAGAAATCCATGGCCTTCACCGCATCGGCGCAGACCAGATGCGGTGTGACGGAGTTCATGCCCAGCGGTATGGGCCGGACCTTGTCGGCGCCATCGGGTTGCAGGTCGAACAAGGCCTTGCCGCTGCGCATGTCAAAGGGCGCGGAAAAATGCTCATGGGCGATGGCCCATTTGCCGTCGATATTCCGGTAGCTGGAGCTCATGCGCATCCACGAGCTGTGTTCCTTGCCGTCTTCGTCCGTCATGCCGCAGCGAACCAGTCCGTGCGCAACGGCAAGGCCGTTCTCGACCTGTATGTCCAGTTGCTCCGGGTCGAAAATCATATCGCCGGGGCACATGGCCAGGCAGGCTTCCCAATGCTTGCCGTAATCCTTGGCGCCCTTGAAGCGCAACTGCTGGATGGCGTCGAAGGCCACCACGTCCGGCGCGTAATACGACATAAGCGCCTTCAGGTCCCGCGCCTTTACCGCTTTCAGCCAGCTGCCGATAGTCAGCCTGACGTCTTCCTTTGCCTTGTGGGCATCTGCTTGAGTCATGGTTTTGTCTCCTGGTTTCAAGGTGAAATGACCGAAGCGCCTGCGAAACCCGCGACCCGCATGGCATGCCTCGCATGTCATTGAATGCGTATTTAAACTTTTTTAGTCCTAAAAAACAACTAAAATAAACTGATTCAGGACTAAATCTGCTAAACTGTTACGCATGGCAATAAAACGCAGTTATTTGGATGCATGCGCCGCGGCCCATGCGCTGGACCTGGTCGGCGAACGCTGGGCTTTGCTGGTGGTCCGGGAACTGCTTCTGGGCCCCAAGCGCTTTACCGACTTGCGCAAGGGCCTGCCCACCATCAGCCCAAATGTTCTGACCCAGCGCCTGAACGAGCTCGAAGCCGATGGCGTCGTCTTGCGGCGCCGGCTTCCTCCGCCCGCCGCTTCCTGGGTCTATGAACTGACCGATTGGGGCAAAGAACTCGAGCCCGCTTTGCTGCATCTGGTGCGCTGGGGGGTGCGCTCGCCCTCCTTCATCCGTGGCGGCAAGGTGGGGCCCGATTCGCTGATGCTGTCGTTCAAGGTGATGTTCGATCCGGGCCGCGCACAGGGCCTGGCCTTGCGCATACAACTGGAATTCGGCGACGAGGTCTTTCACGCCCGGGTCAATGACGGACAAACTCACGTCGCCCGAGGCGAAGCCGACCGCCCCGACGCAACAATCCGCTGCGACACGCAGACCGCGCTGCGGCTGGCCTATGGCAAGGCGGATCTGGATGCCGCGGTCAAGGACGGTCGCCTGAGCTACACCGGCAGCCTGGCCGCGATTGCGCAGTTCTTCGGCTGTTTCGTCCTGCCCGCCGTCGCTCAGGCCGCTGGTCGGTAGCGCGACGACAACACGATGCCGCCGACGATCAGCAAGAAAGCCACCGCGTGATAGGCCTGCGGAGTTTCGCCAAGAAAGGCGGCTGACATCAGGGCTGCGAACAAAGGCATCAGGTTGTTGAAGAAACCGGCGACCGTGGGCCCCACACGCCCCACTCCCGCCCCCCAGCATCGATAGGCGACGATGGACGGGCCCACCGCGAAGTAAAGCAGCGCGGCGCCAAGGCCCCAGCTCCAGTGTATTTGCGCATCGGTCAGCGCCCATTCGCCGGCGGCAAACCCGCCCGACCACAGCACGCCGAAGAATATCTGCGCCAGCAGCAGCGTGGCCCAGCTGCGCCGGATGCCGCCGGCCCCGTCGTCGCGCGTCAGCAGCCAGCTATAGAAGGCCCAGACTATCGCCGCCACGATCATGAAGATATCGCCGGCAACAAAGCGCATGGCCAGCAGTTGCTGCCATTGGCCGTGGCTCAGCACCACCAGCACGCCCGCCATGGACAAGGCCACGCCGGCCAGCTGATGCCCGCCGATGCGTGTGCCGAAGAACAAAAGGCCTATCAGCATCATCCATAGCGGCATGCTGGCGGCCACCAGCGTCACGTTGATGGGCGTGGACGTATGCAGGGCCATGTATTGCAAGGTGTTGTACAAGCCCACGCCCAACAGGCCCAGCAAGGCATAGCGCTTCCACAAGCGCCACAAGCCGCTGCCCCGGCGCAGCACGGAATGGCCCAGCGGCAGCAAAATAATGAAAGCGGCGACCCAGCGCAGGAAGTTCAGGGTAAGGGGCGGCACCATGTCGATGACGACGCGCCCCAAGACCGCATTGCCGGCCCAGAGCAAGGGCGGGACGAGTAAAAGCAGTATGGTCGAAGGTGTGAGTTTCTGGGTCATGGTCCGGGCGGGTATTGCGACAACAAGGCGCGGCCGAAATTGCCGTGCCGCAGCATATCGTAACAGCTGGCCCCCGAGCTACTCTTGGACGAAGGGCTCCAGCAATTGCCTGGCCAGATCGGCCTGATCCTCGCGCACCATCAAAGTCTGGGCATTCAGGCTGTTGGCGACCGGCCCCGGGTACATGGTGCTGAAGGCGCCGCCGCGCATCAGGAAAGAGATGCCGTAGGCATCCATCAGCGATGTAATAACCGAGGCTTCGGACTCCGATTTGGGGCAATAGATTGGTATCATGGTCGCTTCCCTGTTCTTTTATCCCACTTTACTTTACATGGCCGTTTTCGACATCCACCCCATAGTGCAGGACCTGAACTCCATCCGGCAAGGCTGGCGCACATCCCAGCAGCGTTCGCGCGAGCCGGGGGGCCGCGAGTTCCCCTCGCCGCAAGCCATAGAGCACATTCTGGACGATCTGAAGGGCGTGCTGTTTCCCATGCGCCTGGGGCCGCTGGACTTGCGCCAGGAAAGCGAAGACTTCTACGTGGGCCACACGCTGGACTCGGCCCTGCACGCCCTGCTGAACCAGGTCCGCCTGGAAATGCGCTATCAGCGGCGCCACGAGCATCGCAACGACGCCGAGATCGAAGAAAAGGCGACCGCGGCGGTGCAGTCCTTCGCCGGTTCGCTGCCCGACATCCGCCGGCAGCTCGACGCCGACGTGCTGGCCGCCTTCCAGGGCGACCCCGCCGCGCGCAGCGTCGATGAAGTCCTGCTGTGCTATCCGGGCGTGCTGGCCATGATCCACCACCGCGTCGCCCATCAGTTCTACAAGCTGGACCTGCCCCTGCTGGCCCGCATGTCGTCCGAACTGGCCCACTCCCAGACCGGCATAGACATCCACCCCGGCGCCCAGATCGGCCCCAGCTTCTTCATCGACCACGGCACGGGGGTGGTCATAGGCGAAACCGCCATCATCGGCGAGCGCGTGCGCATTTACCAGGCCGTCACCCTGGGCGCCAAGCGCTTCCCCACGGACGCGAACGGCAAGCTCGAAAAAGGCCTGCCCCGCCACCCCATCGTGGAAGACGACGTCGTCATCTACGCCGGCGCCACCATACTGGGCCGCGTGACGCTGGGTCGCGGCTGCACCATAGGGGCAACGTCTGGCTGATCGACGACGTGCCGGCCGGCG